>NZ_CP151657.1:0-323580 GCF_038405225.1 Arthrobacter citreus
AATCAGCTTTGCGGAGGTCACCCGGGATGCGCGGTAAGCCAGCTGGGAACGCGTCTGGTACCAGCGGGTCAGCAGGTACATGGGAACAAAAGCCACCAGCAGCAGCAGCCCGGTGCGCCAATCCAGCAGGAAAATGCTCACGGCGGTGAACAGCATGTACATGGCGCCGGAGGCCAGGGAGCTGATGCCCGAGTCGAGCAGTTCGCGCAGTGCCTCCAGGTCCGACGTCTGCCGGGAGATGATGCGCCCGGAGGTGTATTTTTCGTGGAATTCCAGGCTCAGGCGCTGGGTGTGCCGGAAGACCCGCAGCCGCAGGTCCAGCAGCATGGCCTGGCTCAGCAGTGCGGTGGCGCGGACGTATCCGGCGGTCAGCGCGGCCGCCAGCAGTGCCGCCACGAGGTAGGCAACGCCGGAGAGGATCAGCGGAAGGCTGTTGCCCGCCCTCAGGTCCGGCAGGGCATGGTCGATGCCGTAGGCGATGATGGCCGGCCCGGCCACCCGCGCTGCCTGGGAGAAAACCACCAGCAGGACGGTGCCGATGAACCGGGCGCGGTTAGGCCGGATCAGCGAACCGAGCAGGGCCAGCGAACGACGGCGGACCGCCTGGTTTTCCTCCTTGCCCAGGTGGACGGCGTCCTCGCCGGCAGTGCCCAGCCGGGCGCCGGCGTCGTAGTTCGGATCGGAACCCTTGGCGGGGCCGCGGCGGACAGTTAACCGGCTCATCGGACTATCTCCTCATCATCCAGACGCGCGGTGTCCAAGGCGCCGTCGTCGCCGTCGTCGTTTCCTGACGCCGGGTTCTCTTCCAGTCCGCTGTCCAGATCCTCCGGCCCCGTGGGCAGGCTTGCGATCACGTACCGGTAGTGCTCGTTGCCGGCCAGCAGCTCGGCGTGGGTTCCGACGGCGCTGATCCGGCCGTCCTGCAGCAGGGCGACGCGGTCCGCGAGGGAGACCGTGGAGGGGCGGTGCGCGACCACCAGAGTGGTGGTGTCGGCCAGCACCTCCCGCAGCCGGCCTTCGACCAGCTCTTCGGTGCGGACGTCCAGCGCCGACAACGGATCATCCATGATCAGCACCTTGGGCCGGGCGGCAATCGCGCGGGCCAGGGCGACACGCTGGCGCTGGCCGCCGGAAAGGCTTAGCCCCTCCTCACCGATCAGCGTGTCGGTGCCCTCGGGCAGCGAATACACAAAGTCGGCCTGCGCCACGTCCAGCGCCTGGGCGAGCAGCTGGTCGGCTTCGGCGGAACTTGCCGGTTCCGCGCCCAGCAGCACGTTGTCGCGGACGGAGCTGGAGAACAGAGTGGTGTCCTCGAAGGCGACCGCCACGATGGTGCGCAGCTCCTCCAGGTCCAGGTCCCGCAGATCGGTGCCGTCGATCCGGATCGAGCCGCCGGTGACATCGAAGAGCCGCGGCACCAGCTGCAGCAGGGTTGTCTTTCCGCTGCCCGTGACGCCCACCAGGGCCATCGTCTCGCCGGGCCGAAGGCAGAGGTTTACGCCGTCGATGATGCTGCGGGTGCCGTCCTTGGTGTCCGGGTAGGCGAAGCGCACGTCGTCGAACACCAGCTCCCCGCGCACGTCCCGCAGATGCACCGGGTTGGCCGGGCTGGTGATGGAGCGCCGGGCATCCATCACCTCGTAGTGCCGGTCGATGGCGGTTTTCGCGGTGAGGGTCATGGACAGCAGCGGCCCGATGGCTTCCACCGGACCGGCAACGACGGCGGCGGTGGCGAAAAACGCCACCAGCGCACCAATGCTGAGCGTGCCGTCGGCCACCGCGATGATGCCGACAACGAGGGCCGCAGCCAGCGCCGCCTCGGGCAGCAGTGTCACCACCAGCGAAAACTTGGCCAGGGAATTGGCCTTGGACACTTCGGTCAGGCGCAGCTCCTGGGCCTGTTCCTCGAACGAGTCCAGGGCTTCACGGCTGCGGCCAAAGGCCTTCAGGACACGGATCCCGTGGACTGATTCCTCCACAGTGGTGGCCAGGTCTCCGGTCTGGTCCTGGCTTTGGCGGGACACCTGCCGGTAGAACCGGTTGAAGCGGAAGCCGTAAATGACAATCGGAACGGCGGCGGCCATGAAGATCAGGGCCAGCGGCCAGCTGGTGAACAGCATGACGGTAAACCCGATCACCACCGTCAGCGCGGTGACCACGAGCATGATGGCGCCGAACGCCATCCAGCGGCGGATCAGGTTCAGGTCGCTCATGGCCCGCGACAGCAGCTGGCCGCTGCCCCAGCGGTCGTGGAACTCCACGGACAGATCCTGCAGGTGCCGGTAGAACGAGGTGCGCATCCGGGTTTCCACGGTGGTGGCGGGGGCAATCACGAACTGGCGGCGCAGTGCCACGAAGGCGGCCTCGAGCACGCCAAGACCCAGGACGACGCCGGCCGCGCCCCACACCGCGGCGGTGGAACCGCCGGGGTTCAGCGAGGTGTTAATGAGGACCCGGAAAACCTGCGGGATGGCCAGCGCCATAAGGCTGGCACCCAATGCGCAGAAGAGTCCGAGGATCAAACGGGGGAGAATGGGCCGCAAATGTGGATATAACCGACCAAGGGATAGCCACAATGTTGTTTGCGCGGGCATGAAACCTCTTTGTGCGGATGGAGGGTTCTGCAGCAAGCAGCGTCCCTAGTGGCCTCAATCCTAAGCCTGACCCGGCGGCAGAATCGACGGCGGTCCAGAGTCTGATCACGTCCGGTGCGAAGAACCCCGCGGCGGGTGTCATTCCGGCCGCAGTCATGCCGTGCTGAGCCTCAGGCAGCGCCGGGGTTAGGCCCGCGGTGTCAACGTCAGCAGCACGGCTTCCGGACGGCAGGCAAACCGCACGGGAGCAAAGCGTGACGTGCCGATCCCGGCTGAAACGTTCATCGGCACGCTGCGGCCGTTGTGCTCCCAGACCGACACGCCCTTGGCGCGGGACGTGGGCAGGTCGCAGTTGCTGACCAAAGCGCCGTAGAACGGGATGCAGACCTGTCCGCCGTGGGTGTGGCCGGCCAGGATCAGCTCCGCGCCGCCGTCGGTGAAGTAGTTCAGCACCCGCTGGTACGGAGCATGCGCCACGCCGATCCGGACTGCAGGGGCCGGATCCGCTGCCTGGGCGGGCTCGGGGAATCCGGCATACACGTCTCGGTCCAGGTGTGGATCATCAACACCGGAGAAATCGAGCCGAATGTTGTTCAGGACCAGGGAATCCCGGCGGTTGGTCAGGCCCGTCCAGCCGGCGTCGTCGAAGGCGCCGAACAGCTCGCCGAACGGCAGCTCCGGCGGTTCCCGCGTAATCTTCGAGGGTCCGGTGAAGTACGTGAACGGGCTTTTCAGCATCGGGCCGTAGTAGTCATTGGAGCCGGGCACATACACGCCGGGGAACCGGAGCAGCGGCTTCAGCGCGGCCAGCAGCGGCGGGACCGCTTCGGGGTGGCTGAGGTTGTCACCGGTGTTGACCACCAGATCCGGTTCCAGTTCGGCCAATGATGCGAGCCACCGGGTCTTGATGTTCTGGTTCGGAACGAAGTGGATGTCCGAGAGGTGCAGCACCCGCAGAGGATCGCTTCCCGGCGGCAGGACAGCCAGCGTCTCCGTCCGAACTCCGAACAGGTTGCGTTCGACCAGCGATGCGTAGGCCAGGGCTGCAGTGCCGGCCCCGGCCACGGCTCCGGCAGCCCATGCTGCGGAGCGCAGGGCTGTGCTCAGGGAGGAATCAGCCACGGTTAGTACGTTTCGCGTCCGGCAGTGAACCGGTCTTCGAAGAAGCCCGCGCCGGAGGCATTGTTGTCGCCGCCGCCCTCGCCGCCGCCGTCGTTGTTACCTCCGCCGTCGCCTTCGCCATTACCTCCGCCGTTGTCGCCGCCGCCGTTGTCATCGGAGGCGGGACGGGACGGAGCCGGGGCCGGCTTGGGAGGTGCCGGCAGGTTGCCCATGATGCTGGCGGGCGGGGGATTGAACGGGTTGGCACCGAATTCCCCCGGGATGCGCTGGATGAAGTTCTTCCAGGACGGTCCGGCGATGAGCGAGCCGTCAATCTCAGGGTAAACCCGGCCGCCAATCGGCTTGCCGATCATGGTGCCGCGGTCGTCACCCCAGCGGTGGTTGCCCAGCCAGGTGGCGGTGACCATGCCGGTGGTGTAGCCCATGAACCAGGTCTGGGAGCGGTAATCGTTGGTTCCAGTTTTGCCGGCAACCGGCAGGCCGATCTGGAGGTTGTAACCCGATCCCTTGGTCATCACCTGCTGGGTGGCAGCGTTGACGCCCTGGGCAACTTCCTTCTTCATGACCTGCTGGCAGTCCGGAGCCGGAACCTCAAAGGCCCGTCCGTCGGATGCCGTCACCGAGGTCAGAGCGCGGGGCTCGCACTTGAGGCCCTCGGCGGCAAAGGTGGCAAAGCCGGTGGCCATGGACAGCGGCGAGGCGTCGCCGCCGCCGCCGAAGGACGACGGCGGGTCGATTCCGAGCATTTGGTTCTCGCCCTCGGCACTCTTGCCGTTGTGGATGCCGGATGCGTAGGCCATTTCCTGGAACTTGCACAGATCCAGCTGGTTGATCTCGGCTAGCGTAATCGTGTTGAGGGAGTTGGCCAGGCCATCGATGACCGAGGTGGTCTTGTAGTTGGTGTCGCCGTAGTTAATGGGTGTCCAGGGCTCCGGAATGCCGTACCGGCCGCCGGGCAGGCAGCTGGCGTTCCAGCTGTGGCCTGCGGGGTAGGTGCGCTTGCGGCCGTCCAGCTGGGCATTCAGTGTTTTGCCGGCGTCGAGCCAGGCCGCCACGGTGAACGGCTTGTAGGTTGAGCCGGGCTGGAAGCCGCCCATCCCGCCCAGTGATTTCTCCGGGTTGCCGTCCTGGTACAGGTCCACGTTGAAGTTCAGCACAGAGTTGCCCGGCCCCGGTTCGGGTGTGTAGCGGGTGTTCTGCGCCATGGAGAGGATCTTGCCCGTGCCCGGCTCCATCGACACCATGGAGTGGCCGATCTCAGGATCGGTTGTGTCCGGGTTGGCGGTTTCATTGATCGCCGTCTGTGCAGCGTTCTGGATCTCGGGATCAAGGGTGGTGTTGATGCTCAGGCCGCCGCGGTACAGCAGCTTCTTGCGGTCATCCAACGTGGCGCCGAACCGCTCGTCGTTGGTCACCAGGTGGGTGACATAGTCACAGAAGTACGGTGCCTGGACTGCGCCAACGCAGTTGCTGGGAACCGGAGTGAGGTTCAGGCCCAGGTCGGTGGCGACGGCGGCGTCGTGCTCTTCCTGGGTGATGCGTCCGGTGCTGAGCATGGTGCCGATCACCAGGTTGCGCCGCTTCAGGGCCACCTCTGGGTTGCCGGTGGGGCTATAGAGGGTGGGTCCGTTGACGACGCCGGCCAAAAGAGCGGCCTGGGGGATGTTCAGTTCCGCAGCAGTGACGTTGAAGAAGTACTTCGCGGCTGCCTGCACGCCGAAGGTCGTCCCGCTGAACGGCACAATGTTGAAGTAGCCCTCAAGGATCTCGTCCTTACTCAGCTGCTTCTCCACTGCGATGGCCAGCTTCATCTCCCGCAGCTTGTCGCCGTAGGTTTTCTGGACGCTGCCGCTAAAGACCACTTCCTCCTCGTTTTGGAGGTTGGAGTCAATGATGACGTTGTTCACGTACTGCTGGGTGATCGTGGACGCGCCGCGGTTGGTGCCGGAGGAGATGTTTGAGGCCAAAGCGCCGATGATGCCCTGCATGTCCACGCCGCCGTGCTCGTAAAAGCGGTCATCCTCGATGGCCAGCATGGCGTCGATCATGATGGGGGAGACTTCTGCCAGCTTGACCGGCTGGCGGTTCTCCTCATAAAGGGTGGCAATAAGGGAGCCGTCATTGGCGAAAATCTTGGAAGGTTCCGCCAGCGCTCCCGCCTCAAGTTCCGACGGCAGATCGTCGAAGAACTGAAGGGATCCGGATGCTGCGGTGCCGGCAGCCGCGGCGGCGGGAACAAGGAGTCCCGCGGCCAAAACACCACAAAGTGCACTGACGCCAAAGAACGCGACGATCTTGCCCAAAGTGGTCGCCGTGTCAAAAAGAGGTGATTTGCGAGCTGCCATGCGCATCAGTCTACAAGCACGCGTTAGTCTTTGGATTATGAGCAAATGGGAATATTTCATCACGCCGCTTCCTCTTCACACCCCGGGAGCTGTCCTTAACATGCACGGCGAAGAAGGTTGGGAGCTGGTTCAGATCACCCCCGCCCCGAACGGCACCGGAGCTGTGGCCTATATGAAGCGCGAGAAGTCGCAGTGACAGAGGTGACCGGGGCGGTTTCGGCCGTGGAGCGCAGGCTCGCGGAGCTGGGTCTGACCCTGCCCGCAGTGGCTGCTCCCGTGGCGGCGTACGTGCCGGCCGTCGTCAC
Source organism: Arthrobacter citreus (assembly GCF_038405225.1). Taxonomy (NCBI): domain Bacteria; kingdom Bacillati; phylum Actinomycetota; class Actinomycetes; order Micrococcales; family Micrococcaceae; genus Arthrobacter; species Arthrobacter citreus. The sequence continues at coordinate 6,367 of NZ_CP151657.1, forward strand.
CGGAAACTACGTTTACACCTCGGGCCAGTTGCCCTTTGTGGACGGCGTGTTGCCGGCGGCGGGCAAGGTGGGTGCTTCGGTGTCCGCCGAGGATGCAGCCGCCTATGCCGCCACCTGCGCCGTCAACGCGCTGGCCGCGATCAAGGCACAGATTGGTGATCTTGACCGCATCAGCCGCATTGTCAAAGTAGTGGGCTTCGTGGCCTCGGACCCGTCCTTCACGGGACAGCCGGCCGTGATCAACGGTGCCTCCGAACTGCTGGGAAAAGTCTTCGGCGAGGCTGGCGCACACGCCCGCTCCGCCGTCGGAGTGGCGGTGCTGCCGCTGGATGCCCCGGTCGAAGTAGAAGTGATCGCAGAATTTGCCTAGTACCTCCGTACGGCTTTTCCCGGTTCCCCCGTATCTGCGGGGGGCCGCGGAAAGCTGGCTAGAACACGGTGACCGCACACCGCGCAAACCACGCCTGGCATCCTCCGTGGTGCTGGTCCGGGATGCCCCGCGCGGCACCGAAACCTATTTGGCGTACCGGCGCGGCGAATCCCCGCTGGGTAAGGTCGCCTTCCCCGGCGGCAGCTTGGAAGAGGGCGACGACGGTTCCGCCGCTGCCTGGTACGGTCCGTCTCCGGCAGCCTGGGCCAAAGCGCTGGGGATCGACGATCCCCGGCTGGCCCGCCGCCACGTGGTGGCCGCCATCCGTGAACTGTTTGAAGAAACCGGGATCCTGCTCGCCGGCCCCGACGAGTCCACGCTGCTTGAAGCCAACCGCGGACCGGAGTGGATGGCCGCGCGGGCCGGAATCGCGTCCGGAGACGTGTCCTTCCTGGATCTGCTGTCGCGGCGCGGCTTGGGCCTGCGCACTGACCTGCTGCGGCCGCTGTCCAACTGGCAGACCGCGGACTTCGCGCTGCGCCGCTTCGACACGCGGTACTTTGCGGCGGTGCAGCCCATTGGGCAGGAAACATCGCTGCTTGACGGCAAAGGCAGCTGGGGCCAGTGGAGGTCCGCAGCTGCGGAAATCGCGGCACGGGAGACCACTGCCCTGGGAGATGAAATCGGGGTGCCCGACACCACTGGCCTGACTCTGGGCGAGCTGACCGTCCCGCAGGTGGAACTGGTCCTGGAAAAGCTGGCCAGCGCCCGCGGGTGCATCGCGTATTTGGCGTCCCGGCGCCCGGCCAAGGTGTTCCAGCCCGAACTGGTCCAGGCTGACGGAGGCTATTGGCTGTCTGTACAGCTCAGCGGTGTTGGCGAAGGATCGGCCCAGCGCGGGCGCTGACCGGGCACCGCCGGTTTACGAAGGCAGACGCGAGAACAACGGCAGACACCGACGGCGCCGCTCCCACCAGAGGGGGAGCGGCGCCGTCGTCGTTATGCGGTGGTTCCTGGCGTTAGCGGGAACGCTGGCGCAGCCGCTGGACGTCCAGGATGACCACGGCGCGCGCCTCGAGGCGCAGCCAGCCGCGCTGCACAAACTCGGCCAGGGCCTTGTTCACGGTTTCGCGGGAAGCACCGACCAGCTGGGCCAGTTCTTCCTGGGTCAGCTCATGCGCCACCAGGATGCCATCGGTGGCCGGGCGGCCGAAGCGGTCCGCCAGGTCCAGCAGCGCCTTGGCAACGCGGCCGGGAACGTCCGAGAACACCAGGTCCGCGAGGGACTCGTTGGTGCGGCGAAGCCGGCGGGCCAGGGCCTGGAGCAGCTGCACCGACACTTCGGGGCGCGTTTCCAGCAGCGCCTTCAGATTATCGTGCCGCAGGCCGGCCAAGCGGGTTTCCGACACCGCGGTGGCGGTGGCGTTGCGCGGGCTCGGATCAAACAGTGCCATCTCGCCGAAGAGCTCGCCCGGGCCGAGGATGGCCAGCAGGTTTTCGCGGCCGTCTGGTGCGGAGCGGCCCAGCTTGATCTTTCCGGACACGATGAAATACAGCTGGTCGCCCTGGTCACCTTCGCGGAAAACTGATGCGCCGCGCGAAAGGTCGACCTCGGTCAACTCGTCGGTTAGAGCTGCGAAGACGTCGTCTCCCAATGAGGCGAACAGTGGCGCACGGCGCAGTACCTCGATATCCATGAAATCTCCTGTAAATAGTTGTCCCTTCTATTATCTTCCCGCACTACGGCCCCATGTGACACCTGTAATAGCTTTGTTCGCCCTCGGATGATAAAAAGGACGCCCCGCCGCACTGCCCGCGACGCTCCGCTGGGAACGGATTCCCCAGCTTGGACCGCTAAACTCTGGAGGCAGGCCCGTCTGCGCACGGTCCCGTGTTAGTCCCCTACACCGTATTTGGAGCTGTTTGTGCTCGGATTTTCCCTGCTTGACATCATTCTGCTGTTGGCGCTGCTGTTCTACCTCATCGCCGGCCTGCGGAACGGTCTGGTAGTGACATTGGGCGGCATCGTTGGCTTTGTGGCCGGAGCCGTTGCCGCTTTTTTCGCCATCCCGCTGGTAGCGGCGTGGGTGCCCGACGACGGCTGGCGGCTGACCGCGGTCATCGCCACGGTGGCGGTGCTTGTCCTGGGCGGACACGCGCTGGGAGCGGCGCTGGGCGGCGGAATCCGGCGCTGGCTGAACTTCCCGCCGCTGCGGTTCCTGGACCGGCTGCTCGGCGGTGCGGTGAACCTGGCGGTGTCCGCACTGGTGATGTCGATGCTCGCGTTCAGCGTGAACACACTCGGTGTGCCGTTCCTCTCGCAGCAGATCACCTCGTCCAAGGTCCTGACCACGATCGACGACGCCACGCCGGACCGGGTGAAGGCCATGACCGCGCAGCTGCGTTCCTTCACCCTGGCTGAAGGCCTGCCGACCATCCTGGACAGCGCGGCGCCGGACACCGTGGTTGCACCCGATCAGGCGTTGTCCTCGGCGGCGCTGCAAGCATCCTCCGAATCAGTGGTCAAGATCACCGGAACCGCTTACCAGTGCGGGCAGAACCAGACCGGTTCCGGCTTTGTGGTCGCCGATGACCGCGTGATCACCAATGCGCACGTGGTGGCGGGTGTGCCGGAGCCGGTGGTGCAGGTTCCCGGCGGGGGAGCGCTTCCGGGCAAGGTGGTCCACTTTGACAGCACCCGGGACTTGGCGGTGCTGGCGGTGGAGAACCTGGACGCCGATCCGATTCCGCTGGGCGGGGTGCTGCCCAACGACACCACGGCGGCGTTTGCCGGGTATCCGGCGGGTGGCCCGTTCCGCCTGCAGGCGGCCAACGTGGAGCGGCTCTCGGATGTTTCGGTCCGCAATATCTACGGGACCTCCCCCGAGGTGCTGGAGGTCTACACCCTGGCGGCCAACGTACAGCAGGGCAACTCCGGCGGTCCGCTGCTGGACATCGACGGGCAGGTGGCTGGCGTCATCTTCGCCAAGACCACGGGGGAGCAGCCCATCGGCTATGCCCTGTCCCTGAACGAGCTGGGCCCGGTGGCAGAGGCCGCCGCCGGCTATTCCGACCCGGTGTCGCCCGGGCAGTGCATCTCCGGAGAGTAGGACTGCAGCGAAGCCGCGGGTTATTCCGCGGCTTCGCCGTCCAGCCGGGCAGCGAGGTAGTTAACCGCCATTCCGTAGCCGGCAATTCCGGCGCCGCAGATGACAACGTCAGCCACCGTCGACACGAAGGAGTGGTGGCGGAACTCCTCGCGCTTGTGGATGTTGCTCAGATGCACTTCCACCACGGGCAGCCCGACGCCGGACAACGCATCGGGAATGGCCACCGAGGTGTGGCTGTACGCCGCCGGGTTGATGATGATGGCGTCAGCCAGCCCCGGGGCACCGTGGATCGCGTCGATCAGGTCCCCCTCGTGGTTGGACTGGATGCAGTCAACGGTCCAGCCGCGCGCCTCGGCGGCCTGGAGGGCGAGCGTCTCAACGTCGTCGAGGGTGCCGGTGCCGTAAATCCCCGGCTCCCGGGTGCCCAGGAGGTTCAGGTTGGGGCCGTTGAGGACGAGCAGGTTGCGGGTGCGGGAGGCAGTCATGCCTTAACTATGCGCCAATCGGGACGGGACCGGCCGCGGCTGCGGCGCGGCGCGTCATGCGGGAGGCGGCGAGGGCTCCGGCAATGGTGATGACTGACATCAGCGCCAGTACGACGCCGGGATGCCACCAGGCGCCGCCCGTGGCATCGCCGTAGGCGGACGTGACCGCCGGCGTAAAACCGGCCAGGATTCCGGCAAAGCTGTAAGCCAGCGAGAGCGCGGTGAAGCCGGTGCGCGCCGGGAACAGGTCCGCCATAAGCCCGCCCAGTGCGGCCCAGGCTGCGGTTGGAGCGATGCCGCCGAGCAGGATGGCCAGAATGTAGGTGGTCTGGTCCGCCGTACTGATGACCCAGTACAACGGGAACGAAATCAACAGCGTGGCCGCGGCGCCGGCGGCAACCATCCGCGCTGAGCCGATCTTCGTAGCCAGCCAGCCGAAGGCCGGAATAGTGGCCAGCTGCAGCACCGAGCCCACGAGTGCGGCATTCAGTACGGTGGCATCGGACAGGCCCAGCTGGGTGGTGCCGTAGGCCTGGGTGTAGGTGGTCATCAGGAAGTATGAGCCGATGCCCAGCAGGGATGCGGCGGCAGCCACCAGGACAGGCAGCCGCTGGGACGTGAGCACTTCCAGGACCGGAACCCGGGGAACGGCGCGGTGTTCCGCCACGTCCTTGAACACCGGGGTTTCCTCAATGGCGAAGCGCAGGTACAGGGCGATGGCCATGAAGGGGAAGGCCATCAGGAACGGGACCCGCCACAGGCCGGCTTCCATGGTTTCCTGCGACGCCTGGGTCAGGAGCAGGAACGTGGCGGTCACCATGATGGTGCCCACCGGGGAACCGATCTGCGGAATGGCGGCGTAGAGGGCCCGCTTGCGCGGTTCTGCGTGTTCGGTGGCGATGAGGATTGCTCCGCCCCATTCCCCACCCACGGCCAGGCCCTGCAGAAGCCGCAGCGTGACCAGCAGCGCCGGAGCCCACAGGCCGATGGTGTTGTAATCCGGCAGCAGGCCGATCACGCCGGTGGCAGTGCCCATCAGGACGATGGTCCAGATGAGCGACTTTTTGCGGCCGATCCGGTCTCCGATGTGGCCGAACAGGACGGCGCCCACCGGCCGGGCAATGAACCCGATGCCCAGGGACAGGAAGGACAGCAGCACCCCGATCAGCGGATCGACCTCGGGGAAGAAGATCCGGTTCAGGATCAGTGCGGCTGCGGTGCCGAAAACGTAGAAGTCGTAGGACTCCAGCGCCGTTCCGACAAAGGAAGCTCCGGCCACCTTCCGCGCCATCCGGCGCGACTGCTGACGGGCCCGCGGATCGGCGGAAACAGGAGGGAAATCTGGGGAGGCAGTGCTGGAAGTGGACACGAGCATTGATTCTGCTACCCCGCGTGCCCCGGTGCCAACTTCATGAGTCCAAGGTCACGCCTGCGCGGGAGGGTATTCCGCCGCGTCAGTGCCCCAGGGTGCCGACGATTGCCCGCCCGGCGCTGATGAGCGACGCCGAAACGGACGCGGAATCGGCGACGTAGCCGTGCACCATGGCGCCGTCACGCAGCATCAGCAGCTGATCCGCCACTCTGTCCGGATCCGCTGCTCCCAGCTGTGCGAGCCTGCCGCGGACCTCGGCGTGCAGCCATTCCCGGTGATCCCGGACGACGGCGCGGACCGGGGAACCGGCGTCAGGGTATTCGGCTGCCGCGTTAATGAACGGGCAGCCGCGGAATCCGGGGACACAGGTTTCAGCGCCCATGATTTCGGCCAGCTGCAGGAGCCCGGTGCAGGGGTCGGCGCTCAGGGTCGCCGCAGCAGCGCGGGTCCGGACGGACTGCGCCTGCAGATAGGCGACCACCAGGTCTTCCTTGGTGCGGAAGTGCCGGTAGAAGGTCACCTTGGTGGTTCCGGTTTCAGCGATGACCCGGTCAGCGCTGACCGCGCGGATGCCTTCGAGGTAGAAGAGGGCTGCGGCGGTGTCCAGGATGCGCTCGCGCACCGGGGGCTGGCTGGTCATGGTTCCTTCTCGGTTGCGGATTGCGGCGAAGCCGGGTTTACTTGGCTCAAGTAGACGTACTAGTTAGTCTACCTGAAGACCCCACTTGAAGGAGTTGCCATGAGCGCTTTGTACACCGCGTCAGCCACCGCATCCGGAGACGGCCGCAACGGAGAAGCCCAGACCAGCGACGGCCAGCTGAAGGTTAATCTGGCTACTCCCACCGAAATGGGCGGCGCCGGCGACGGCACCAACCCGGAGCAGCTCTTTGCCGCAGGTTACGCCGCGTGCTTCCTCTCCGCGCTGAAGATGATTGCGCGCGCCGAGAAGGCTCCGATCGCCGACGCCGCCATCACCGCCGACGTCAGCCTGCACAAGCAGGAAGTCGGCTTCAAGCTCGGCGTCGAACTGCACGTGGAAATGTCCGGGGTGGACCAGGCCACCGCGGAGAAGCTCGTCGAGGCAGCCCACCAGGTATGCCCGTACTCCAACGCGACCCGCGGAAACATCGACGTTGTTCTGGACGTCACGGTCGGCTAACACCCTTCCCCTCCGCCGAAATGGCAGAAGGTGCGCTTCCCAAGCGTGGGAAGCGCACCTTCTGCCATTTCGCGGGTTGTTTATTGGGGCTACTTCCGCATCGACTCGGCAATCTGCAGCATGACGGTGTTGTCCGCCAGAGTGCTGGAGTCGCCGGCCTCACGGCCTTCCGCCACGTCCTTGAGCAGCCGGCGCATGATCTTCCCGGACCGGGTCTTGGGCAGCTCCGGCACCACGAGGATGTGCCGCGGCTTTGCGATGGGGCCGATTTCCTTGCCCACGTGGTTGCGCAGGGTGGTGACGATGTCGTCGTCCTCCTTGGCGCTGCCGCGCAGGATCACGAACGCCACCACCGCCTCGCCGGTGGTGTCATCGCGGGCGCCGACGACGGCGGCCTCGGCCACCGACGGATGGCTGACCAGCGCGGATTCGATTTCGGTGGTGGAGAGGCGGTGCCCGGAAACGTTCATGACGTCATCCACCCGGCCGAGGAGCCAGATGTCGCCGTCCTCGTCCTTCTTGGCGCCGTCGCCGGCGAAGTACATGTTGTCGAACCGGGACCAGTAAGTCTGCTTGAAGCGCTCCGGATCGCCCCAAATGCCGCGCAGCATGGCCGGCCACGGTTCCTTTACCACCAGGAAACCGCCGGAGCCGTTGGGCACTGACTCGCCCATCTCATCCACCACGTCAATGGAGATGCCGGGCACGGCCACCTGCGCGGAACCGGGCTTGGTGGCGGTGACGCCGGGCATGGGTGCGATCATGTGCGCGCCGGTTTCGGTCTGCCACCAGGTGTCCACGATGGGAGCCGGGTTTTCCTTCTTGCCTCCGTTGGCGCCGATCACCGTGCGGTACCACATCCATGCCTCGGGGTTGATGGGTTCCCCCACGGACCCGAGCACGCGGATGGAGTCCAGGTTGAACTTCCCGGGAATGTCGCGGCCCCACTTCATGCAGGTGCGGATGGCGGTGGGCGCGGTGTAGAGGATGGACACCTTGTATTTTTCCACCAGTTCCCACCAGCGGCCCTGGTGCGGGGTGTCCGGGGTGCCCTCGTAAATGAGCTGCGTGGCACCGTTAACCAGCGGTGCGTAGGTGACGTAGGAGTGGCCGGTGACCCAGCCGATGTCCGCGGTGCACCAGTACACGTCAGTTTTGGGCTTCAGGTCGAAGGTGTTCAGGTGCGTGAACGCCGTCTGCGCCAGATAGCCGCCGGTGGTGTGCAGGATGCCCTTGGGTTTGCCCGTGGTGCCGGAGGTGTAGAGGATAAACAGCGGGTGCTCGGAGTCGTGGGCAACCGCCGTATGCTCGGCGCTCGCGGAACCGACGACGTCGTCCCACCACACATCCCGTCCCTCGGTCCATTCGACCGGCTCGCCGTTGCGCTTGACCACCAGGACACTGCTGACCGTGTGCCCCTCCTTAACCAGCGACTCGTCCACCGCGGGCTTCAGGGCGGTGGGTTTGCCGCGCCGGTAGGAACCGTCTGCGGTGACGACGAGCTTTGCCTCGGCGTCGTCGATCCGGCTGCGCAGCGCATCGGCGGAGAAACCGCCGAAAACCACTGAATGGACCGCACCGATGCGGGCGCACGCCAGCATGGTGATGACGGCCTCGGGAATCATCGGCAGGTAGACCGCCACGCGGTCCCCCTTGGTGACGCCGAGCGACTCGAAGGCGTTGGCTGCTTTCTTAACTTCCTCGGTGAGCTGGGCATACGTGTAGGTCCGGGTGTCTCCGGGTTCACCTTCGAAGAAGAGGGCAACCCGGTCGCCCCGGCCTTCCTCCACATGGCGGTCCAAAGCGTTGTATGCGGCGTTGATCTTTCCGCCGACAAACCACTTGGCAAAGGGGGCCTCGGACCAGTCCAGTGTCTGCGTGAAGTCCTCGTCCCAGGTCAGCAGGCTGCGGGCCTGCCGGGCCCAGAACTCAGGTCCCTCGGCTGCGGCCTCCTCATACAGGGACGGCTTGGCCACGGCGTTAGCGGCAAAATCCGCGCTGGGCGGAAAACTGCGGTGCTCGTGGAGCAGGTTCTCCAGTGCATCGCCATGCGCCTTGACGGGGGACTGTTCAGACATCGTGAACCCTTTCGCTAGCTGAGTGCCCACGGTCCAGCCCGGATCGAGGGGCTGCCGTAGCGTTGGAACAACCCTATCGCCGATCCGGCACGCGTGTGTGCACGGTCACATTCGGGTCCCGCAAAGGGGGTATTTCTGCGGTGAGCGGTAGATCACGGCGGGTAGTGCTGCGGCAGTTCGGCTAGTCTGCGGTCCGAGCGTTGACTAGGCTGTGGGAGGAAGCAACCGCTTTTTTTACCGTGGATGCGGCCCGCCGATGCCGAGCCTGCAGATACTTGCCGGCCCGCAGGCGGCGGTCGTGAATGGAGAACAGAATGAACCAGCCCCCCGTTGAAAAGGACACCCGAACGGTGGCGGAGACCCCGGCACCCGCCGAGAGCCGTCCAGCCGGCGAGGACAAAGCCCGGACCGCAGTCCTGGGCCCGTTCGGCCTGCGCGACACCGTGGTCGGCGGTTCTGTCCTTCTCATGCTGATTGGCTCCCTGCTGCCGTGGAGCACGACCTTTGGCCTGGTGGCCAACCTCTGGTCGCCGCTGACGCCGCTCTTCTTCCTGGGAATCGGCATGATCCTGCCGCTCCTGGTGGCGGGCCTGTTCGCAGCCCGCCGGATGGCTCCCGAGCTGAAATACCGGGTCGGTTCGCTGTCCGTGGACCAGTTCGGTTCCGTGGTGGCCGTGCTGGCCACTGCCTTCTTCTTCCTGCATCTGGTCAATGACTTCACCATCGGCGCCCTGCTGACGCTCATCGGTGCCCTCGGCCTGATGGTGGCAACCACTCTTGCCCCGCACATTCCGCCGTTCTCCCGGGAGTTCGCCGAGCGCGCTGAAATGCCCGCCCACGTCATGGCACGCGAGGCCGTCCGCCTGCGCCGCCGCCCGGCAGCTCCGGCTTCTCCGGCGCGGACCACCGGTTCCACGGGCACCGACCGCGCCGGCGACGCCTCGGACGAGGCCAAGCCTGCCGGGTCCCGGTTTGCCGGGATGGGCAAGATTGCGCCCAGCGGACTGTTCGGACGCAAGCCCGAGGACGCCGGCACCACACCGGCCCCGAACGGGATTCCGGAAACAAGCGCAGCAGCTGCCGGCGCCACGGCCGTTCCGGACCGCGACGAGTCGGTGCGCAGCGACGCCACCCGCGGCTCAGCGGGAACTGAACCCGCCGCTGCCGGAACCGAACCGGCCGGAACCGAACCCGCCGCTGCCGGAAACGTCACGGGAGCCAAGGCCGAGGCTTCGGCGTCCGTTCCCCGCCGTGATGACTCCGTCGCCGCCACCACCGTAAACCCCGTGGTGCAGGGCCAGCAGTCCGGGCAGCCGCAGAAATCGGATGCACAGCAGTCCGCCGTGGAACCTGCCACGCAGGCATCGCCCCTGGTCTCCGCGTCGTCGGGCTCTGACTCCATCAGCGCCACCCGGGAGGAATCCGAGAACGTTGTGGAAGCCTTCTGGTTTGCCGTGGGCACCCCGCGCCAGATTGTCGACGAGCGCACCGGCCTGCCGCTGTTCATGTTCCACCCGGGCGACTGGGAACTGGGCCTGGAGGATCGCGGAACCGAGTTCCTCGTGCAGGACAAGCGCACCGGCCGCATCGGTGTGCTGCGGGACCTCAGCAACATCGAGCGCGTCGGCGAGGACTCCGGCGAGTAGCCGGTACCGCCCCCAGCACCTGGCAGTATCCGGAGCGAACGAAGGACACCGACAACGTGGTTAAGGCAACCGGGAATGATCCGTCCCTGCTCGCCCTGAAACGGAGGGCCCGGAAGATCAACCGGCTGCTGGGGGAGTTGTATCCCTACTCCGTGGCGGAGCTGGACTTCACCAACGCGTTTGAGCTGCTGATCGCCACTGTGCTGTCCGCGCAGACCACGGATATCCGGGTCAACGCGGTCACCCCGGTGCTGTTTGCCCGGTATCCGGACGCGAAGGCACTGGCGGAGGCCGACGAGGCTGACCTGCAGGAACTGATTCGCCCCACCGGTTTCTTCCGCGCGAAGGCCGCCAGCATCAAGGCGCTGTCCACCCGGCTGGTGGATGAATACGACGGCGAGGTCCCGGACAAGCTCGAGGAACTCGTCACGCTGCCCGGCGTGGGGCGCAAGACTGCCAACGTGGTGCTCGGGAACGCCTTCGGGATCCCGGGCATCACGGTGGACACCCACTTTGGCCGCCTTTCCCGCCGCTTCGGCTGGACCACCTCCAAGGACCCGGTGAAGGTCGAGGAGGATGTGGCCGAACTGTTTGAGCCCAAGGACTGGACTCCGCTGTCCAACCGCGTGGTTTTCCATGGCCGCCGGGTATGCCATGCCAAGAACCCGGCCTGCGGTGCCTGCGCCGTGGCGCAGCTTTGCCCCTCCTACGGCGAGGGCGAGACGGACCCGGAGAAGGCTCGGAAGCTGCTGAAGTATGAACTGGCGCCGGGCCGCGAGGAACTTCACGCCCGGATGATGGCTGCGGAAACCCGCGCCCAGCTGCGTGCCGCCGGGTTCGGCCTCGAAGCATGAGCGCCTACGCGGATCTGCAGGCGCTGGGGGTAGCGGCAGCCGCCCGCACCACGTACTTCGACGCGAACCTGGAACTGCTGCGCCGCAGCGTGGACCCGGCGACGGCCCGCCGCGCGGCCGTGCTGATCCTGTTCGGCAACCTGGACGACAAACCCTCGGACTTCCGCTCCGCCGGGGTGCCGGACGAGCTCGACGTCCTGCTGGTGGAACGGGCCGCGACCCTCAACGACCACCCCGGACAGGTGGCGTTTCCCGGCGGAGGACTCGATGCCACGGACTCCGGGCCGGAAGCGGCAGCGCTGCGGGAAGCCCGGGAGGAAACGGGACTGGACCCGGACGGCGTCGTCGTGCTGGGCACCCTGCCGGAGGTGGGCCTGCCCGTCAGCAACTTCCTGGTGACGCCGGTGCTGGGCTGGTGGGACCGGCCCACGCCCGTGGACGTGGTGGACTACGGCGAGTCAGCATCCGTGTTCCGGGTGCCGGTGGCGGACCTGCTTGATCCGGAAAACCGCCGCACCGCCGTGATGAGGCACGGGGCCAGCGCGCACCGCTCGCCGGCGTTCCTCGTGAACGGGGTGCTGGTCTGGGGTTTTACCGGCATCATCCTCAACGCAGTGCTGGAGGAACTGGGCTGGACCCTGCCCTGGGACAGCAGCCGGGAAATCGTGCCGGTCCTGTAGGGTTCCCCGGGCCTTGAGGATTCCCGGTGCCGCTAGGCGCCGTCGGGATACTCCTGGCTGCTGGTCCCGTACTCGGGATCCATCCGGGAGCGCTGCATCCGGTGGTCTTTGGGGTGGCCGTAGCAACCGGTGCTCGCCAGTACCTCCACCTTGTCCGGGTAACCGTGTTCGTGAATGAGCCGCAGATTCACCTGGTCCTGCTCGAGATACACCAGGCGGACCTGACCGATGTCGACATCGGGCGTGCGGTATTCCTCAACGAGGGTCCAGTTATCCGACTGCAGCTGCAGGGAGAGGGCATCGATGGCGGCATTGGCGGCTGTGTCATCGGCCGGGACGCCCCGCAGGATCCCCAACCAGCTGGTTTGGGTTTGCCGGTCCTTTACCTCGGGCCCGAAGCAGGAGGACTCGCGAAGCGAGCGCAGGGACAGCTCCACGCTGTCGGCAGCGGTGTCTTCCAGAGACGGAAACAGCTCCTCAAGCTGCCCCTGGACAGCTGCGAATTCCTCCGGTGACAGTTTCTCGGATGGAGTGGCCATGGTGGTCTCTGTTTCAGCGGAATCAGCGGACGGGGGAGCGAAACAGCCGGTGGCCACCAGGACCATGCCCAGGGCTCCCGCCGCGGGGACGGGCCAGCGGCGCCGGACCCGCCGGGTGAAAGCCGTCATTTTTCGAGGTCCAACACGTTGATGGTGTCCAATCTGTCGCCGGTGTATTTTTCCGGGTGAAGTTCGATGGGTGAGATGTAGAAGCCGCCGTCAGCCGTTGAATACCAGATGTCTTCCACGAAAGGGCTGACCCGGCCGCCCATAATGACGCCCTTGATGTTCTCGGCCGAGGTGGAGCCCGGTTCGAAGTACTCAACATGGCCGCCCATCAGCGTGTCGGGATCCAGGGGGTTGCGGAAACCGGACTCCAAACGCGTTGCCCCCATCCGGACAACACCGCCGCCCTGAATGATCGACCCTCCGTGCGCACTGCCGCTGACGGCCTGCGCCCCCGAGATCAGCACATCGCTCCTGGTCTGGATCGCGTACCGGTTGGCTCCGGGGTTTGCGGTGTCCTGCGGTACGCTCACCCCGTGCCCGGGGCCGGCCTGCGCAACGTAGACGATATTGCTGGAATCCAGCCCTTCCCGCTCACCGGTGCCGAGCATGGATCCCCCCGCGCTGTAACCGACATAGGTTGATCGGGTACCGGCCGGAAGCTCCAGGTCCACGGCATAATCGAAGGCTGCCAGCAACGGGGCGGCCTTTTCGTTGTAGGCCGGTGTCATGTTGTCCCGGATGAGGTCCTGGGGCACATCGCTTCCCTGCCAGTAGAACCCCAGCAGTTCATCGGCGGGATCACCGGTAATCGCTGCGAGACGGTTCATATCCGCCGCAAGCTGTCCGAGCCGGGCACCGGTTCCGGGAACGAAGCCGCCCATGATCTTCGTGTTGGCTGACGGCGTTCCGGTCATGGCCACTATTTGGCCGTCGCCGTCCAAACTCACCATCACCACCTGGACGGCATTGTCCACCGCGTAGTCCAGGCCCGTGAGTTTGCCTTCGAGAGAGCCCCGCCGTTCCTTCCACTCGTCATGGGCTTCCTTCCACCGGTCGTACGCTGACCCCCGGTCCGTGTAGTCTCCCCGGACGGGTTCCCGCAACGCGGCCAGCTCATCCCGAAGATTCTGCTGAAGGCCCGGAACCGTGATGATGTTGGCTACGGCGCGCTGGGCGAAGGGAACCCCGTTGAGGCTGCCGAAGACCGCCGGATACAGCAGCAGGAGCCGTTCCTGGTCCTGCGTGGACAACCCCAGCCAGGCATCGCGGATACCGGCTATACCGTCGGAAGTCAGATGCGCGCCGCCGGCCACGGCCTGCTGCATGATCGCCTCGGGCCCGTGGGGCCAAAAAGTTCCGGTTAGCTCCCGGTTGGCCAGCAGCGCCGCGGCTGCGGGATTGGCGGCACCCCATTCCCGCAGTTCCGCCGCATCCAAACCCAGCAGGGATGGCAGCAGGGCATCGGGATGGAGTTTCCCGAACCGTTCGTCCAGCCGGCCGGTGAAAGCGGACCACGCCACAGTGGGCAGAACGCTCCCACCGGGCGCCGCGCTCATCGGCAGGCCCACGCCGTTTCCATAGCCGATGTCGGCCAGCGCTGCGGCAGTGGTTTCCTGCAGATCAACCCAGTCCCGCTGCAGGGCCGAGGCCTGGTCCTTCATCTGCTGTTCCGCGGCGTCCTGCCCGGCGTCGTCGTCCCCGGCGTCCGCGGACCGGCCCAGCTGCCGGAATAGCTCCTGCACCTCCCGCGCCCTGCGGGACAGGGCCCGGCCGGCGGCCGCGAATCTGCCGATGGTCCGGGCAGCTTCCTGCAGCGACCGCTGCCAGTTTTCGAGAGGTTCCCTCAATTCGTCCAGCGCAGCGTAGACCTGCTCCTGGGTGTCCGGATGCTGGTAACAGTCGCGGAACCGTCCCCATGCCGCCGTCGCATCGGCCAGGTAACCGGCGGCGGCCGCGGCCCGCAGCACCATCTCCTCGGCGTCATCCTCGAGTTCGTTCCAGGGAACATCAATGTGCGGCAGCTGCAGCGACAGCATGACTATTGCACCGCCCGGTAGTCTCCCCGGCGGTACGGGGCATAGTCCGCCGGAAGCTTGGCCAGGGCCGCTGAAGCTGTGGACGACATGCCGTCGTCGGCGTCCGCAAAGGCAGCTGCGGCAGTGGAAACGGCGTCGGCCTTGCGGAACAGCACGGAAGCCAGGCGCTCAGCAACGTCGTCACGGGCTGACCAAAAACTCCTGAACGCCGCGGCAACCACAGTTGCCGTGCCGAAGCCACCGGCAACCTTTTCGCCGCTTGCGCGGGCATCTTTGCCTGCCTGCGTCAGCGACTGCCCGTCCGCCGCCACGTCAACCAGCGTGGCATGGATGCCGGACGGGTCCATGGAGTACCGGACGTCCCCTCCCGGCACCGATGGCTGCAGAGGCGGGTCAAACAGACGCTTCATCTTCTTTCCCCCGGGTCATGACGGACTGACGCTGCCCCCGAGTATGGCACGCGGCAGTGCTCCCGGGGAGCGGTCAAACTACCTTGGGGATAACTTCCCGGCTACTTGGCCTGGGCGTAGGAATCAACGGTCACGGCGACCACCGGGAACTCCAGCGGAATGGATCCGAACAGCAGCCGGGTCGCGGCCGCAGCCGCGTCCGTCACCAGTGCCGAGACCTCCGCAGCCCTGGATTGCGGCACGTGCAGCATTACCTCGTCGTGCAGGAAAAACACCAGTTCCCCGGCCGGTGCGGACACCGATGCCGCCCGCAGCCGGCGTCGTATTTCGGCCAGCCAGCACAGGGCCCATTCCGCCGCCGTGGACTGCACCACGAAGTTGCGGGTGAACCTGCCCTGCGACCGGGCCAGCGAATCGGCGCGGCGCTGCTCTTCGGCGGAGGCTGTCTGCTGGGACCGCAGCCAGCGCTCGGACACCGGGGGCGTGCTGCGTCCCAAATGGCTGGTGACCACTTTTCCGGCCTCGCCGGCGCGGGCACCGCGCTCGACGACGTCTATCGCCTGCGGATACGAACGGGTAAGAGCCGGCATCAGCCGACCCGCTTCACCGGACGTGGCCCCGTACATGGCGCCGAGCATCGCCATTTTGGCCTGCGCCCGGTCGCCATTGAAGTTCTGGTCAGCGATGCCCTGATACAGATCTTTGCCGCGGGCCGCGGCGGCAAGCGCGTTGTCCCGGCCCAGGGCTGCCAGGACCCGCGGTTCGAGCTGCGCGGCGTCGGCGACAATCAGTTTGTGCCCCGGATCCGGGCGGACGGCGTCGCGCACAAAGCGCGGGATCTGCAGCGCGCCGCCGCCGCGTGAGGCCCAGCGGCCGGACACCACGCCGCCCACCACATACTCCGGGCGGAACCGGCCGTCCGACACCCAGGCGTCCAGCCAGGTCCAGCCGTTGGCGCTGAGCAGCCGGGATAGCCGCTTGTATTCGAGCAGCGGCGCGATGGCGGGGTGCTCGTGCTGCTCCAGCTCCCAGGACCGGGTGGTCTTCACTTCGATGCCGGCCCGGTGCAGGGCGCGCAGCAGTTCCTGCGGGGAGTCCGGGTTGAACCCGGGGTTGCCCAGTTTTTCGCGCAGCTCCGCGGCCAGCTGTTCCAGCCGGACCGGGCGCTGCCCCTCGGGCGGGCGCGGACCCAACTCCTGTTCCAGCATGGCCTCGTGGATGTCGCGCCGCCACGGCAGACCCGCATGCTCCATTTCCACCGCAATCAGCCCGCCGGCGGATTCGGCGGCGAGCAGCAGTGCGAGTCCCTGCCGTGACGGGGAAGCGGCAACTGCGGCGAGCTGGGCCTGCAGTTCGGTTACCTGGTCTTCGAGGGAGGGACCGCGGCGGGCGGCTGGGTCATCGAAGCCCTCCAGTTCCTCGAAGAGTGAGCTCTGGTTCGGGGCAGGCTGGACCGGCAGCAGCTGGCGGGGAAGCAGGTCAGCATCACCCTCGGGCGCCCCGGCGCGCAGCGCCTCAATATAAGGGGAGGGCGGGGCTGCTTCGGAAAAGCGCAGGATGCCGCGGACCAGGGCCAAATCGTGGCTGCGTTCAACGTGCACACCGGCGCTCAGCAGCTGCGGATACACGTCGCGGGTGCTGGAAAATACCCAGCGGACGTTCACGGGGCGGTCCTCATAGTCACCCACCACGGCAGCGAGCAGGGAGGGCACGACGACGGCGGGGGCTGCGGCGGGCTGACCGGCGTCGTCTGTCTCCTGCAGCTGCAGGGAACCGGCGGCGGGGCCGGGACCGGCCGGGGTGAGGACAACGTACATGCTTCCATTGTCCCTGCTGGCAGGTGCGGGCTTGTCTGTCCTTATCATCCGTCCTGTCCTCCACATCCGCGGTCCTCTTCAACCGCTCTGTCCTCCACATCCGCCCGCGGCACCGCAGGTTGTCCCCAAACGGACCGATACGCCGTGCATGCACGCCACTGGCTGGGGACGCTGGGCACATGAGAAACGATCAGCTGTGGGTACCCGCAGCCAAACCCCGCAGCGATGCCGTGCCAAGGTGGGCGGAGGAAGATGCCGGGCCGGTGGTGCCGGAGGATCTGGCTGTTCCAGGGACGCCGGGATGGGAAGGCGTGCACCGGCACAACGGGGGTCCGGAGGGATTCGCCGAGCGGCTGGGCGCGTCCCGGCCAGCACGGACAGAAGAGGGCAGCACGGAACCGGGGTCCGGTCCTTCGCCCCCGCCGGGGTCGGTTTTGGCTACTGGTACTGGTGCGGCGGAGGGGCGCCGGGCGTTCCGTACCCGGCGGCGGGCTGGTTCCCGGGCAGCTGCGGGCCGAGCCGCCGGCCGTGATGCCCACGGCGGCGAAACCCAAACACCGGTCATTCTGGTCAGCCGTTCCCAGCGGCTGCAGGACGAGGTGTCCAGAGTTGCGGCAGCGGCCGGACTGGACCTGGAAGTCGTCGCGGACACTGGATCCGCCTCGGGCGGAACCCCGAGGTGCTGCTGCTCGGTATCGACGCGGCCGGTACAGAGCTGCCCGGACGGTTCCGTCATGGCGGGCCGGAGCGGCACCGGGCCGAAACAATACTGGTGGGCACGGGAGAGGACACCGGGGTGTGGGAAGCGGCGGCAAGGTTGGATTCCGTGCGGGTGGCCGTGTTGCCGGCGGCCTCCGGCTGGCTGGCCGAATACCTGAGCCGCCGGCGCGGCCTGTCGGCGGGCTACGTTTTGGGTGTGATGGGAGGCTGCGGCGGTGCGGGGGCCTCCAGCCTCTCGTGCTGGCTCGCCCATGAAGCCGCGGAACAGGGAGTGGCAACCCTGCTGGTGGACGGGGACCCTCATGGCGGCGGGCTCGACGCCAGCCTCGCCAGTGGTGATATTCCCGGCATTCGCTGGCCTGATCTGGCGGACGTCCGTGGATCGCTGAATCCGGTGCAATTGGTGTCTGCCCTGCCTCAGGTATCCGGCTTCGCGCTGCTGTCCGGCGCCTCAGGAACGAGACCCGGCCCTGCGGTGCCCGAGACTGCGGCGGCCGCCGCAGCGGCAGATGCTGACCTGGACAACATGCGGGAGCCGGCAGAGGAGAGCACCCGGGCGGTTATGGACGCCGCCCGGGCGGGCTTTGCCCTGACCGTGGTGGACTGCGCCCGGCACCGGTCCGGGCAGCTGCTCTCCTCCTGTGATGCCGTGCTGCTGGTGGTTCCGGGCCGTCTTCGTCCGGTGCTCGCTGCCCGGTCCCTGCACCGCAGCCTGGGTGCCGTTCCGCAGGCAGTGGTGGTCAGGGGGCCCTTGGGTGACGGTCTGGATGATGCCCGTGCGGCCGGCATCGTGGGGCTTCCGCTGGCCGGTTACCTTCCCGCGGTGCGTCACTTGGAACATTCGGAAGCACGCGGGCTGCTGCTGGAACGGGGGCGCCGGGCCAGTATCCGGCGCCTGACCGGGCATCTGGTTCGGCAGCTCGCGTCCGAACTGCCCGAGTCCGCCCTTTCCAACGCGGGTGAACGCCCATGAGCCCCCAGGGTCGGCGTGCCGCGCGTCCGGAAGTGGCGCAGGAGCCCCGGTCCGGCGACGCTCCCATGATTCGGCAGGTGCGCCGGCAGATGCTCGAGGAAGGAGAACCCGTTACCGCGGCCCGGTTGGCCGCCGCCATCCATTCCAGCGGCAGGCTGCTGGGCGCCGAGGGAGCGCTGCGCGCGGTGGACCGGGTGCAGGCAGAACTGCAGGGGCTGGGTCCCCTGCAGGAACTGGCTCTGCTCCCCGGCATCAGCGACATTCTCGTCAACGGTCCGGACCGCGTCTGGGTGGACAGCGGCCACGGCCTGGAACTGACCGGAATCCGGTTTGGATCCGACACGGAGGTCCAGGCCCTCGCCGCACGGCTCGTTGCGGCCGGAGGGCGCCGCCTGGACGACTCCAACCCCTGTGTTGATGTACAACTGCGCGGTTACCGGGTACATGCCGTTCTTCGGCCGGTCTCCACCGGTTCCACCCTCCTGTCTATCCGGATCCGTCGCACGCAGACGTTCACCTTGGAGGAACTGCAGGCCGGCGGGACAGTGGACCCCGAAACCGCCTCCGTGCTGCGGCGGCTGGTGGCGTCCAGACTGAATTTCCTGATCAGCGGTGCCACTGGAACCGGGAAAACCACACTGCTGTCCACGCTGCTGTCGCTGAGCGATCCAGGGGAACGGCTGGTCCTGGTCGAAGATGCCGCGGAGCTGGATCCACGGCATCCCCATGTTGTGGGACTGCAGAGCCGGCATGGAAACGTGGAGGGCAGCGGCTCGGTGGACCTGGCCGAGCTCGTGAGGCAGGCACTGCGGATGAGGCCGGATCGGCTGGTTGTTGGTGAGTGCCGCGGGGCAGAGGTCCGGGAGCTGCTGGCGGCCATGAACACCGGGCATGACGGCGCCGGCGGCACCATCCACGCCAACTCCGCAGCCAGCCTGCCGGCACGCCTGGCCGCACTCGGTGCATTGGCCGGGATGAACAGCACGGCTGTTAGCCTGCAAGCCGCCAGTGCCCTGGATGTGGTGGTGCATCTTGCCCGCGGGGCAGCCGGCCGGAGCGTGGCCGAGATCGCTGTGCTCACCGTTGCGTCCGACGGGCGGCTGCTGACCGTGCCGGCGTTGCTGCCGCTGGTGTCTCCGGATGCCGCCGGCCGGTATGGTCCAGGCTGGCCGGGACTGCAGGAACGGCTGGCTGGACACATCCCAAGCGCGTCCCCGCCCGTTGGGAAGGAAGCGTTTGTCCCGTGACCGGCGTACTGATCACAGTGCTGCTGTTCGTATCGGCGCTTCTGTTGACGCCGCGTTCGGGTTCATCATCCCAGCTTTCTGCGGAGCTTGGCGGCCTGCGCCGACGGCAGCCCCGCCAAACCGCCGGCCGGAAACAGTTCCACCTGACCTCTGGGCCGTGCCAGTCCCGCCCCGGTCCGGAGCTTCAGGATCTTCCCCTGCTGCTCCACCAGCTCACCGGTTTGCTCGCGGCGGGCAGGGCTCCGCATCAGTTGTGGGCCGATGCCGCTGCCCTGCAGCGGGACGGCGGCGGGACCGCCGGTGCCGCCGGCTCCGATCCGAGGCGGCCGCTCGCGGGACGGCTGTTGCCTGTCCTGGAAGCTGCAGCCCAGGCGGCTTCCCTGGGCCTCAGTCCCGTGCCGGTGTTCCGGTCAGCCGCGGCCTCAAGCCGCCCGACGCGGACTGGCCGGCGAAATTCCGCCACACCAGGGGCCGGCGGCACCGGCGATCAGCTGTCGGTGGAGAGGCTGTGGAGTGAACTGGCCGCCTGCGTGAGCGTCTCGGAACGCAGCGGTGCTC
Organism: Arthrobacter citreus; assembly: GCF_038405225.1. Taxonomy (NCBI): domain Bacteria; kingdom Bacillati; phylum Actinomycetota; class Actinomycetes; order Micrococcales; family Micrococcaceae; genus Arthrobacter; species Arthrobacter citreus. Next base: position 26,430 of record NZ_CP151657.1, read on the forward strand.
CGCTGGCCGGGGTCCTGGGCCGTTACGCCGCGCAGCTGGAGGGCGGCCTGGACCAGCAGGCATCCCGCGAAACGGCAATGGCGGGACCCCGGGCAACGGTCCGGCTCCTGACCTGGCTGCCGGTGGGTGGCTTGGCCCTGGGCTATGTCTTAGGTGCCGATCCGCTCGCTGTCCTCGCCGGAAGTCCGCTGGGCTGGCTGGCCGCCGCCGCCGGGCTGGCTCTGGCACTGATGGGCCGGGTTTGGTCCCGAACGCTCGTGCGCCAGGCAGCCGGGGCCTGATGGCGGGAATCCTGGTTGCCCTGTTTCTGGCCGCCGCTTTCGGGCTGCTGCTCCGGCCGCTGCAGCCGCAAATGCCCGGTCATTCTGCGGATGATCGTGCCGGGCGCACCGCGTCCAAAGTCCCGGTGCCGGACGGTGCGGCCACCGGTATAGCGGACCCCGCCCTGATGCTGGATCTTGTGGCGGCCATGCTGGAGGCCGGCCAATCACTGCTGCCGGCGCTGGGGATTCTGGCCGATGTGGTGGACCCCCATACCGCCTCATGCCTGCGGAGGGTGCAGTCCGCGCTGGAGTTTGGTGCCCCCTGGGCGGTGGCGTGGGAACTGGCCGAACCCCGTTTGGGGGCTGACCCGCCGGGACGGTTGCCGGCGGGATACCCCCGCCCGAACAGGGCCGGGGTCAAGCGTTCTCCCGCAGCCGAGCTTCGGGATGCGCTGACCTTTGTCGCCACCACCGGGGCGCCGTCGGCCGCCGTACTACTGGCCACCGCAGCCCAGCTCCGCCGCCGACGCTCCCGCGAGGCCGAACGCCGCGCTGCAGCGCTGGGCGTCAGGCTGGTGGTGCCACTGGGTTTGTGTGCGTTGCCGGCGTTTATTGTCCTGACCGTGGTGCCGCTGCTGCTGTCACTGCTGCCGTCGTTTCCGTGATGCCTCGGCCCAAATGCCGGGCCGTCCCTCCACAAGCGACTTGGCTGCGCGCGTTATCCGGAACGGCAGCCGGACCCCTGTTTCGGGCCGGTGATCAGTTACAGGATCGGAACACCGCTGAGGAAGCGGTGCAGATGAGCCAGTCAACTCCAGGAGGAAAACCATGTCTGTCTTGAGCAGATCCGTAACTGCCGCCCAGCGCGGCCGCAGCTTTACCGGGGCGCCGGCTTTCGGCGCCGAAGAAGGGGCCGCACTCACAGCTGGCACCTGCCGGTGTCATACGGGCGGGGAAGTCCCGCCGGGATCCTTGGGGTACGCCACGGTGACGGTGCTCCGCCCGGCGGGATCCTCTGCCGTGCCGTTCCCCGGCCCCCGCCCGGCACCTGAGGGCGGCAGGATGAACCGGCTGCGGAACAGCTTCGCCGACCGGGAAGCGGGGATGGCAACCGCGGAATACGCCATTGCCACCTTGCTCCCCATGCTCCGGGTTACTCGCTTGCTCCGGTTCGCTTACAAACATTCGCGGGTCAACCTGTCCGTGGACGGTCAGCACCAGCGGCACCGATTCAACCACATCCTGCATGACAACACTCACGCCGAGCAGGTCCAGGACTTCCCGCCTCTGGTCTGGATCCATTGACGACAAACGCCCCCTGGCACGCTCAGCCAACTTCGCAAGATCCGTCAAACGTTCGGCCTTGGCCAGTGCGTCTTGCCGTAGCGATTGCACGGCCAACAGCTTTCGTTGAGCCTCCTGAAGTTCCCCTCGGAAACGTTCCACCCGCAGCCGTGCATCCTCAGGATCGTCCTCCATCAAGAATGCATCTTTGGCGCGCTCCAACGCACGCTCCAACTTTCGCACCTGATCCGTGAGTGAACGAGCCACGGTCTCCCCACTGGCTGCGTCAGGTTCATCATCAAGCTCCAACCATTGGCGTGCCATAGCCGTCAACCGGCCAGGGTCCGACAATAAACTCTCGACCTCAGCCCAGACACGTGAGTCCAGCTTCTGCGCGTTCACTTGCTTGCACTGGCAACGTTGGGCTCCCTGACCCCTGTAACGTCGCCCCGAGCAACGGTAGACGTCGTAGTCCTTGCCCTTGATCTGTACACCGATGTAGTGCTTGCCGCAGCTCCCGTAGAGCTTGGTCGATAACATCTGCCGGACCTGTTTGGCCGCGACAGTTCCTGTCCTTGGGTGGCGAGCCAGAGCCCGATGCATGGCCCTGAACTCACCCCGGGAGAAAACCGGGTTTCCCATCTCGATAATGCGGGGTTTGCCGTGCAGCGGCTGCCCGTTCCGATCCACCTTCGTCTTATGTGAGCGGGAATCTGTCGAACCGCCCTTCGGTTCGCCCCACACGAACGAGGCGGTGTGGAGGGTGGGATTCGACAGTATGCGACGCACTACTACATGGCCCCACTTGCCCCCATGTTTAGATTGGCCCGCGTTGCGGGACTTTATTCCCGCATCATTCAGTTGATCGCTGATCTGTCCCACACTCAGGCCATCACGTACAAGCCAGTCGTACATCAGCCGCAAGGTCTCCCGTTCTGCAACATCCGGTACAGGGTGTGCCGTTCGGCGGGATCCCGCCAGCTTCCATCCGTATGACGGCTGACCACCTGGCCAGAGCCCCTGCTCCAGTTTGGCGCGCTGGCCCCGAATAGTACGCTCAGCGATCTTGCGGCGCTCTTCCTGGGCGATCAGTAGTCGGAAACCCGTCATAAGTTGCTGGTCAGCGCTCGCAACGTCCGTGGCTGGGTCCTTCGCATCAATCAGTTTGATTCCGAGATCCCGCAGATCCCGGGTTGCTTGAAGCCCGTGCAGCATGTCGCGGGTGAACCGATCGAGGTCGAATACCAACACCACGTCGATCTTGCCTTCTCGGGCATCGTTGAGCAGCCGCACCCATTCTGGGCGGGTGTTACTGGCACCGCTGGCTCCGGCGTCGATGTACCCGCCGGTGTCCTCCCATCCGTTGCTTTCGATGTGGGCTAGACACCACGCTTGCTGCGTGTCCAGGCTGGTGCCATCAACCTGCCTGGCAGTGGACACCCGCAGATAGTATGCGGCCCTTGGCCGTTTGACCTGTGGCTGATTCATCTGGTCCCCGCGATCACGTCGGCGGGCCAATCAGAACGAGAAGTGGTCAAGTAGGAGGCTGCTTCCAGTGCGGAGACATGTATGAGGGTGCTTCCCAGCCTTACCGTGACAGGGCATGCGGCACGGTGACAGTGTTTGAGCGCAACGCGCAGTTTTCGGTCATGCCCTGGCTTGAACCTCCCGCTGGTATTACCACCACACCCGCAGCAGCAATATTCAGGGCGGAAATCAACGATGGTGTTGGTCATGGTCGGTATGTCTCCGTTTCATAAGGGTTTACAGGCTTTGGGACCACGAATGGACGTGGCTTATGCGCCAAGGGTTCGAAGATGTGCAAGTAGCCTGAGAGTCGAACGCATCTATCGCGGTTCACAGTGTCCTCTTTGATGTGGTGGGTTTGTTGGTGCAAAAACCTCCAGCAAAACATGTGAATTCGGACCTTAACAATGTGGTTTAGTGCTGTGGATAACCCTGTGAATCGCAGAAGCGGTTGTCTGTGGCTGCCTCGTCATCCGAGGTGGTATTTCCTCAGCCTCGGGTGGGGTCTTCTGTGTATTCACGCGGTGTTTTGGGCCTTCCGGGCGGGCCCATTGCTCCGAGGTCCACGGAGACGCCATCGGAATGAGCACCCAGTACAGGGGCTGGCAGTGCGGTGTGCAACCAAGGTGGACAGGAACTGTCATGAATGCTCGCTAAGGTTTAATCCAATTGGTTCGTGAGACTGGCTCACTGACCGGCTGTCAGGGGAACGCCGTAAATGATCTGGATCCACTATGCTCTTCAGACTCCGACGCCGGAGGTGACACTGTCCCCGGTTGAGCAGTTCGCGCGGAGCAACGCTGGGCTCATTAGCCTCGCCGTGCTCGCAATCGGTGCGCTCGCTCTCGTGGTGCCGATTTATCTTGATATCCGAAAGGAACGAAAAGCCAAGAAGGAACATGCAACCGCACCCAAGAAAATTTGGCTGCGGCGCGTCTGGCTCTGGGCTACGGACAAATGGAAAAGGCTCCGTACCCCGCTGGAAGGTCGAATGGATGTCAGAACCCAGCCCGTTGAAGCCCAGACCAAGACTGATGAACTGCGGCAGGAACGCGAGGACTGGAAAAACGACCACGAAGCGACGAGGGCCAAGCTGTTGGAGGCTCAAAACGAGGCCAGGGGTACACAAATCGAGCTGCAAGCGGCCCGCAGCCAACTGGACGTTGCCAGGTATGAGCGCCAAGAGGCGGAAACAAGGAACGTTCAGTTGGACCGAAAATTGGCGGCCCTGACCATGGAACGTGACGAGCTGGAAGCAAACCTTGTCAGAACCAGAATTCGACTCAATAAGCTGGATACCAAGGCCAGTGCGAGCCAAACGGATCTGGAGGCCGCATGCAAGGAGCGCGATGACCTCCGACAGCAAAAAGAGTTCATGAACGATGTGCTGAATGATTTTAGTCGGAAGCAACAGAACGACCGAGCCAAGATCGCCAAACTGACTTCGCAGCTTGAGGAACGAAATAAACAAGCCAGCGTTGATTTCAAGGCCCCGGATATTGACCCCGAATGGTTCATCACCGGCAATGACGCGGGACTGCGACTGCACCACCTGCGGGGCGACACGGTCAGGCATGTCTACGTCAAAGCCGCTGTCCATGGTGTCGCAGTGACCGGCGGGATCATGGACCCAATGTTCGAGGGTAGCGAACTCCAATTTGATGTAAGGCCCCGCTACGCTCATCTGGACCCCGACGGCAGAGACTTTTACGTGCATTGGACGGACGCTAAAGGCGAAGAGCGCAGTGCACATCTTGAATCCCATTTGGAGACAGATCCTCCGTTCTGAACCTCGCGCGTGCGCGCGCGGTCGGACTGCCTTCCGTGGAATATTCATCCCTCGGCCCCCTGTCGGTCTAACCGATCAACCTCCAGGAGCAACGCCCGGATCCGTGCGTTACGGTCCAGCCGTTCCTGCAGACTTTTCGGGAAACTGTCGCCCATCTTGCGTTTCATACGCTCCAACTCCAGTCGCTGCTGCCGATCCAACATTTCCTTACCTCCTTGGTGTTCCGAATTGGAGCCGCACTCACTGCGGCAGGTGGGGTGTGGCGCGGCGGGTGACGGCTCCCCTTCGGGGAGGAGCCGCACCGCCGCACTGCGCGGACACACTCTCAACCACCCAGTGCGGCCAAGCGCAGCTCCAATGCGGCTGGCCGCACTGGATCAGTAGGCAAGCACGGTCTGGCCCGATGTCGTGAAAGTGGGTCTTCCGCCCTTCATCGGCCCGTTCAATGTCAGCCGCCCAGAGTCAGTCAGAGCTTTGATCGCGGCGTTCTTCCTGTCCTTACTTGCGGACAACTCAGCGCTTCCGTGTATATCCCGTGCGCTGGCACCATTTGGCTCGCAGGACCTCACGAACTGGAATATCTGCTCCACCAATTCCAGATGTTCCGGAGCTTCGCCGTCGCCCAGCACTGACAATCGGCGCATCGTGACGTCGTAGGCCAGGCGGGTTTTACCCACCCAAACATCGCGGCCTTCTGCCGCGATGGACCTGTTGCCCCGCGAATCCTTTACCATCGTCATGTTGGTATCCGCCCAGTCATTCAAACGTGTCGCACCCCTGGCCCGCGCAGGTTCATCAGGGTTACCTCGTCCCGTGTGGGTCACGAGCACCAACTCCGAGACCTTAGCCAGGCGTTTGATCTCGTCGAGATGCTCTAGGAACAAACCGACATCGGTGTTGCTGTTCTCGTCCAATCCCGATGCGGCCCGGGCGAACGGGTCAATCACCCATACCTGCACCTCATTGGCTTTCAACTGTTCCGCCACCCACTGTTTGCCCGCATCGGTGGTGAGGATTCCGCGCCGACCCCGAAGATGCGACAACATCACTGCGTTGGTGTCGGTGATCCCGGATTCTCTGAGCCAACGGACTTGCTGCGCCTCGGTCAGTTCAAAGTTGAACAACGCAACCTTGCCGACCAACGGTGTGGTTTTGAACTCCCCGAGAAACCGCTCGCCGTTAACCAGGCTGCGGACCAGATTCTGCACCAACGTGGTCTTCCCCGTTTTATATCCGGCAGCGATCACGAGGTTGCCTCCTGCTTGCAGCAACCCTTCGACCAACCAGGGTTCGTCCTCTTCTGGAAGCTCCAACTCCTCGGCAAGTGTGCGCATCGACGGCGGCTGCTCGAAGTCCCGCAACTGCTGCTCCTGCTTGAACAGGAGCTTCGCCTCGTCCATGACCTTCAGCCGCTGCAGTTGTTCCTGGACTTGTCTGCGGTGGTGTTCGTCCACAGTCAGCTTGGCTCGCGGATCATCTATTCCACGGGTCAGGCCTGAGCTAATGGTCCGATGTATCTCTTGGGGGTCTAATCCCGCCGCCTTAGCTGCACTGGCCAGGACTTCTCGGACGAGCGTCTCTGACAGGTCAGCCCCGACTAATTGACCTAGGTTCATTGCAGCCCGGTTCAAAGTGTCATTGCGCTTCCCCTCTGGAGCTTCCCGTACTAAAGCCAGCTCGCGGTCGAGCGCGGCGTAAACCGCTGCTGATCCCACCGGCTCGGTGTGGGTTCTCGTAGGAGCCAGCATTCCCGTTGTGTGTTCCCGCTCTTGGGACTCCTTGCTGCGTTTCTTGGGTGTCAGGAGTGCCAGTAGGGCTTCAGGTGCCTTAGGCAGCTCCGAGATCCGGGGTAACGGACTCCCTGCGTCGACGCGGTACGTCTTGCCGCCCAAGACAGACCCCGGGCCGACGACCAGACCGCCCTGCCCCCGGATATCCACGCCTTCAGCGACCGTTCCAGCGCTATTGCGAATCTGAGAGCCCCGGAAGTACCGGTGCTGGCCCCCAGTTGTCGTATGCACGGTGAACGCGTCAGGCAGGTTGAGTACCTCGGTCAGCTCCTCCCACGCCACGACGCCGTTCTTGCCTCCCTTGATGTCTAGGTCAACGACCACCAGCTCGGACTTGCCGGTGTCGATGCCGTAACCTGCGGTGGGCCATTTGGTGAACCAGCCACGGATGGTGGATTCATCCCGAGTGGATTCTTCTTGCCATTTCACCAGCGGGCGTTTGCGCCCGCTAGATAATTCCATTGGCAGGACAAAATAACCCTTGGATGCTGCGTCCAGCGCTGCTTGCAGTTGTTTCTTGGTGTTTACGGGTGCTGGGAGCTTTACCATGTCTGGTCCACCTCCGGCTGGCCGACCTTGGGTATCAGGTTGGTCCGCAGGTTCGTAGCGGTTCTGTCCCGGATTCTCATTCGTCCTGTCGCTTCCGAGTCACGTCCAGCGTCGCACCAGGGACATCCAGATTTGTCGACACCACGGTTGCGGTGGTTCGTGTTGTGCGCACCGAGGTTGGGTTGGTTCTTGTGTAGGGCCGATAGTTTGGCTCGTGCTGCTGGATCGGACATTTGGTTCTTCGCGGCTTCGCTCATTCGGCGTCGGCCTTCATCCGAGATGGCCATTACGCGGCTTCCTCCTGGGCGGTCTCGACCGGGTTGGAAAACAGCAGCCGCAGGAGCCGTTCGAATGACGCTGGGGGTAGAGGTTCTGATTCGAAATGGACGTGGCTATGCATGGGCGTTCCTTGGGTAAGAAACGAGATGGGGGATTGCTCTCGCCAGGTCCGGGAGCTTTTCTCCCGGCACCTTTGTCACTGGTGGCCCAGTGCCCCCTGGTTCGATCCGCCGACTGGATCGGTGGATCGCCATGCTAGGAACCTCTTACCGGCATCTTGATGTCCGACCTCGCCGTGGCGCAGGTGCTGATTCCGAGATTTATACAATCACGACCCTTCCTGCTCATGCGTCGGAGCAGTCCGGACACAGCTCTGCCACCGGTAGCGTTCTGGGACTTATTCGCCCTAGCCCGGTGGCAGAGTTGCTATTAAGTTTTAGAGGAGGACCCCAGTACCCGAGTTACACCAGGATCAGTCCAACAGGCACCGGGGAGGGTGCGCAACTCCGGAACGGCGCGGCAAAGAGGGTCTACTCGACGACTTGGAACCGGGCGAAATCACGCACGGCCCGAATTGCCCGCTGGAGTCGAGCCAATTCGTCAAAAGCAGGAGCAGAGCGACGGTATCCCACCGGATCGGCCAGCGACACGCCCGCTCTTGCCTCGTACGACGACACACCCTCTCCGCTCGTGGCTTCAAGCATGACTCGTCGCCATGCCGCGTCAGTCATCGCGGACTGTTTGGCCTCGGAGTACTTGACCGCATTGCTGTCGTCTAGCTCAGCCAGGCGGGTGAGCACTCGCTCTTGAATTTCGGCCACGATGTCTGAGGCGTCCTTCCGGCTGGCCTCAAGAACCGTCGGGTACTTGTCGAGAATCGCTGCCAGCCGGAACTGGTCACCTCCCCGAATCAGCACTTCCAAAGAGCGGCCAGCTGCCTCCAGCTGCTGAACTTTGGCCCACTCGTTGTTCGCGACCGCCACTGAGTCTGCATCCAGAGGTCGAAGCTGGTTCAGAGCGGCCTCCCGTGCGGCATCGGAGGACTTCGCAGCGGTTTCGGAGGGGAGAAACTCCAGAAGTTGCTTCTCGGCCTCGCGGAGGCGACGGAAGCGCTCAGCGTTGACCTCGTCCGGAACCAGTCTCTTGTCTTCAAACGCCACTGCGTCACTAGCCTGCTCGACGAACCTAACAAACGTATCGGTGTATTTACCCAAGGTGTCCTCCTTCAATATTCAGCCCCGACGGTTGCCGGTAGCCCTCAAGCCTCCGAAGCGGCCTCGACAACGAACCTGAATGGCGGGAACACCGCGACACGGGGACCTTGGCTGCCGTGGCGTTTGCTGCCCTGTTGGTTGCCGTGCTGGGCAGCGGCGAGGTGCGGTCACTGCTGATGGGACTGATCCGCAGCGCCCTCACGCTGGGCTAGCGGATGGTTCGGAAGTACCCGGACGGCCGGTCCTCGCGCGGCGCTGTTACCGCTGAACTCGCGGTGGGATTGCCGGCCGTGGCTGTGCTTTTGGCCGCGGTGCTCACCGGCGTGGCCGCAGGAATCACCCAGCTTCGGGTGGAAGAAGGGGCTCGGGCGGCGGCACGGGAGATCATGCGCGGAGACAGCACCGGGGCTGAGGCCGCCGCCCGGCGTATTGCCGGACCCGAAGCGCAAATATCGGTTTCGGCGGACGGAGACTGGCTGCGCGTGCAGGTTGACTCAGCTGTTGCCGCCCCGCTGCTGGACCGGCTGCCGCTGGTGCTCTCCGCCTCGGCGGCGGCCCTTCCGGAATCCCTGCCGTAGGGGAGGGCGCCATGAGTCGGTGGGTGCGAGTGAGGAAGGGAGAGATGCAGTGAGGTCGCGTGGGCGGGGAAAGGGATCATGTGGGACAGGAACGCGACTGCGGGGGAGGAGAGAACCCGGTGAGCGCGGATCGGGCACGGTCCTGGTCCTGGGATTGGGACTGCTGCTGCTGATCCTCTTGGGAGCGGTGCTGCTGTTGCTGCAGTCGGCGGTGGCGGCCGAAAGGTCCGCCACCGCGGCAGATCTTTCCGCGCTGGCGGCTGCTGACACCGTCCGGGGCCTCCGTTCGGGTGACCCCTGTGCGGTGGCGGGGGAGGTCGCGGCACGCAACGGCGCGGCTTTGACCGGTTGCGCGGTCAACACCGCTGATCAGAGCGTCCTGGTGGGCACCGAGGTGGGGCTTCGTCTGCTGCCGTGGCCCGCAACGGGGCAAGCCCGGGCGGGACCGCCACCGTGAACGGTTCTGCCGCCGGTAATGGCGGGATGGTCCGGCGAGATGGACGGGCGATCCGGTCTACCCGGCGGCGGGCCCGGTCTGACCGGCGGCAGGCCCGGTAGTCCGCAAGGCTCCAACTGGCGCTGCTGCTGACGCTGAGGCTGACGCTGATGCTGACGCCGCTGCCGGATCAGCATCCCGGCCGCGGGCGGAGTCCAGCAGCACCTGCAGCAGTGTCACGGCCCCGGCCTTGGACAGCGGATTGTTCTTGTTGCCGCACTTGGGGGACTGCACACAGGACGGGCAGCCGCGCTCGCATTCACAGGCGCGGATGGCATCCCGGGTAGCGGTCAGCCACAGTTCGGCGGCCTCGTAGGCGCGCTCGGCGAATCCGGCTCCGCCGGGGTGGCCGTCGTACACAAAAATGGTCGGCTTCTCGGTGTCGGCGTGCAGTGCCGTGGACACTCCGCCGATGTCCCAGCGGTCGGAGGTGGCGATCAGCGGGAGCATTCCGATAGACGCGTGTTCGGCGGCATGCAGCGCACCGGGGAAATCGGCGGGGATCAAACCCGCATCGGTGAGCAGATGCTCACCGATGACAAACCACACGGCCTTGGTGAACAGCTCCTTGGCCTCCAGCTCCAGCGGCTCCTCGCCCAGGATCTCGTTCGAAATCAGGGCCTTGCGCTGGAAGGAGACCACCTGTGTGGTGACCTTGACGGTGCCGAAGCAGACCTGGATTTCACCCCAGTGCGTTGTCCGCTCCGTCTCCATGACCTCAATTTGGGTGATGTCGCGGGCCTGGGTGTAAAACTCGGGGTTGCCGCGGGTCACCATGGCGCAGTGGTCCGCCTCATTGAGCTCATCCACCATGAACGTCTGTCCCTGGTGGACATAGACCGCTCCGGTATGGGCCTGGTATTGGCTTTGCGGGGCATCCATGGTGCCCAGCAGCATGCCGGTGTCGGATTCCACAATGTTGATGGGTCCGCCGCCGGCGGCACGCAGGTTCACCATGGCAGCGGCGCTCTCGGAGTGGGTCCAAAACCAGCCCGATGGGCGGCGGCGCAGATAGCCCTGTTCCACCAGCTGGTCCAGCAGCCCGGCGGCGGTGGGTCCGAACAACTCCCGCTCATCCGGGGTCAGCGGTATTTCCGCCGCCGCGGCGCACAGGTGCGGGCCCAGGACATAGGGATTGGACGGGTCAAAGACGGTGGCTTCCACGGAAATATCGAAGATCGCCTCCGGATGGTGCACCAGATAGGTGTCCAGCGGATCGTCACTGGCCACAAACGCGGCCAGCGCGTCCTGCCCGGAACGGCCGGCCCGGCCAATCTGCTGGAACAGGGACGCACGGGTGCCCGGCCAACCGGCCACCAGCACGGCGTCGAGCCCGGAAATGTCAATCCCCAGTTCCAGGGCTGAGGTGCTGGAAATCCCCAGGAGTTCACCGCTGCGCAGCCGACGCTCCAGCTCGCGCCGTTCCTCCGGCAGGTAGCCGGACCGGTACGCGGCCACCCGGTCCGGCAGTGACGGATGCACCTCGTCCAGGAGCCGGCGGGTGATGGAGGCTATGGTTTCGGCGCCGCGCCGGGACTTGATAAAGGCAATGGTGCGGACCTGCGCGGACACCAGGTTAGCCAGCAAATCCGATGTTTCGGCAATCACCGTCCGGCGGGAGCGGGCACCGTTTTCACCTTTCATGTCGGTCAGCTGCGGTTCCCACAGCGCCACCGTGGTGGCACCGTGCGGGGAGGCATCGCGGGTCACCGCGGTCACCTCGCCACCGATGAGCCGGCCGAAGGACTGCGCCGGATCAGCGGAGGTGGCCGAAGCACCGATGAACACCGGGTTGGCCCCGTAGTAGCGGCAGATCCGCCGCAGCCGGCGCATCAGGTTTGCGACGTTGGAACCGAACACGCCGCGGTAGCTGTGGGCCTCGTCGATGATGACGTACTTGAGCCGGCGGAAGAACCTCGCCCACCAGGCATGGTTGGGCAGCACGCCAAAGTGCAGCATGTCGGGATTGGCCAGCACCAGGTTGGCGTGGTCCCGGATCCAGCGCCGGGCACCCGGGTCCGTGTCGCCGTCGTACGTTTCGGCACGCACGGTGGGCAGCTTCAGGGCGTTGACGGCGGAAAGCTGGTCCGCAGCCAGGGCCTTAGTGGGCGCCAGATACAGGGCCACCGATCCGGTTGGCTCCAGGGTGACCCGGTCATCCAGTGCGGTGCGGTGAATCTCATCCAGGACCGGCAGCAGATAGGCCAGCGACTTACCGGACGCGGTGCCGGTGGAAATGATCGTGTGGTTCCCGGCGTGGGCGGACTGCGCCGCTTCAATCTGGTGGCGCCACGGCTCATGCACGCCCACCTGGGAATAGGCGGCCACGACGTCGGGATGAGCCCAGTCCGGCCACGGCACCGGAACAGCCGTGCGGGCGGGTATTTCGTGCACATGGACCAGCTGTTCCGGGTCGGCACCGGAGCCGAGCAGGGGGATCAGGGAATCATGTAAGGCCACTTTGTCATTCTCCCACCGGAGGCCGGGACCGCTGCCGTTAAACACGGCTGCTCAGCCGCAGGCTGAAACTGCGGATTCTTCCCGCCGGCAGGGATGCCCTGTTGGACGAAACGCTTACAGCCTCGGCTCGAACATCACCACGCTGGCCAGGTTTTCCCAGCCCAGATACCGGTACAGTTCCAGGCCTTCGGCGGTGGTCACCAGCAGGCCGGCGTCGACGTCGTGCTCCAGGGCCAGCGCAGTCAGGGCGCGCATGACATAACTGCCCAGCCCGCGGCGGCGGAACCCGGGTTCGGTGATGATGCGGTCATAAACCGCGAGGTCGTCCACCACAGCAACGCTGCCGCGGGCCGCCGGCTCGCCGTTGGACGTGACCAGGACGGTGCCGATCTTGTCACCGCGGATCGTTTCGGCTTCGAAACCGTCAAGCGGGACCGGATCTTCGATGTCCTGGCCGTTCATGTCCAGGGACATGAACACCTCATCCGCGGAGCGCACGTTTAATCCGTGCACCAGGGCGGCACCGTGGATCTCGTTCGTGCGGCTGGTGACGATGGTGAACAGACGCTCCGGACTCTTGCGCGCTGAGGAAGCGAGCGCCGCGAACTCATCGTGGGAGGGTTCCAGCGCAAAGTACTCCCAGTCATTGGTCCTGTCATGCAGGAACGCGGAGGGGAAGCGGCCCTCCCGGCGTGTCTGGTAACCGCGGGCCTGGGCCCAGCCGGTCACCCAGGCCTCGAGCAAATCGTCGTTCAGCACTCTCATGAATGAACACTAACGGGGGAGGCAGGGGAACGGTACGGGTGCTGATGAAATACAGTGTCCCGCCGCGGTCTACCCTTGATGTGTGTCTTTGAATCGAATTGTTTTGTATTACGCGTTCACGCCCCTGCCGGATCCGGAGGCGGTGCGCCTGTGGCAGCGCGCCCTCTGCGAAAAACTCGGGCTCCGCGGGCGGATCCTGATTTCCCCCGACGGCATTAACGGAACCGTCGGCGGCCCCCTGGATGCCATCAAGGCGTATGTGAAGGCGACCCGGGAGTACCCGGCCTTCAAGAAGATGGACATCAAATACTCCGACGGCGGTGCCGAGGACTTCCCGCGCCTGAGCATCAAGGTGCGCGAGGAGATTGTGAGCTTCGGCGCTCCCGGCGAATTAAAGGTCGACGACGGCGGCGTGGTGGGCGGCGGCACGCACCTGCGGCCGGAGCAGCTGCATGAGCTGGTCGAGGAAAAGAAGGCCGGCGGTGAGGAAGTGGTCTTCTTCGACGGACGCAACGCCTTTGAGGCCCAGATTGGCCGGTTCAAGGGAGCCGTGGTGCCCGATGTGGCCACCACGCATGACTTCATCGCCGAACTGGACTCGGGCAAGTACGACGATCTCAAGGACAAGCCCGTGGTCACCTACTGCACCGGCGGGATCCGCTGCGAAGTGCTTTCCTCGCTGATGGTCAACCGCGGCTTCAAAGAGGTTTACCAGATGCAGGGCGGCATTGTCCGCTACGGCGAGACCTACGGCGACAAGGGACTGTGGGAGGGCTCGCTGTACGTGTTCGACAAGCGAATGCATACGGAGTTCACCGACGAGGCCGTCACGATTGGAACCTGCGTGCGCTGCGAGGCGCCCACGAGCAAGTTCGAGAACTGCTCCAACCCGTCCTGCCGGAAGCTGACCCTGTACTGCGCCGACTGCTCCTCGGATCCGAAAACCCTGCGCTGCCCGGACGGCTGCACGGAGTAGGTAAAGGCGGGCAGCCTGCGGGGTTGCCCTGCCCTGTAGCATGCGTCACAGCACCGGACACCGACGTCCGGGGCAGGAGCGCAGGGGGCAGACCATGACGCAGGAGTACGCAGACACCACCGATACCAGGACAGCAGCGGACAGCACCGCAAGCAACAGCACCGCCACAGACAAACCCGCGGCGGATGAAACTTCAGCCGGCACAACAGCCGGCGCACCAGGCGCCCAAGTAGCGCCGGACGTCATCGATCACTGGGACCGCATCGTTGACGTCCTGGTGGTCGGCACCGGCGCCGCAGCCCTGACCGCTGCCATTACGGCGGCCGGGCAGGAGCAGGACGTCCTCCTGGTGGAAAGCACCGATGTCTGGGGAGGCACCACCTCCGTCTCCGGCGGCGGGCTGTGGATGCCCAACAATCCCCTCATGGCCAAGGCCGGGGTGCCGGACAGCACCGAAAAGGCCCTGACCTACATGGAAACGGTGATTGCCGACGTCGGCCCCGTATCCTCCCGCGAACGCAAGCTCGCCTTCCTGAACGCCATCCCCGAGGTCGTGACACTGCTGGGCTCACTGGGCGTACAGTGGATGCGGTCCAAGGACTACCCCGACTACTACCCGGACAAGCCCGGCGGCATGATCGGCCGGTCGCTGGAGGTCAAAGCCTTCGACACCAAGGAACTGGGCACCTGGTTCAAGTCCTCCCGCGCCGCAAAGTCGGGGATCCCCGTGCCCCTGGCAACCGATGACGTCTGGGAATTGTCCCGCGCCTGGTCCACCCCGAGCGGCTTCATCCGCGGGGCCCGCTTTGTCTTCCGCACCCTCGGCGGCTTCGCCCGGGGCAAGCGGCTGTACGGGCTGGGAGGCGCCCTCTCCTCCTCGCTGATGCACATTGTGCGCCAGCAGCAGACACCGGTGTGGCTGTCCTCCCCACTGGTGGACCTGATCCAGGACGACGACGGCGCGGTGGTGGGCGCCGTCGTCGTCCACCGCGGGCGCAGGGTGCGGATCCGGACCCGCAAAGGCGTGGTGCTGGGGGCCGGCGGGTTTGCCCGGAATGCGAAGTGGCGCAAGAAGTATCACGGGCTGGACCAGGAATACTCCTCGGCCCCGGAAGGAGACCAGGGGGACGTCATTGATCTGGTGGCTCAGCGCGGGGGAGCCCTGGCTCTGATGGACGACGCGTGGTGGGGGCCGTCCACGGTGGCGCCCGGCGGCGGCGTGGCCTTCTCGCTGGCCGAACGCTCCATGCCCCACTCGCTGGTGGTCGATTCCTCCGGCGAGCGGTATCTGAACGAGTCCGAGTCCTACGTGGACTTTGGGCACCACATGCTCGAGCGCGACAAAACGGTACCGGCCAACCCGTCCTGGCTGGTCATGGAGGCACGGCACCGTCGCCGCTACCTGTTCTCGGCCATCATGGTGGGGCGAAAGAAATGGGCTGCCGAAGGACTGCTGCTGCAGGCCGGCACCGTGGCCGAACTGGCCGAAAAGATGGGTGTTCCCGCGGCCGGCCTGGTCGCCACTGTGCAGCGGTTCAACGGCTTTGCCCGCACCGGCGTGGACACGGACTTCGGCCGCGGCAACACCGCCTATGACAACTACTACGGCGATCCGGGCGTGAAACCGAACCCCAACCTCGGCGCCCTCGAGAAGGGGCCGTTTACTGCGGTGCGGCTGTATCCCGGGGACCTGGGCACCAAGGGCGGGCTGGTGACGGACGCGGAGGCCCGGGTGCTGCGCGAGGACGGATCGGTGATGGAGGGCCTGTACGCCGCCGGCAACACCACGGCTTCGGTGATGGGCCGGACCTACCCCGGTGCCGGCGCCACCATTGCTCCGGCCGTGGTGTTTGGGTATCTGGGGGCCCTTCACGCCGCGGGACGGAACGCCGGTTCGGGGGCCGGGCAGGAGGCCCGGCGGACGGCCCGGCCGATGAGCGCGGAAACAGCCTAGGAGCGGGGTGCGCCGGACGGCACGGGCGGCACCGGAACGGACGCCGCCACCGCCAGCCATAAACTGGAGCGGTGACTGATTTCGCCGGTGTTCCCGATGCACCCCAGAGTTCCGACCTTCCGCTGCTCGAGGCCCTCGCCTCGGATCTTTCCGACGCCCGCTACACGGTGGACGGCGTAGCCGACTTCCTGGGGGAGTCCGCCGCAGCCGCACTGGGCCGCGACCAGCTGGTCCCGGCGCTCCTGCGCTGCCGCGGCGAGGCGCAGCAGGAGAACCCGGCCACGGTCAGCGTCATGATCCTGCTGTGGCTCGTGGGCGAGGATCTGGGCCGCGATCTGCTGGACGCAGCCTTTCCCCGGACCCGGACCGAGGGACTGCTGGCGCTCGGACTGCTGGAACCGGCAGCAGCGGCACCGGCAGGGGAAACCGGACAGGGTGCGGCGGCAGCGAGCTTCCGTGCGTCGGTTGACCTGCGGCCCTACGGGATTGCCGAACCTGAAACGGCAGACGCTGAAACGGCAGAACCTGAAGCCGTCGAACCTGAAACCGGCAACCTCTGGGTGGCCAGCGACCTCGGCGCCCATCAGCGTCCGGGCGTGCTGCGCCACGACCATGTGCTGGGGATTGGGCAGGCATCGCTGAGCCTGGCCCAGCTGACCGTCCGCCGGAACGTGGACCGCGCCCTGGATCTGGGGACCGGCTGCGGAATCCAGGCGTTCCACCTGCTTCGGCATGCCCGGCACGTCACGGCCACGGACATTTCCGAGCGTGCGCTCGCCTTCACCCGCTTCAACCTGCTGCTTAATGCTCCGGCGCTGGATCTGGATCCGCAGCAGCTGCAGGACCGGGTGTCGCTGCGCAGAGGCAGCCTGCTGGAGCCTGTGGCCGGAGAAAAGTTCGATCTGGTGGTGTCCAACCCGCCGTTTGTCATTACTCCGCGCAACGCGGGAGAGGATCCCGAAGGCCGCTTTACCTACCGCGACGGCGGGATGGCCGGGGATGAGATTGTTGCCACCCTCGTGCGGTCCCTGCACCGGGTGCTGGTTCCGGGCGGAACGGCTCAGATGCTCGGTAACTGGGAGATCCAGGGTAGTGATGTTGCCGACACTGTGGAGTTGGACGTCAAGGGCGCAGAGACCGAAACCGAGGGTGGGGGATCACCGCGGTGGTCTTCGCGCATCGAGTCATGGCTGCCGCCGGAAACCGATGCCTGGGTCATCCAGCGTGAAGTTCTGGAACCTGCCGAGTACGCGGAAATGTGGCTGCGGGATGCCGCCGAAAACCGGGACCGGGCCGAGTATCTGTCCTCCTATGCCGCATACCTGGCCGATTTCGCCTCCCGCGCGGTGACTGCCGTCGGCTTCGGCTCCCTGTTCCTGCGGCGCCGGGCCACCCCTGACGCCGCACCGCTGCGCCGCTTCGAGGAGATCACGCACGCGCTGGAACAGCCCGTGGGACCGCACCTGGGCGCCGCCGTCGGGCGCTTTGACTGGCTGGCGGCGCATCCCTCGCTCCAGAACGAATTCCTGGAGGTGGCCGACGACGTCACTGAGGAACGCCACGCGCGGCCGGGAGCGGAGCATCCGGGCGTGATCCTGCTGCGCCAGGGGGCCGGCCTTCGCCGCACCAACCTGATGAGCACGGAGCTGACCGGCTTTGTTTCCGCCAGCGACGGCGAACTGTCAGTGGGGCAGATCATCGGCGCCCTGGCGGCCCTGCTGGGGCGCACAGATCCGGAGTTTTCCAGCTCACTGGAAGCCGAGGTCCGGAACCTGGTGCTGGACGGATTCCTGATCCCCGCGTCCCGCTAAGGGCCGCACGGAAGCCTCCACTGTTTTGGGAGGCGGGTCAGCAACTCCCATTCGCAGCAGTTACCCTAGTGCTGGGGCATCCCGCATACTGTCTGAGGATGAACCGGGCCAGGCACCAGAGCCTATGGCGCGGCCCCTTACCCTTTGAACCACCTTCGTTACGTAGGAGAACAGTGCCAGTTAAGGCGAGCGACAAGAAGACCGGCAAGAAGTTAGTCATTGTCGAGTCTCCCGCCAAGGGCAAGACCATTGCCGGCTATTTGGGCGAGGGCTTCGAGGTGACGGCCTCCATGGGTCATATCCGCGATCTTCCGCAGCCGTCGGATCTGCCGGCCGAGCTGAAGAAGACTGCCGTCGGCAAGTTCGCCGTGGATCTCGACAACGACTTCGAGCCGTACTACGTGGTCTCCTCGGACAAGAAGAAGAAGGTTGCCGAACTCAAGGCCGCCCTCAAGGACGCCGACGAACTCTACCTCGCAACTGACGGTGACCGTGAAGGTGAAGCCATTGCCTGGCACCTGCTCCAGGTGCTCAAGCCCAAGGTCCCGGTCCACCGCCTGACCTTCCCCGAAATCACCAAGGAAGCCATCCAGCGCGCCCTGCTGGAAATGCGCGACGTCGACGTCGCCATGGTGGATGCGCAGGAAACCCGCCGCATCCTGGACCGCCTCTACGGCTACGAGATCTCCCCGGTGCTGTGGCGCAAGGTTGCCCGCGGCCTGTCCGCCGGCCGCGTCCAGTCCGTCGCCACCCGCCTGGTGGTGGAGCGCGAGCGTGAACGCATGGCGTTCCGCCCCGCCTCCTACTGGGACCTGCTGGGTACCTTCGCCACCGGTGCTGCCGAAACCTTCAAGGCCAAGCTGGTCTCCGTGGACGGCGCCCGCGTCGCCACCGGCAAGGACTTCAGCGACCTGGGCCAGCTCAAGGCCAAGTCCGTGGCCCACCTGGATGAAGCGGCAGCCACCTCGCTGGCCGCGAACCTGGAATCGGCGTCGTTCTCCGTCCGCTCCGTGGACACCAAGCCGTACACCCGCCGTCCCGCCGCGCCGTTCACCACGTCCACCCTTCAGCAGGAGGCCGGCCGCAAGCTGCGCTACTCCTCGAAGGTGACCATGCAGGTGGCGCAGCGGCTGTATGAAAACGGCTACATCACCTATATGCGTACGGATTCCCCGGCGCTGTCGGACCAGGCCATCAACGCCGCCCGCCGGCAGGCCTCGGAACTGTACGGACCGGAATATGTGCCCGAGGCGCGCCGCGTCTACAAGGGCAAGTCCA
Source organism: Arthrobacter citreus (assembly GCF_038405225.1). NCBI lineage: Bacteria > Bacillati > Actinomycetota > Actinomycetes > Micrococcales > Micrococcaceae > Arthrobacter > Arthrobacter citreus. The sequence continues at coordinate 45,443 of NZ_CP151657.1, forward strand.
AAAACGCGCAGGAAGCCCACGAGGCCATCCGCCCCGCCGGTGACTCCTTCCGCACCCCGGCACAGGTTGCTTCCTCCCTGCGCGGCGACGAATTCAAGCTCTACGAACTGATCTGGAAGCGCACCGTCGCTTCTCAGATGGCCGATGCAAAGGGCTCGACGGCGTCAGTCCGCCTGGGCGCGGTGGCCTCCGACGGCCGCGACGCCGAGTTCTCGGCCTCGGGTACGGTCATCACGTTCCGCGGCTTCATGGCCGCCTACGAAGAGGGCCGCGACGCGGCACGCGACGACGACGCCGAAGGCACCGAGGGCGCCCGCCTGCCCGTGCTGAAGGCCGACGATGCGCTGACCGCCGCCGAGCTGAACGCCGTCGGACACGAGACCTCCCCGCCGCCGCGCTACACCGAAGCCTCGCTGGTGAAGGTCTTGGAAGAGCTCGGCATCGGCCGTCCGTCCACCTATGCCGCCACCATCTCCACCATCATGGACCGCGGCTACGTCACCAACCGCGGCCAGGCCCTGGTGCCGAGCTGGATCGCGTTCTCCGTGGTGCGGCTGCTCGAAGAGCACTTCACCAACTACGTGGACTATGACTTCACGGCTGAACTCGAAGAGGACCTGGACCGCATTGCCCGCGGCGAAGCCGGCCGCGTGGAATGGCTGAACCAGTTCTATTACGGCGACCGCGTGGACACCGGGCTGCACACGATCGTGAACGACCTCGGCGAAATTGATGCCAAGGCGATCAACTCGATCGAGATCGCCCCGGGCATTACCCTGCGCGTGGGCAAGTTCGGGCCGTACCTGGAGCGCCCGCTGCCCGCTGACGCACCCGAAGGCACCGAGCCCGAGCGCGCCAACGTCCCCGAGGACCTGGCCCCCGATGAGCTGACCGCCGAAAAGGCGATCGAGCTGATGGAAACGGCCGGACCGGAAGAACGCGTGCTCGGCGAGGACCCGGAAACCGGACGCACCATCGTGGCCCGCAACGGCCGCTACGGTCCGTACGTAATCGAGCTGATCCCCGAGGTCACCGCCGAGGAACTGGCCAACCAGCCGGTGGAGTACTACAAGAACGGCAAGCCCAAGCCGCCGAAAAAGCCGGTCAAGGCCAAGCCGCGCACCGGATCGCTGTTCAAGTCGATGAGCGTGGAGACTGTCACGCTCGAGGAAGCGCTGAAGCTGATGAAGCTCCCGCGCGTCCTGGGCACCGACGCCGAGGGCAACGAGATCACCGTGCAGAACGGCCGCTTCGGCCCGTACCTGAAAAAGGGAACGGACTCGCGGTCCATCGGTTCGGAAGAGGAAATCTTTACCATCACGCTGGAACAGGCGCTGGAAATCTACTCCCAGCCCAAGCAGCGCGGCGGCCGGCAGGCAGCGGCTCCGCTGGCCGAGTTCGGCACCGACCCGGTCTCCGAGAAGCCCATTGTGGTCAAGGACGGCCGGTTCGGTCCGTACATCACCGACGGCATCACCAACATCACGGTGCCCCGGTCCACGGCCATCGAGGAGCTCACCCGCGAGCAGGCCATTGAGCTGCTGGCGGAGAAGCGCGAGAAGGGTCCGGCCAAGAAGCCTGCGGCCCGCAAGCCTGCGGCGCGCAAGCGCACACCGGCGAAGAAGTAGGGCGCCGACTGGCCCCGGCCAATCCCGTTACCGCCGGGACGGAGCTGCCCTGTACGGGAGCTGCGTTCCGGCGCGGGATAATGGTGTCATGCGTTTAGGCGTCCTCGACATCGGATCCAACACCGTCCACCTCCTGCTGGTGGACGCCCATCCGGGTGCCCGGCCGGTGCCGTTTGCGTCCCACAAGCGGCCGCTGTCACTGATCGCGTACATGGACGACGACGGCGCCATCACCGAGGCGGGCCAGCGCGAGCTGATCAATTTTGTTGCCGAGGCCGGGGAATTTGCCCGCCGGCACCGAGCCCAGGACCTGCTGGCCTTCTGCACCTCGGCCATCCGGGAAGCCGCCAACGGCGAGACCGTGCTGGCCCGGGTGGAGAATGAAACCACTGTCCGGCTGAAGGAACTCAGCGGAACCGATGAGGCGTCACTGACCTTCCTCGCGGTGCGCCGCTGGTACGGCTGGGGCGCCGGAACCCTGCTGGACCTGGACATCGGCGGGGGATCCTTTGAAATGGCGCAGGGCCCCGACGAACTGCCGGAAACCGCACTGTCCCTGCCCCTGGGAGCCGGACGGCTCACCCGCGACTGGCTCACCGGAGACCCGCCCACGGCCAAGAGCATCAAGAAACTGCGCAAGTACATCCGCGGCTGCGTCCAGGAAGCCGCCGGCGAATTTGCGGAGTACGGACGGCCGGACCTCGCCGTTGGCACGTCCAAGACCTTCCGGTCACTGGCCCGCATCGCCGGCGCCGCGCCCTCGGCTGCGGGCCCGTACGTCCGCCGGCAGCTGCTGCGCACCGACCTCGGACTGTGGACCAAGCGGCTGGAAACCATGTCCATCGATGACCGCGGCAACCTCGGCGGGGTTTCGCCGATCCGTGCGGCGCAGGTGCTCGCCGGAGCAATGACGGCGCATGCGGCCATGGAAGCCTTCGATCTTCCGGTGCTCGAGATCTGTCCCTGGGCGCTGCGCGAGGGTTTGCTGCTGCAGCGTTTCGATACCCTGCGCTTCGAATCCGACGGTCCGCTTCCGGAGAGCCCGCGTCCGGCCGCCCCGGTTCCGGACGTCCCGCCGTCGGCCCCTGCGCCGGCCGTTCCGACGTCGGCTCCTGCGCCGGCAAGCGCGCCTGAACCTGCACGGGCAACCGTTCCCAGCACCTTCTACGGAAAGTCCAGCTGAATGACGATTTCATCCAAGATCTCCAAGGCCGAGGACAACAGCACGCCGTTTATTCCGGTGGCCCTGTCCAGCGCCTCCGTCTATCCGCTAAGCGTGCACGACACCTTCGCCGTCGCCCACGACCTGGGTTATGACGGCGTCGAGGTCATGGTCACGGGCAGCAACGACAGCCAGAACCCGCAGACCCTGAACGCGCTGAGCGAGCGTTACGGCCAGCCGATCATGGCCATCCACGCGCCCACCCTCCTGCTGACCCAGCAGGTGTGGGGCAAGGCATGGACCAAGATTGAGCTGTCCGCCGCCATGGCCGCCGAGGTGGGCGCCACCACGGTGGTGGCCCATCCACCGTTCCGCTGGCAGTCCGGCTACGCCGAGAACTTTGCCGAGGGAGTGCGCCACATTTCCGAACAGTACGGCGTGACCATCGCCGTCGAAAACATGTACCCCTGGCGGGTCCGCGGGCGCGAAGCCAAAGCCTACCTTCCACACTGGAATCCGGTGACGGAGCCGTACGATCACGTCACTTGGGACTTCTCCCACGCCGCCATTGCCGGGATGGATTCCTACGAGGAACTGCGCAAGCTCGGCAGCCGCCTGCACCACGTCCACCTGACCGACGGCACACCCAACGGCCGCGACGAGCACATGCTGCCCGGCGAGGGGACCCAGCGCTGCGCCGAAGCCCTGCAGTACCTGGCCGAGACCGGGTATGCGGGCGTGGTGGCCATCGAAGTCAGTACCCGCAAGGTCAAGGGAGCCGGCGAGCGGGAGGACCAGCTGAAACAGACGCTGGACTTCGCCCGCATGAACCTGGGCCAAATCTCGGAGTAGCGCCGTCCGTGACAGAATCGGGGGCATGGATACCGGAACTCTGAATCTGACCTTTTTGGGCTGCGGCTCAATGAACGAAGCCATTCTCGGCGGCATCCTTGCCGGCGGAATGCCCGTGTCCCAGGTGAGCGCCACCGTGCGGCGCCCTGAGCGGGCCGAAGAGCTGCGCGGGCGCTATGACGGGCTTACGGTGCTGGCCGGCAACGAGGACCCGGAGGCCAACCGCACTGCTGCGGCCGGTGCCGACGTCGTCGTTCTCGGCGTCAAGCCCGTCGGCGTCGCGGCGCTGCTTTCGGAGATTGCCCCCGTCCTGCATCCGGGAACCGTGGTCATCAGCGTAGCCGCCGCCGTTTCGCTCGAGATGCTGGAAGCCGGGCTTCCCGAAGGCCAGCCCGTCATCCGCTCCATGCCCAATACCCCGTCCCGCCTGGGCCGCGGCGTGATTTCGATTTCCTCCGGGACCAACGCCACCGAGGCAACCATGTCGCTGGCCGCCGAGCTGTTCTCCGCCACCGGACGGGTGGTGCAGGTTCCGGAGGAGCAGGTCGACGCCGTGTCGGCTGTGAGCGGCTCCGGCCCGGCCTACGCTTTCTACCTGGCCGAAGCCATGGCCCGCGCTGGCGAGGAACTTGGCCTGGATCCGGAGCTGTCGGCGGTGCTGGCCCGGGACACGGTCGCCGGGGCCGGCTACATGCTGGCCGAGCCCGGCGCTGATGCCGCAGTGCTGCGGCGTGCCGTGACCAGCCCCAACGGCACCACCGAGGCCGCCATTCGCAGCTTCGACGAGCAGGGGCTGCCGGACATCGTTGCCCGTGGCGCCCGTGCCGCGGCTGAACGCGCTGCCGAGATCACTGCGGAGCTTACTGCGGCGCAGAAGTAGCCCCTCGGGTTTTGCTGGGTCTGCCGGCCGGATCCTTCGTGCAGATAACGGGGTTTCGGGTGTCCTGCCGGGATCTTTCGTGCAGATAACGGGCTTTCGGGTGTCCTGCCGGGATCCTTCGTGCAGATAAGGGGCCTTCGCCAGATCCTTCGTGCAGATAACGGGGTTTCGGGGGTCCTGCCGGGATCTTTCGTGCAGATAACGGGCTTTCGTGGGTCCTGCCGGGATCCTTCGTGCAGATAAGGGGCCTTCGCCTGATCCTTCGTGCAGATGAGGGGCTCAAAAGGGAAAATATCCCCGGTTTGGGCCCGTTATCTGCACTATGGAATGCGGGATAGCCCCGGATCTGCACGATAGGTGCATTGAGGATGGCGGAAACCGGCACACGGAGCGGTTTGGCTACTGGAACCGCCCTTTGGCTCCGGCAACTCCCGGAACCGCTCTTTGGCTTCGGCAACCGCCGCAACCGCCACAATCGCCGCAGCCTCGCGGCAAGCCGCTGCTACGGCCTGGCGGCGAACCGCTCGAGCAGGTCCACGTGCCCGGAAACGATCAGCATGTCCCTGGACGAGACCTTGGTGTCCGCCCGCGCATAGGTGAAGTCCTCGCCCGGGGACTTCACTCCCACCACGGTTACGCCGTACTTGGACCGCACGTTGGATTCGCCCAGCGTGAAGCCCTGGGTCTCGCGCGGCGGGTACATTTTCACGATGGCGAAGTCGTCGTCGAACTCAATGAAGTCCAGCATCCGACCGCCCACCAGGTGCGCCGCGCGCCGGCCGGCGTCGGCCTCCGGGTAAATCACGTGGTTGGCGCCGATGCGGGTCAGGATCTTGCCGTGGGCGGACGTGATCGCCTTGACCCACAGGTGTTCAATTCCCAGATCCACCAGGTTCACGGTGATCAGCACGCTGGATTCGATGGAGGTTCCCACACCGACGACGGCGGAGGAGAAGTCCTGCGCGCCCAGCTGCTTCAGGGCGTCAATGTTGGTGGCGTCGGCCTGCACCACGTGGGTCAGGATGCCCGAGGCCTTTTGGACAAGGTTCGGATCCCGCTCGATGGCCAGGACCTCGCGGCCCTGCTTGACCAGCTGTTCGGCGGTGGCGGAGCCAAAGCGTCCCAGCCCGATCACCAGGACGGGAGCATTATGAGCTGGTCTGTCAGCCAATGATCGGCCTTTCCTCGGGGTAGTGGTAAAGCGTGTTGCGCTGTCGTGTGGCCAGAGCCGCCGCGAGGGTGATGGTACCCACGCGGCCGGCAAACATCAGAGCCGCAAGGAGGTATTTGCCTGCCGGCGGCAGCTCTTCACTCAGTCCTATACTCAGCCCAACCGTGGCAAAGGCGGAAATCACTTCGAACAGCACCGGTTCCAGGGTCTCTTCGGTGATGGCCAGCAGCGCCACGGTGGTTACAGCCACCAGGGTGGCGCCCAGGACCACCACGGAGATGGCAACGCGCATGGCGCCGAAGGCTATGGTCCGGCCAAAGGCCCGCACGTCCGAATCACCGCGTGCTTCGGCCACGATGGCCAGGAAGATGACGGCGAGGGTGGTGACCTTGATGCCGCCGGCCGTGGAGGCTGATCCGCCGCCGGCAAACATAAGCATGTCGGTGATCACCAGGGTGCTGGAATCCAGGTCCGACATGTCCACGAGGTTGAACCCGCCGGAACGGGTCATGACCGAAGCGAACACCGAGTGCAGGATCCGGTCGGCCACATTCATCTCGCCGATGGTCTGGGTGTTGAACCATTCGAAGGCACCCCAGAGAATACTGCCGCCCACCAGCAGGATGCTCGTCACCAACAGGGTCAGCTTGGTGTGCAGGTTCCAGCGCCGGATGTGGAGCTTGCTCTGCAGCAGGACCATGATTACCGGAAAGCCGAGGCTGCCGACAAAAACGCCCACCATCAGCGGCACCAGGATCCACAGATCTTCGTCATACGGAACCAGCCCGTCGGAGTGCGGGGTGAAACCGGCGTTGTTGAACGCGGAGACCGCATAGAACACTGCGTGCCAGAGGGCCTGGCCGGGGGACTCTCCCAGAATCATGAACCGGGGGGCCATGACCAGCGCCAGGATGAGCTCAATGGCCACGGTGGTGGTGACCACGATCCGCAGCAGCGAACCGACTTCACCCAAACGGCCGGTGTTCATGCCTTCCTGGGCAATCAGCTTTCCGCGCACGCCCAGCCGCCGGTTCACGGCCAGGGCCAGCAGCGATGCCATGGTCAGGATGCCCAAGCCGCCCACCTGGATGGCAATCAGGATCAGGACCTGGCCGAACCCGGACCAGTGGGTGGCCGTGGAGACCACCGTCAGCCCGGTGACGCAGACGGCCGAGACGGCGGTGAAGAAGGCATCGTACAAAGGCGTGACCTGTCCGCTGGCCGCCGATGCCGGCAATGACAGCAGGGCAGTGAACAGCAGGATCACCAGGGCGAAGACGATCAGGGCGAGCCGGGCCGGCGAGCTGGCAGCCAGCGCATCGACGAAGTCGCGCAGCGCGGAGAAAGCATTCATGGGTCGAAGCTGCCGCAGCTGCAGCCGGGGCTGCCGGATGGGTGCCATATTCGTGCTTGTTTCCTTGGTTCCAAGTGGGGCGCGGTGCTCTGCACAGAAGTAAACCACTGATGCGCGTCCGCGCAGCGGTCCGGGGGCGTGCCGCGGTGTCAGTCTCCTAGTATTGCTCAGATCGCGTAGCCTGTTCAGCATGATCAACCGCGGACTCAGTCTTCCGGTCATGCCGACCCGCATCATCTGGCACGAGTCCATGCTGGAGTACAACTTTGGCCTCGGCCATCCCATGAGTCCGCTGCGCCTGGACCTCACGGCCAGGCTGGCCAAGGATCTCGGGATTTTCGATCTGCCCGGTGTCTCCCTGGGGGAGCCGTTTGTCGCCACCGACCAGGAGCTCGGGATGGTCCACGGCAGCGAGTACATTGCCGGAGTCCGGCGGGTCAGCGAGGACCCGCGGTCATCCGAGGAGAAGTTCGGCCTCGGCACCGAAGACAATCCGGCCTTTGCCGGGATGCACGATGCCAGCGCGCGGCTGGTCGGCGGATCACTCGCTGCCGCTGATGCCGTGCTGTCCGGTGACGTGGTCCATGCCGTGAACTTTGGCGGCGGAATGCATCATGCGGCCGCTGAGCGTGCCTCGGGCTTCTGCATTTATAACGACGCCGCGGCCGCCATCGCGCGGCTGCTGGCCGGCGGTGCGGGCAAGGTCCTATACATCGACGTCGACGCCCACCACGGCGACGGGACCCAGAGCATCTTCTGGAACGACCCCCGGGTCATGACGATTTCCCTGCATGAAACCGGGTTGACGCTCTTCCCGGGCACCGGATTCGCCAACGAAACAGGAGGCCCCGGAGCCGAGGGAACCGCCGTCAACGTGGCGCTGCCGGCCCGGACGTCCGACGCCGGATGGCTGCGGGCCTTCCACGCGGTGGTGCCGCAGCTCGCCGAGGCCTTTGCCCCGGACGTGATTGTGAGCCAGCACGGCTGCGACAGCCATTTTGATGACCCGCTGACCAACCTGCGGCTGAGCGTCGACACGCAGCGGCAGGCGGCCCTGACGATCGCTGACCTGGCAGCCAACCTGTGCGGCGGCAGATGGATCGCGACCGGCGGCGGCGGCTACAACGTTGTTTCAGTGGTTCCCCGTTCCTGGAGCCTGCTCATGTCGGTGGCGGCCAACGGGCGGGTCCGGTGCAACACTCCGGTGCCCGACTCGTGGCGGGAGTACGTCAAGGAACGCTACGGGGAGGATTCCCAGCCCATGATGGGTGACGGCGTTGAGCTGTGGTGGAGATCCTGGGAAGTCGGATATGACCCCAACGATGAAATTGACCGCACCGTGATGGCCACCCGCAAGGAAGTCTTTCCGCTCCATGGACTGGATCCCTGGTTCGATTAGGCGGCGTTCCGCCGGGCGGCCCGGACCGCCCGGCACGGGAACCAGCCTTTGTCCGCGAAACGGATAAAGTAAGTGTCATGGTCATCGATGATGTTTTTGCCGTCATTGCGGAGGGCACCCGCCGGGAGTTGCTGGGTGCGCTGCGCAGCGGGGATAAGTCCGTAGGCGCACTCGTGGAAGAGCTGGAAGTCAGCCAGCCCACCGTCTCGAAGCACCTGAAGGTCCTCCGCGAAGCCGGCCTGGTCAGCATGCGCGCCGAGGGACAAAAGCGGTACTACTCGCTGCAGTCGGCCCCGCTCGAGGAGATCGTGCTGTGGCTCAAGGCCTTTGATCTTCCGTCGCTGCAGGCGGCCAAGACTCCCGGCGTGCGCATTGCATCGCTCAGCCCTGCGGGCGCGGCGGGCGCAGCCGGCGCGGCACCGGGCTCCGCTGTTGGTAACTCTGCCGGGAACACGCCGGGGAGCGCCCGAACCGGGCGCCAGCTGTTCACCGGCCGTCCGTCGTCGGCGCCGGACCAGCTGTCAGCAGCGGCCGCAGCGTCAGCCGGGCTGGAGCCCGGAAGCATTGAAGCCCAGCCGGCGGGCGCGGATCAGGCCGCGGCACAGCATCTGGGCCGCACCGTCGGCCGGGCAGCTGAGCGGGCCGTCGATTTGCTGGGACAGCTTCCCAAGTTCCGGCGTCGGCGTTCCTAGGCTGACTTCCCCCGTCACACATCGCAGGCCCGGCGGCCGGGCGCTAGCGTAGTACGCGGGGAATACTCGAAGGAGCAATCACAACCATGGACCCAACACTCATCAGCGTGCGCGACGACGTTTTCCGCCGCAATCCGGGAGAAACCGAATTCCATCAGGCGGTGGTCGAAGTTTTCGACAGCCTGGAGCCGGTGCTCCGAAAGCACCCGGAGTTCGGCGAGGCCGCCATCCTGCAGCGCATCTGCGAGCCGGAACGCCAGATCATTTTCCGGGTGCCCTGGGTGGATGACCATGGGCAGGTGCAGATTAACCGCGGCTTCCGCGTCGAGTTCAACTCCGCCCTGGGGCCCTTCAAGGGTGGGTTGCGGTTCCATCCCTCGGTGTATCTGGGCATCGTCAAATTCCTGGGCTTTGAGCAGATCTTCAAGAACGCGCTGACCGGCATGCCCATCGGCGGCGGCAAGGGCGGCTCCGACTTCGATCCGCGCGGGAAGTCCGACGCCGAAGTCATGCGTTTCTGCCAGTCCTTCATGACCGAGCTTTACCGCCACATCGGCGAATACACCGATGTCCCCGCCGGTGACATCGGCGTGGGCGGCCGGGAGATCGGCTACCTGTTTGGCCAGTACAAGCGAATCACCAACCGTTATGAGTCCGGCGTGCTGACCGGCAAGGGCGTGAGCTGGGGCGGCTCGCTGGTCCGTCCGGAGGCCACCGGCTACGGCGTGGTGCTCTTCGTTGAAGAAATGCTCAAAACCCGGGGCCTCAGCCTGGACGGGCAGCGCGTCATCGTCTCCGGTTCAGGCAATGTGGCGATCAACGCGATCGCCAAGGCCCAGTCCCTCGGGGCCAACGTGGTGGCATGCTCTGACTCGCAGGGCTACGTGGTGGATGAAACAGGCATTGACGTGTCCCTGCTGCGCGAGGTCAAGGAAGTCGAGCGCGGACGCATGACCGATTACGCCAAGCGCCGCGGCAGCTCCGCCACGTACGTGCCCGGCGGTTCCATCTGGGACGCGGGAGCAACGGTGGCACTTCCGTGCGCCACGCAAAATGAGCTCGACGACGCCGACGCCGCCACCCTGATTAAGTCCGGGGTTGTGGCCGTTGCCGAAGGCGCCAACATGCCCTGCACACCCAAGGCCATTGAAGCCTTCCAGGAAGCCGGCGTCCTCTTCGGCCCCGGAAAGGCAGCCAACGCAGGCGGTGTTGCCACCTCCGCGCTGGAAATGCAGCAGAACGCCAGCCGGGATTCTTGGTCCTTTGAACACACCGAGCGCCGGCTGACGGAAATCATGGTCAACATCCATGACAACTGCGCCCGGACCGCCGAGGAATACGGTTCCCCCGGCAACTACGTGGTGGGCGCAAACATCAACGGCTTTGTCCGGGTGGCTGACGCCATGCTCGCCCAGGGCGTCATCTAACCGCGCCGGATTTGCCAGCGGAGGCGGACCGGGTCTACGGTCGGAGGCATGACAAAGCGTTGGTATGCGTATTTTCCGTTGGCTCTGGAGGAGCCCGCGCGGTAATACGCTGACGCCAACCTTCAGAGCCACCGGGGCAGGGGATCATTCCCTGCCCTTCGCCATATCCGGCGGGCTTTGATGAGTCTTCCCGCCGGTCCGCACCACAGCCGAACGGGAAAGACCATGACTGTTATCTCCGGAGAACTCACCGGGACGGGCGCTGGCCCCAGCGCTCCCAGCCCTGCACCGAACACCTCCAATCTTCGGGTCAGCGCTTTCCGCACCCTGCCCGCGCCGGTCCAGCTGGCGGAGGACATGCCGCTCACTCCCGCTCTGGCCCGGCACATCGAGCGGTCCCGTGCGGACATCCGGGCCGTCCTGAACGGCGTCGATGACCGGCTGCTGGTGATTATCGGCCCCTGTTCAATCCACGATTCCGAAGCCGGCCTGGAGTACGCACGAAAGCTGGCGGCTGCCGCCCGGGAGCACAATCAGGACCTCCTGATTGTGCTGCGCGCCTACTTCGAGAAGCCGCGCACCACCATTGGGTGGAAGGGCCTGATCAACGATCCCCGGCTGGACGGATCCCACGACATCGCCGAGGGCCTGCGCGCAGCCCGCCGGTTCCTCCTCGGCGCCGGTGAACTGGGCCTGCCGGTCGGCACTGAATTCCTGGAACCCATCAGCCCGCAGTACCTGGCGGACCTGGTGAGCTGGGGCGCCATTGGCGCGCGGACCACCGAGAGCCAGATCCACCGCCAGCTGGTCTCCGGACTGTCCATGCCGGTGGGTTTCAAGAACGGAACCGACGGGTCACTGGACATCGCTTTGGACGCATGCCAGGCAGCGCTGGCGCCGCAGACTTTCCTGGGGATCGACGGCGGCGGCCGGGCCTCCATGGTCAGCACCGCCGGTAACCCGGACACGCACGTCATCCTGCGCGGCGGAACAGCGGGGCCAAACTTCTCCGCGCCGGACGTCACCGCCGCAACCGATGCGCTCAGCGGCAGGAACCTCAACCCCCGCCTGGTCGTGGACGCCAGCCACGCGAACAGCGGCAAAAGCCACGTGCGCCAGGCTGAGGTGGCACTGGAACTGGCGGACATGCTGGGGAAGGGCGGAGCGGCGTCGTCGGCCGTGGCCGGAGTGATGCTGGAGAGCTTCCTCGTTGCCGGTGCCCAAAAACTGGATGAAGCCAATCCCGGGTCCCTGGTCTACGGGCAGAGCATCACCGATGCGTGCATGGGCTGGGAAACCAGTGGCCAGGTCCTGGCGGCACTGGCCGAAGCTGCCCGCAGGCGGCGCGAAGATGGCCAGTGAACTTCCGCTACCGTGACCTCGGATACTAGAGTGGAAGACCGGACAGTTATTCCACATGACGGTCCCCAAGAGCAGTCCCCAGTGGCAGTCCCAGCGTCCTCCGGCCAAGCTGCACTGCAGCCGGATGTTGCGCATCAGCAAAGGACTCAAGGCAAATGGCAGACGAGGGAAATTTCTCGGACGTGAGGTTTCTGACCGTGTCAGAAGTTGCGGATGTCATGCGCGTGTCCAAGATGACCGTGTACCGGTTGGTCCACTCGGGCGAGCTGCCCGCTGTCCGTTTCGGCCGTTCTTACCGGGTACCGGAATCGGCGGTCCAGCAGGTACTGAAAAACGCCGTCATTAACGGGCGCTCAGACACTGCGTAGTGCTGTCACTGGATACCGCGGCGAGGCGGTACCCTGTTAAAGAACGTTTTACATCGTGGCAACTATCTGCCGGTGTCAATGCGCGGGTGCCAACGGTGCCGAAGCGTTGGAGCCGGCGTCTGACTATTTCAAGTTTGTGAGGACTCTGTGGGTTCAGTTATCAAGAAGCGCCGCAAGCGTATGGCAAAGAAGAAGCATCGTAAGCTGCTTCGCAAGACCCGCCACCAGCGTCGCAACAAGAAGTAACCAGGATTTTTCCTGGGCAAACCCGCCGTCCCTTCGGGGACCGGCGGGTTTGTCGTTTAAAGCGGGTTGTCCTGCGGGCCGCAGGGGCCGGTACTGCCGGGGCTGAGTGGTGCCAGGGATCCCGATTAACGGGACCGGACCCAGGAGAAGCCCCGCCACAGCCCATAGGCCCCGCCGGCAATGGTGGCACCCTTCAACCCCAGGGTTGCCGCGCGCCGTCCGGACCGGAAATCGTAGATGGGCCAGTTGCGGTCCCTGGCATGGCGGCGCAGCCGGGAATCCGGGTTGATCGCCACCGGATGTCCCACCAGGCTGAGCAGGGGCACATCGTTGTAGGAGTCGCTGTAGGCCCAGCAGCGGTCCAGATCCAGGCCCTCTTTCTTCGCCAGGACCTTCACGCCCTCGGCCTTCGCCGGTCCGTGCAGGAATTCCCCCACCAGGCGCCCGGTGTACAGTCCGTCATCGATTTCGCTGACCGTCCCCAAAGCGCCCGTCAGGTGCAGCCGGTCCGCGATGACTGACGCCACCTCCACGGGGGTGCCGGTCACCAGCCAGACCGGCCGGCCGGACTTCATGTGCTGTTCGGTGAGGGCACGGGTGCCGGGCCAGATCTTGGATTCGATCATCTCGTCGTAGACTTCTTCGCCCAGGACCCGGATATCCGCCGCCGCCAGGCCGGTGGCCAGCGTCAGCGCGGCGTCGCGCACTGAATGAACATCCTTGAGGTTCTCGCCCTGCAGCATAAAGCGCACCTGTTTGCGGGCAAAGCCGAAAGCTTCCCGAAGCGTGAAGACCCGCCGCTGGTACATTTTGCGCCCCACATGGAAAAGGCTTGCTCCCCGCATCAGGGTATTGTCGACGTCGAAGAACGCAGCCTCGCCGGGTTTGACCACCGCTGGCAGAGGCTCGGAGGCTCGTACTGCGGTGGTTCTGGGCATACCCCTGAGTCTACGCAAAAAGTCGGCCGGAGCACTGGTGCCCGGACAAGGCACGGCATAACTGGACCCGGCGGCTATTTTAGATGTATGACCTCATCAGATGCGCACCCCGACCTGCTCCTGCTGACCCGCCCGGGCTGCCACCTGTGTGAAGCGGCCCGGACGGTCCTCGAACGGATCCGCGCCGACCTCGGCGTGGGTTGGCGTGAACAGTCCATCGAGGGGGACGCGGACCTTACCTCCCGCTTTGGAGAAGAAATACCAGTGCTTCTGATCGACGGGATCCAACGCGATTTCTGGCAGCTGGACGAGGCCCGGATCCGGCGGCTTCTGGGAGCCTAGCTTCCCGGGGCTTTGTCCGGCCCCGCTGCGGGCTTAGAGTGGGAAAACCGGGCAGCCCGGAGGGACCGGCGGCAAGCCGGCAGGAACCGCAGCCGCCCGGGCGGCACAACAACCGATAGGGACATGTGAGCACCTCCGAGGAATCCGACCGGCTGGCCGGTGCGGCCGTCCGGCACATCCCTCCTGCATCCCTGGCCCGCCTGACCATCTATCTGCGGGCCCTGAGCAGCATGCTGGGCGAGGGAATTGACCGGGTGTCCTCGGACGAACTGGCGGAAGCGGCGGGAGTTAATTCCCCCAAGCTCCGCAAGGACCTGTCCTATTTGGGTTCCTACGGCACCCGGGGCGTTGGGTACGACGTTTCCTATCTCAGCGAACAGATCGCCGCAGCCCTGGGCCTGACCCGCAACTGGCGGGTGGCGATTGTCGGCGCCGGAAACCTCGGCCGCGCCTTGGCCGGTTACCCCGGATTCGGATCCCGCGGTTTCGAAGTGGTGGCGCTGTTCGACGCCGACCAGTTGGTGATTGGCCAGGAAGTCGGCTGGCTGCGGGTCAGCTCCATTGAAGCCATGGAGAGCGTACTGGAGCGGACGGGAGCAAACATGGCTGTCCTGTCCGTTCCCGCAGAGGTGGCGCAGGACCTCTGCGACCGTCTCGTGGCGTCGGGCATCACCAGTATCCTGAGCTTCGCACCCGTGGTGCTGCAGGTCCCGGACGATGTCCAGGTGCGGAAGGTGGATATGGCCACCGAGCTGCAGATCCTTGCCTACCACGCGCAGCGGGCCCAGGTCTCGAACATTGCGTCCAAGGCCCGGGCCCGGCTCGCAACCTAGGGTGGGGGCGGAGTAACGAACCCTGAGGGCTCGCTCAAGTACTGGCTGCGCCGGGGCCGAAAGTACCTCCTGCAGTCACTGCGGTACAGCATTCCCAGGCCGGCGGCGGCCACCAGCAAAGCAGCCACCTGCACTCCTGAGCCGGCGGCAACCGCTTCGGTGAGTGCCGCTGCTGCGAGGACGGAACCACCAATGCGGGCCCAGTTCCTGCCTTCACGGATCAGGACCGCGAGCAAAAGATAGATTCCGAAAACCACCAGGGCTGCGGCCAGGGTCACCACCTGCATCGCGGCGGCATATTCTCCGGCATCAACCCCAAGCATCTCGAGCTCAGCGATGTTTGGCGGCAGCTCCGTTACCGGGCTGCGGCTTGTCGCGATTCCACCGCTGAGGCTGATGATCCCGCCAACCACGATCAGCGCGAAAGCCAAGCTCACCGCCCGCGGCCTGGGGCCCTTCCACTCGCTGAAGGGAATGCGCGCCGGCAGCGCCGGTGGTGGAGCAGCCGCCGGCGGTTTGGGGATCACCAGTTCACCGGCCGGTAATGCTGTTGCTGTGGGGGGTCCGGCTGTTGGCGGGGCCGGTCGGTCCGCCCTTCGGTGTGCGGCCGGAACCCGGGCCCCGAGAACACCCCGGGCTTTTCTGCCGAGGTCAAGGACACGGGGTTTTTGGGGATTGGGGGAAGCGGGAAGTGAACTCATGGTCGGCTGCCGCCTTCGTGAAAAGGGATACGCTCCCCGCCGGACTCTGCTGCCGTCCAGAGGGGTCATCAAACGCTACAGCGCAGGAACGGCGGTGTGACCAGCTGCAGTGGTTTGAGGGGCTTCGCGGGAACAAAAAGGGCCGGTCCGGACTCCGGACCGACCCTTTGCCCGCTTCAAGCGGGAAGGTTCAGCGCTGTGCCTCTGACCCCGCGGCTGTCAGTAGTAGGGGCCGAAACGTGGCCGCGGCTGGAAGTACGGCTTCGCCTGGGGGCGGTACAGCATCACAATGCCGGCGATCCCGGCGAGCGAGCCGAGCAATCCGATCAGCTCCATGGGAGAGGAGAACGCAAGGCCGCTCAGCAGGGAGAGCAGTGCCGATACGGCGGACAGCGCCGCAAAAACGGTTCCCAGAATCCTCGCCCAGTTCTTGCCCCTGCGGACCAGGAACGCAATGAGGACGTAGACCAGCAGGACGATCAGCGACAGGACGACCCCGGTGGTCACGAAGACGCTTCTGAACGTTTCCTCGTTCATGCCGGCGTCTTCGACCATCTGCCGGTCACTGTCCGAAAGCATGGTGAAGCTGACGGAGTCCGCGAGGGAGAGGTATGTGCTGGTCAGGTAGATCAGCGTCAGGAGCCCCGCGGCGAGGATCAGCCAGAATCCCGTCATCACATCACGGGGAGGAACGGGCTTGCCTCCGGGCATCTGTCCAGCCCCGGGAGTGGCATAACCGGACGGCTGCGCCGACTGGTAGCCGTACGGGCTCTGCGGCTGCTGGCCGTACTGCTGCTGCCCGTACGGAGGCTGTCCATAGGAGGGCTGCTGGCCGGGAGCCTGTGCCGAGCCCTGCTGGCCATACGGAGTGTAGGGCTGCCCCTGCTGGGACTGGCCATACTGGGGCTGACCATACTGCGGCTGGCCGGATTGGTCCTGGCCAACCGGATTCTGGCCGTACGGGGGAGTCTTCGGCAGGCGCTGGCCGTACCTGGGTTCGTCGTCGGCCGCAGCGCCGGGGTCCCTGGGCTTGTTCGGGTCGCGGGGGTCCGGGGAATTCGGGGGTGTGCTCATTGTGCGCCTACTTGCTCGTTGGTGCAGATGCTGCCCTGGCAGACGCCGGGTCTTTTCGGTGCAGCGGTTGGATTTCCCCCAGCCTATCGCGGCTGCACCCTCCGCCGCAGGCCTTCCCCCAGATGCAGAAGGACACCCCGGCGCGCTGCCGGGGTGTCCTTGTGTAGCTGTCGGTGAGGGCGGGTGCCCGGGCCTTGGGCTAGGCTGCCGCCACGAACTCGGCGTCCACGCTGATGGTCACCTTGTCGCCCACGAGCACGCCGCCGGTTTCCAGGGCTGCGTTCCAGGTCAGGCCGAAGTCCTTGCGGCTGATGACGGTGGAGCCGGAGAATCCGGCGCGGGTGGCGCCGAAGGGGTCCACGGCCACGCCGTTGAACTCGGTGTCCAGGACCACCGGAAGAGTGGTTCCCTTGATGGTGAGGTCGCCGGACACCTTGTAGGTCTCGCCCGAACCCTCAACGCCGGTGACGGAGAACGTCAGCTCGGGGAACTGCTCGACATCAAAGAAGTCCGCTCCCTTGACGTGGCCGTCGCGGTTGGCATCGTTCGAGTTGAACGACGCGGACTTGATCACGGCGTTGATGGTGGAATCGCTGATGGACGGGCCGACCTCCATGACCGCGGCGACGTCGTCGAAGTTGCCGCGCACCTTGCTGATTCCGGCGTGACGAACGGTGAATCCCACCTCACTGTGCGAGCCGTCGAGGGTCCAGGTGCCGGTGGAAAGTCCGTTGGGGATCATGCTGTTCTCCTGTTGCTGGTTGGTGTCGGGGTCAAACCCCGATGCATGTCGATGCATTTGCATCTACTCTGACACAGATTCGTTCAAGCTTCAAGTATTTCGGAGATTTAGTTCCGGACGCTTCCTCTGCGAAACTTATAGACATGTCCCGTGCCTCGATCCACCTCGTCCGCCATGGAGAAGTCTTCAATCCGGACGGTGTCCTCTACGGGCGCCTCCCGGAGTTCCATTTGTCCGAACTGGGACAGGAAATGGCCCGCCGCGTCGCCGGCCACTTTGAAGACCGCAAGAATGACGGCGCGAAGCTGGTGCACCTGGTCGCGTCGCCGCTGACCCGGGCGCAGGAGACCGCTGCGCCGATCGCCGCCGCCCTGGGTTTGGAGATCGCCACCGACGAACGCATCCTGGAGGCGACCAACCGGTTCGAGGGCCTCTCCGGGGTTACCAGCAGGCTGCGCAACCCGCGGTACTGGCCGCTGATGTACAACCCGCTGAAGCCTTCCTGGGGAGAGCCCTACACGGCGCAGGTGGAGCGTGTCATGGCCGCGGTGCAGGATGCCCGGAGGCAGGCTCTTGAGCTTGGCGGAGACAAGGCCGAAGCCGTTTTGGTCAGCCATCAGCTGCCCATCTGGGTGACGCGCCTGGCCGCCGAGGGCCGCAAGCTGTGGCATGACCCCCGTAACCGCCAGTGCACCCTGACTTCCGTCACCACGCTGGATTTTGATGGTGACACGCTGATCGGTGTCCGCTACGCGGAGCCCTCCGCGGACCTGCTGCCCGGGGCTGCGAATATTCCGGGAGCATAATAGTATTACTACGCGTTGTAGAAGTGGCAGCCCCCGCCGCGATGAAAGCTGGAAATAGTTGAAGAATCCTCAGAGCACTCCCCAGCCGGATGCCATGCGCCGCCGCTCCTTCCTGAAATTCGGCGCCGGCCTGGCCCTTGGCGTGCCCCTGGTCGCCGCAGCGGCGGGATGTGCCGTGGAGGATCCACTGGCTGCACAGGCCAAAGCGGGGGACAACAAGAACTACATTGCCGGTGACGGATCCGTTACTGAATACGCCGCCGGCCAGCGCGGCGAACCGGTCGAATTCAGCGGCACGCTCTTTGACGGCACAACCGTTCCCTCCTCGGACTTCGCCGGGGACGTGGTGGTCCTGAACTTCTGGTACGCGGCCTGCGCACCCTGCCGCAAGGAAGCTCCGGACCTGGTGGAGCTGCACGGAATGTTCGAGCCTGACGGCGCGCGTTTCTATGGCGTGAACATCCGCGATGAACGCAGCACCGCCGAGGCCTTTGAACGCTCCTTCGGTATCGATTACCCCAGCTTCCAGGACAAGGACGGCGGAATCCTGCTGGCCATGACGCAGTTTGTGCCGCCGTCGGCCGTTCCCACCACACTGGTCCTGGACCGGGAGGGACGTGTGGCCGCCCGCATCCTCGGCCTGGCAGACAAGAGCACCCTGAAGGCCCTGATCTCCGACACGCTGGCAGCCTAGCCGGCATGTTTGATTCCGCCGTAACCGCAGCAACCGCCGTCGTTCCCGCAGCAGCGCTGCCGGCAGCGAATGTGTTCGCCGAAACCATCCTGAACGGGTCCATGCTGCTGGCCATCCCCGTTGCAGCCCTGGCCGGGCTCGTGTCCTTCCTGTCCCCGTGCGTCCTGCCGCTGGTTCCTGGCTATCTGGGCTACGTCACCGGGCTCACCGGCGTGGACCTTCAGAAGCAGCGCCGCGGCCGGATGTTCGCCGGCATCGGACTGTTCGTCCTGGGGTTCTCGGCGGTCTTTGTCATTATCGGTGCTGGCGTCGGGCAGCTGGGCAGCTGGCTGCGCGGCGCCGACCAGGCCTGGATTACGCAGGCCCTGGGCGCCGCGATTATTGTTCTGGGCATCGTTTTCATGGGCGGCCTGAGCTGGTTCCAGCGCGACCGGAAAATTGCCGCACGACCGCCGGCCGGGTTGTGGGGTGCCCCGCTGCTGGGTATCACCTTCGGGCTGGGCTGGGCGCCATGCCTTGGGCCGACCCTGTCAGCAGTGCAGCTGCTGTCCTTCTCCGGTGACGACGCCAGCGCCGCCAAGGGTGCGTTCCTGACCTTCATTTACTGCCTCGGCCTGGGGCTTCCCTTCCTGCTGATCGCGCTGGGGTTCCGGCGCGGCATGGGCGCACTGGGCGTTTTCCGCCGGCACCGGCTCGCCCTGCAGCGTTTCGGCGGCGGCATGCTGATTGTCCTGGGCGTCCTGATGCTCACAGGAGTCTGGAACATCTGGATCAACCATCTCCAAGGTTGGTTGGATAGTGTGACCCTGCCGATCTGATGAGCTTTTCCCCCGAGCCAGCCACGGCTCCTGTCCAGCACGAACCCTCAAAAGAACTATGAGAACCAGTTGAACCGTGAACCGGATGTTTTGACCGAAGCCGAGAAAAACGGCGGCAGCACCTCCGCCGTGCCCGGAAAGGGCGGCAAGGGCGGTAAAGGCGGCAAAACCGGCGGCCGCAACGGTGATGTCCAGCTGCCCTCGCTTGGCCCGCTGGGCTTGCTGCGCTGGGCCTGGACCCAGCTGACCAGCATGCGCACGGCACTGTTGCTGCTCCTGCTGCTGGCCGTGGCGGCCGTGCCGGGTTCGCTGTTTCCGCAGCGGCCGGCCAACCCCGCCGTCGTCACCCAGTACCTGGAGGACAACCCGGACTCCGGCCCCTGGCTTGACCGCTTCCAGCTCTTTGACGTGTATTCCTCCGTCTGGTTCTCGGCCATTTACCTGCTGCTGTTCATCTCCCTGATCGGCTGCGTCATTCCGCGGGCCAAGGCCCACTACCGGGCCATGCGGTCCAAGCCTCCGCGCACCCCCAAGCGGCTGTCCCGGCTGCCGGAATACGGCACGCTGGCCGTTCCGGCGTCGTCGGGCCTCACCGCCGCCTCCGCCGTCGAACAGGCAGCGCAGATGCTGCGGAAGCGCGGCTACCGGGTGGATGTCCGCGATCTCGACGGCGACCGTCCCTCCGTGGGCGCCGAACGCGGCTTCGCCAAAGAGGTGGGAAACCTGGTGTTCCACACGGCCCTGATCGGGGTCCTGGTCTCCATCGCCGTTGGCGGGCTCTTTGGTTACAGCGGCCAGAAGATCGTGGTGGAGGGGGAGTCCTTCGTCAACACCCTGGTCGGTTACGACTCCTTCACCCCCGGCACCAGCTTCACCGAGGAGCAGCTGGCCCCCTACTCGCTGACGCTGGACAAGTTCGATGTCCAGTTCGACCGCGAATCGCAGACCCACTACGGCCAGCCGCTGGACTTCGCCGCCACCATGACGGTGAAGGAAAGCCCGGACGCCGAGGAGCACACGGAAACCCTGAAGGTCAACGCGCCCCTGACCATCGGCGGCAGCCGTGTCTACCTGGTGGGCAACGGTTATGCCCCGGTGGTCACGGTGCGCGACGGCGAGGGCAACATTGCGCTGCAGGGCCCGGTTGTTTCCGTCCCCAGCGACGGCATGTACACCTCCTTGATGGTGATCAAGGCTCCGGATGCCAAGCCGGACCAGCTCGGCTTTGTGGGCTTCTTCCTGCCAACGGCCATGCTCGATGACCAGGATGTGTCCTACTCCGGTGACCCGGACCCGTTCAACCCGCAGTTGAACCTAAACGCCTACTACGGGGATCTGGGGTTGGATGAGGGCGTGCCGAGCAATGTCTACGTGCTCGACACCGAAAACCTGACCGAAATCAACAGCCGGAACCTGGATGAGGGCGGCATTGTGCTGGGGGCTGACCAGACGTACGAGCTGCCCGAGGGCAAGGGTTCCATCTCCTTTGACGGCATCAAGCGGTACGCCGCACTGGACATCCACTATGACCCGGCCAAGATCTGGGTCCTCGGCTTCGCCACCCTGTCGCTGGCCGGTCTGGCCGCCTCCCTGTTCCTGGCACGCCGCCGCATTTGGATCCGCACCGGCACCCACGAGGACGGGCGCATCATGGTCGAGTACGGGCTGCTGGCCCGCGGCGAAGACCAGCGGTTGTCCAGCGAAGCGGCAGCGGTCCGAAGCCTGCTGGAGAAGCAGTGGTTGGCGGGCAGCAGCACAGTGGAGGACAATGGCGCGGAGGACACATCCGCTCCGGGTTCCGGAGAACACAGCACAAACCGGCACACAAAGCCCGGAGCATCAGCGGTGGACAGCAAGGCCGCTCAGGAGAAGGAAACAGGTAAGGACTCGTAATGCCAGACATGCCCTCCATTGACTACACACTCGCTGAGTACAGTGAGCTGTTCATGCTGTTGGCGGCGTTCGCCTATACGGTGGCGTTCCTGGCCTTCACCTGGGACCTCGCGCAGAGCAGCAGGACCATCAAGGCGGTGGAGAGCAGGCTGACGCAGCAGGGCTCCGCAGCCCCGGCGAAGTCTGAAGCGTTCTCCGGCGCTTCCGCTCGCACGGCCGGCTCCGGACGCCCCGGGGGAGCAGGCTCCGACAGCTACCTGGCCGACGGAAACGTCCGCGGCTGGGATGCCGACGGCGAGCCGGTGGCACAGACCGCCGACGCCTCCATGGGATACGTGGGGGCGCGCCGGAACACGGCCCGCGTTGCCGTCGCACTGACCGTCCTTGGTGCGCTGATCCACACCGCCGCCGTCGTTTCCCGCGGCATGGCCGCCCACCGTGTGCCCTGGGGCAACATGTACGAGTTCTGCACCACCGGCGCCCTGGTGGTGGCCGTGGTGTTCCTGCTGGTCCTGCTCAAGCGCGACCTGCGGTTCCTGGGCACCCTGGTGCTGGGTCTGGTCCTGGTCATGATGATGGTTGCCACGATCGGATTCCCGACGCCGGTGGCACACCTGATTCCCGCGCTGCAGAGCTACTGGCTCATCATCCACGTCTCCGTGGCTGTCATTGCGTCGGCACTGTTTACCCTCACCTTCGCCATGTCGGTGCTGCAGCTCCTCCAGGCCGACCGCGAGACCAAGATCCGCGCCGGCGGAACGTCCAAGCTGGGCTTCCTGCGCATCGTGCCGTCCGCGCAGAGCCTGGAGAACTTCTCCTACCGGATCAACGCCGTCGCCTTCGTGCTGTGGACCTTCACGCTCATGGCGGGCTCCGTCTGGGCCGAGCAGGCCTGGGGCCGGTACTGGGGCTGGGACACCAAGGAAGTGTGGACCTTCGTGATCTGGGTGGTCTACGCCGGCTACCTGCACGCCCGTGCCACCCGCGGCTGGACCGGTACCCGCGCCGCCTGGCTGTCCATCGTGGGTTACCTGTGCGTGATCTTCAACTTCACCATCGTGAACGTGTACTTCGCCGGTCTGCATAGCTACTCCGGCGTCTAGCCGGTCCTGTCACCGGCGGACAGCGTCCGCAGCCTCAAAACCCGCCTTCCGGTTCTCCGGGAGGCGGGTTTTTGCTCTGCACGCCCGCTGGGCCGGAGGCGCTCCCGCACAGGTTCCCACTCTTTGGGGCTGGTGTGACTGGTGTGGCACCTTCCGTCACGGGAGTGCTCACAGGGTGGGAACCAGTGGGCCGGGGGTGGCCGGGTGGAGGGGCGGCCGGGAGCGGAAACCGCCGACAGCAGTCTGCCACCGGGGAGGGCCGGGGGGAGGGGGGAGCGCCGCCACAACGAAGGAACCCGCCCCCGGATGCCGGGAGCGGGTTCCTTATGGAAGTGAGGTGCTGGAGGGCGCGATGCTACGCGCTGGGCTTCTCGTCGTCGTTCTTGTGCCCGGACTGCTTCTCCCGCTCGCGCAGCTCGGCCTCGCGGCGCTTGAGCTCGGCTTCCTTCTGCTGCTGGCGGCGCCGGATCTCGAGATTGCGCAGGAAATCGGGGTCGTCGTCCGGTGCGGTGGGATGCCGGGGTTGGCGGTTTTTCGGTTCCGGTCCGCTCTTGGGGCGGCCGAAGAGGAACCACAGCAGGGCACCGAGCACGGGCAGCAGCACAATCGTGAAGAGCCACGCGGTCTTGGAGATGCTGCGCACCTCCTGCGCCCGCGACATGACGCAGTCGATGATGGCATAAATAATGACAGCGGCGACAATGATGACACCGAAAAGCACGAGGCGAGGCATGACTCAATTGTAGTGGAGCAGGACACAGCTGTGTCTTCCCGGTTCGGGCCGGGCGGGTCGGTTCTCCGTCAGGCACCGGACCGACCACGCCGAAAGTCCTGTTAGCAACTAGAATGGGCCTGTGGCTTTCTGGAAATTTACCGCTCTCCGCCTTGGTTTGGTGGCCCTCTTCTTCGCTGGATGCTATTGGCTGGGCCTTGGCCTGGTGTTCTCGGCGATTATCGGCGCCGTGCTCGCATGGTGCGTGACCTACCTGTTTTTCCGCGAGATGCGCGACGCCGCGGCCCGCAGCGTGCAGCAGCGCTTCCACGGCGGCGCGGCGCCCACCCGCAACCGCGGGGAACTGGAGGACGCCGGAGCCGAGGATAACCTGCTCGACGCCCATCCGGACGTGCAGATCGACAATGACCGCAAGCCCCGCCGGAAGTAAGCGTTAGGCGAGGCCGAACAAGCCTTAGGCGAGCAACCGGGTCAGCACCAGCCCGAGGCTGTACAGCATGGCGAAGCCCATGTTGATGAGTCCCGTCTGCTGCAGGACCGGGATCAGACTCCGGCGCTTTTTCCCCTTCAGCATGAGCCAGCTCGGCATCAGGCACACCGGGATGAGCAGCAGCACCAGCAGGACCCACGGGTAGTCCGCGGCGATGAACAGCGGCAGCAGGATGGCCAGCGCCAGCATCATGACGTAGCTGATCCGGGCCGCTTCGTCCCCGAGCCGCACGGCCAGGGTGCGTTTGCCGGCTTCGCGGTCCGTGGGGATGTCGCGCACGTTGTTGGCCATCAGCAGGGCCATGGCAATCAGCCCGGTCCCCACGGCGCCAAGCACCGCCGGAAGGCTGATCTGGCCGGCCTGCGTGTAGGTGGTGCCCAGGGTGGCCACGAGGCCGAAGAACACAAACACGAACACGTCGCCCAGACCCATGTAGCCGTAGGGGTTGCGGCCGCCGGTGTATCCCCACGCAGCGGCGACGCAGCCGATGCCCACCAGGATCAGGAACCAGGTGGAGGACAGGATGATCAAGGCCAGTCCGGCAATCATCGCCACGCCGAAGCAGGCGAAAGCGGCGTATTTGACCTGCTTCGGGGCGGCCGCGCCGGATCCGGTCAGCCGCAGCGGCCCCACCCGGTTGTCGTCGGTGCCCCGGATGCCGTCGGAGTAGTCATTGGCGTAGTTCACGCCCACCTGCAGCAGCACGGCCACCAGAGCCGCCAGCAGGGCGTTCACAGGCTTGAAGGAACCCAGGTCATACGCCGCCGCCGTACCGATAATGACCGGCGCCACCGCCATGGGCAGCGTGCGGGGGCGGGCTCCTTCTAACCACTGCGCGGCTGTAGCCACAATCAACGTCCTTTTGTTATGAGAGATGTATAACGTTCTATTCTTCCGCAGCCGTGGAGCGCGGAAGGCCTGATCCGCGGACGGGTCAGGGGTGCGTGTGACCCGCCGCGGCCAGCAGCTGGCGCAGGCCCATCCGGTCCGTCTTGCCGTTGGGCAGCAGGGGCAGCGCCTCCAGCAGGAGCACCACCTTGGGCACGGCGGGCTTGCCCAGCGACGAGCGGACGGCCGCCTTGACCTTTTCCGGGTCCACGGAGCCAACGACGGCGGCGCCCACCAAGTGGCCCCACTCGGGGCTGTCCAGGCCCAGGACAATGGCCTCGGAGACCTCGGGCAGCTGCTCGATGGCGGCCGAAACCGCGGCGGCGGAGACCTTGATGCCGCCGGTGACGATCACGTCATCCAGCCGGCCGGACACCGTCACCAGCCCGTTCTCCACGGTGCCGGCGTCATCGGTGCGGTACCAGCGTTTTCCCGAATTGAAGCGGAACCGCTGAGCGGTCAGTTCCGGCTGGCCCATGTAGCCCTCGGCCAGGACATCGCCGGCAATCCACAGCGAACCGGATTCCACCTCCACGTCCACACCTGGCAGCGGAACGCCGTCGTACACGCAGCCGCCGCAGGTTTCGCTCATCCCGTAGGTGGTGACAACGTTCAGGCCCTGGGCCGCCGCCTCGGCCAGCAGCCCGGCTCCGGCCGGCGCTCCGCCAAGGAGGATGGCGTTGAAGCGGCGCAGCACGCGCAGGGTCTCGGGCTCCGGATTGGTCAGCAGCCGGTGCAGCTGGGTGGGCACCAGGGACGTGAAGCGGTTCCGGTCAGTCATGTCCGCAGCCGCTGAGGTGAAGCGGGCTGCGCTGAAGGACCCGGAGGTGTCCATGAAGACCGGATGCGTGCCGGCGTACAGGGAACGGATGAGCACCTGGACGCCAGCAATGTAGTGCGCCGGCAGCGCCATCAGCCACTGGCCGTCCGCGTGCAGCGCCATGGCGGTGGCCATGGACGATGCAGCGAGGGCATCGGTGGTGAGCATGGTCTGTTTGGGCGCGCCCGTGGACCCCGAAGTACTGATGACCAGGGCTATGTCATCGTTGGGCAGCTCGCCGGAGAAGGTCTGGTCCGGATCCGCATGCGGGGCGACGGCGGGGCCTTCGCCGGCGAGGGCGGCCGCCAGCGGGGCCAACAGTTTTTCGGCATTAAATCCGGCGGGAGTGTGGACAGTCAGCAGTTCCATGGCGGCGGCCTAGAAGTAGTAGGGGAAGGAGGACCAGTCGGGATCCCGTTTTTCGAGGAAGGCTTCCTTGCCCTCCACCGCTTCGTCGGTCATGTACGCCAGCCGGGTGGCCTCACCGGCAAACACCTGCTGCCCGGCCAGGCCGTCGTCGGCGAGGTTGAAGGCGAACTTCAGCATGCGGATGGCCTGCGGGGACTGGCGGGCGATATCGGCAGCATACTCCAGGGCCACCTTTTCCAGGTTTTCGTGGTCCACGGCCTCGTTGACGGCACCCATGGCCACCATGTCCTCGGCGGAATATTCACGGGCGAGGAAGAAAATTTCGCGGGCCTTCTTCTGCCCGATCTGCCGGGCCAGAAGGGCCGATCCGTAGCCGGCGTCAAAGCTTCCCACCGTGGCGTCGGTCTGCTTGAACTTTCCGTGCTGACGGGAGGCGATGGTCAGGTCCGAGACCACATGCAGGCTGTGCCCGCCGCCGGCCGCCCAGCCGTTGACGACGGCGATGACCACCTTGGGCATGGTCCGCATCAGACGCTGTACCTCCAGGATGTGCAGCCGTCCGGCGCGTGCCGGGTCGATGGTTTCCTTCGTTTCACCCTCTGTGTTGTGTACTACGTACCTGTAGCCGTCACGGCCGCGGATCCGCTGGTCGCCGCCGGAGCAGAACGAATGGCCGCCGTCCCGGGGAGAGGGGCCGTTGCCTGTGAGCAGGACAGTGGCCACGTCCGGGGTCATCCGGGCGTGGTCCATGGCCCGGTACAGCTCATCAACGGTGCCGGGACGGAACGCATTGCGGACTTCCGGACGGTTGAACGCGATGCGCACCGTCGGCAGGTCACGCACGATACCGCCGTCGGCCGTGCGCTCCACTTGGCGGTGGTAGGTCATGTCCTGCAGGTCCTCAAATCCTGAGACAAGACGCCACTGCTGCGGGTCGAAAATATCGGACACCTGTTGGGGAAGTTCTGTGCTCACGGTTCCGAGTTTATCGCTCCACCCCAAACCGGCCGTGCGAGGGCTGTTTTGGTCCCGGACCCTGTCACCGGATGGAGGTGCTGCAATACGTTGGCAGCATGGCTGGCTCTGCACCGGGGATCGATGGCCCCGCATCCGAAACAATGCTCAAGCTCGGCAGGTTCTTCACCCGCTGGGACGAAACCGCCGACGGCCGCGCGGTGTTCCGCGAGGGCGGGCGGAAAGGAGACTCCTTCTACCGGAACCGGTGGAGCCACGACAAAGTCGTCAGATCAACGCACGGGGTGAACTGCACCGGCTCATGCTCCTGGAAGGTCTACGTCAAGGACGGGATCATTACCTGGGAGGCGCAGGAAACCGACTATCCGACGGTTGGCCCGGACCGGCCGGAATATGAGCCGCGCGGCTGCCCGCGCGGCGCCGCCTTCTCCTGGTACACGTATTCACCCACCCGGGTCCGCTATCCGTACATCCGCGGCGTGCTGCTGGACATGTATCGGGCCGCGAAGCGGGAAACGGGTGACCCGGTGCTGGCCTGGGAACAGATCATCAACGATCCCGAGCGCCGCCGAAGCTACCAGCGGGCCCGCGGCAAGGGCGGCCTGGTGCGTTCCAGCTGGGCTGAGGCACTGGAAATGACGGCAGCCGCCCACGTCTCCACGGTCAAGAACTACGGGCCGGACCGCTGCACCGGATTCTCGCCCATCCCGGCCATGTCCATGGTCTCGCACGCCGCCGGAGCGCGGTTCATCAACCTGATCGGCGGGGTGATGAACAGCTTCTACGACTGGTACGCGGACCTGCCCGTGGCCAGCCCTCAGGTTTTCGGCGACCAGACCGATGTGCCGGAATCGGGTGACTGGTGGGACGCAACCTACCTGATGATGTGGGGCTCGAACATTCCGGTGACCCGCACCCCCGACGCGCACTGGATGGTGGAGGGGCGGTACCGCGGGACCAAGGTGGTTTCGGTCAGCCCGGACTATGCGGACAACACGAAGTTCGCCGATGAATGGCTGCCCGCGCAGGCCGGCTCCGACGCTGCCCTGGCCATGGCCATGGGGCACGTGATCCTGAAGGAGAACTTCGTGGAGCGGCGGGTGCCGTTCTTTGAGGAGTACGTCCGCCAGTTCACCGACCTGCCGTTCCTGGTCACTCTGGAGACGCGCACCGACGGCAGCGTGGTGCCGGGCAAGTTCCTCACCGCCGCGGACCTGGGCCGCAGCGAGGCCAAGGCCTCGGATGCCGCCTTCAAGACGGTGCTTTTGGACCGCGACGCCGGCACCCCGGTGGTGCCCAACGGCTCGGTGGGTTTCCGGTACAACGACGAGGACGCCGGCAAATGGAACCTTGACCTGCAGGGCGTGGTCCCGGCCCTGTCCATCGCCGACGCATCCTCCTGGGAACGCGAAACATCCCGGGTGGAGCTGCCGGCGTTCACCGACCCCTCCGGCGTCGGCTCCGTGATGCACCGCGGCGTGCCGGTGACCACCGTGGCGGGCCGGACCGTCACCACAGTCTTTGACCTGATGCTCGCCCAGTACGGGGTGGGCCGGGAGGGCCTGCCGGGGGAGTGGGCAGCCGGCTACGACGACGCCGACACCCCCTACACGCCGGCCTGGCAGGAGGAGATCACAAACGTCCGCCCGGACGCGGTGCTCCGCACGGCCCGGGAGTTCGCCGCGAACTCGGAGAAGTCCAAGGGACGGTCAATGATCATCCTCGGCGCCGGCATCTGCCAGTGGTACCACGGGGATGTCACCTACCGGGCCATCCTGGCCATGCTGATGCTGACCGGCTGCGAGGGCCGCAACGGCGGCGGCTGGGCGCACTATGTGGGCCAGGAAAAGTGCCGCCCCATCACCGGGTGGGCCGCCATGGCCTCCGCCGGAGACTGGAACCGGCCGCCGCGGTTCATGATTGGCACCGCTTTTTGGTACATGCACACCGATCAGTTCCGCTCCGACGGTTATTCCTCGGACTCGATGCAGTCACCGCTGGCCCAGGGGCACCTGCGCGGCATGCACACCGCCGACGTCATCGCGAAGTCCACCCGGATGGGCTGGATGCCGTTTTATCCGCAGTTCGACAAGAAGAACTCGCTGGACGTGGCGGACGAAGCCACGGCGGGAGTGGCCAAAGGCGAAGCGGCGGATGAGGCCACCTGGGTGGCGCGGCGGCTCAAGGACGGGCGGCTGCGGTTTGCCGTGGAGGACGTGGACGCCCCGGAGAACTGGCCGCGGACCCTGGTGCTGTGGCGGTCCAACCTGCTGGGGTCCTCCGCCAAGGGCGAGGAGTATTTCCAGAAGCACCTGCTGGGCACGCTGAACAACGTCATGGGTGAGGACCACAGCGAATCCCGGCCCGCCGACGTCGTTTGGCACGAGAACGCGCCGCAGGGAAAGCTCGATCTGCTGGTCTCCGCGGACTTCCGGATGACCAGCTCCACCCTGCTGTCCGACGTCGTGTTCCCGGCCGCCACCTGGTACGAAAAGTACGACCTGTCCTCCACCGACATGCACCCGTACGTGCATGCCTTCACTCCGGCCATTTCCCCGCCGTGGGAGGCCAAGACGGATTACGACCTGTTCCGGCTCCTGTCCAAGGAGTTCTCCCGACAGGCCGCCACGCACCTGGGTGTGCGGAAGGATCTGGTGGCCACGGCGCTGACCCACGACACTCCGGGCGAGATAGCCCAGCCCGGCGGACACGCTCCGGACTGGAAGGGGACGGACATTCCCGCGGTGCCCGGCAAGAACCTGCCGGACCTGAAAATCGTGGAGCGGGACTACACGGCCATCGGCGAGAAATTCGTTGCCATCGGTCCGCTCGCGGACAAACTCGGGCTCACCACCAAGTACGTGAAGTACGACGTGGCCAAACCGCTGGCCCAACTGGCCCGCAAACACGGAGTCTTTGACCGGGGCGCCGCCGCCGGCCGGCCCGCGGTGGACACCGATGCCAGGATGGCCGAGGCCATCCTGATGCTCTCCGGCACCACCAACGGCGAGCTGGCCGTGCAGGGTTTCAAGACCCTGGAGAAACGCACCGGCACGCGGCTGGCGGACCTGGCCGAGGGGGCTGAAGACAAACAGATCACCTTCCGGGACACGCAGGACCGGCCGACGCCGGTGATCACCTCCCCGGAATGGTCCGGCTCCGAGACCGGGGGCCGGCGGTACGCGCCGTTCACCATCAACATTGAGCGGCTCAAACCCTTCCACACCCTCACCGGCCGGATGCACTTCTTCCTGGACCATGACTGGATGCAGGACATGGGGGAGGCGCTGCCGATCTACCGGCCGCCGCTGGATATGCACCGCCTGTTCGGCGAACCGGCGCTTGGCACCCGCGGTGAACTGTCCGTGGCGGTGCGCTACCTGACGCCGCACAATAAGTGGTCCATCCACTCGGAGTACCAGGACAACCTTCTGATGCTCTCGCTGTCCCGCGGCGGCACGGCGGTGTGGATGAGCACCCAGGACGCCGCGCTGATCGAGGTGGCCGACAACGACTGGGTGGAGTGCGTGTCCACCAACGGGGTGCTGGTGGGCCGGGCGATCGTGAGCAGCAGGATGCCAGCCGGCGTCCTCTACGTGCACCACGCGCAGGAACGGATCATCGACACCCCCAAGTCCGAGGCAACCGGCCGGCGCGGCGGCATCCACAACTCGGTGACGCGGATCCTGGTCAAACCGACCCACATGATCGGCGGCTACGCGCAGCTGTCCTGGGCCTTCAATTACCTCGGCCCCACCGGCAACCAGCGCGACATCGTCACGGTTGTGCGCAAACGCTCCCAGGAGGTGCGGTACTGATGCGAATCATGGCACAAACGGCAATGGTCATGGCACTGGACAAGTGCATTGGCTGCCACACCTGTTCGGTGACCTGCAAACAGGCCTGGACCAACCGGGCGGGAACCGAATACGTCTGGTTCAACAACGTGGAAACCCGGCCGGGGCAGGGCTATCCGCGCCGGTACGAGGACCAGGAAAAGTGGAAGGGCGGCTGGGAACTGAACAGCCGCGGCAAGCTGAAGCTGAAGGCCGGCGGCAGGCTGGCCAAGCTCTTCGGCATTTTTGCATCTCCCGTGCAGCCGGAGCTGAGCGACTACTACGAGCCCTGGACCTATGACTACGAAAACCTGATCAACGCTCCGGCCGGCAATGACTTCCCGGTGGCGAAACCCAAGTCCCTGATCACCGGCGAGGACATGAAAATCACCTGGTCCGCCAACTGGGATGACAGCCTGGGCGGATCGGGGCGCACGGAGCTGCAGGATCCGGTGCTGGAAAAGATGCGACGGGAGGCCGAAGAACAGGTAAAGCTGGAGTTCGACTCCACCTTCATGTTCTACCTGCCGCGCATCTGCGAGCACTGCCTGAATCCCTCCTGCATGGCCTCCTGCCCCTCAGGGGCCATCTACAAGCGGGAGGAGGACGGCATTGTCCTGGTGGACCAGGACCGCTGCCGCGGCTGGCGCCAGTGCGTCACGGGCTGCCCGTACAAGAAGATGTACTTCAACCACCGCTCCGGCAAGGCGGAGAAGTGCACCTTCTGCTATCCGCGGATCGAAGTGGGGCTGCCCACCGTCTGCGCCGAAACCTGCGTGGGCCGGCTGCGCTACATCGGCATCTTCCTGTACGACGCCGACAGGGTCACCGCTGCGGCGTCCGTTCCCAACGAGCAGGACCTGTACGAGGCGCAGCTGGACCTGATGATGGACCCCAATGACCCGGAAGTCATCGCCGCCGCCCGTGCCGAAGGAATTCCGGAGGACTGGCTGGACGCTGCCCGGCGCTCGCCGGTCTACGCCATGGCCAAAGTGTTCCGGGTGGCGCTGCCGCTGCACCCGGAATACCGGACCATGCCCATGGTCTGGTACGTGCCGCCGCTATCCCCGATCGTGGACGTTCTGCAGCAGCAGGGGCACGACGGCGAGAGCGCGGACAACCTCTTCGGCGCCATCGAGGCGCTGCGTATTCCGGTGGAGTACTTGGCTGAGCTGTTCACCGCGGGGGACACCGACCTGGTGACCGGCGTGCTGCGCAAGCTCGCCGCGATGCGCGCCTACATGCGGAATATCACCCTGGGCGATGCACCGGACGAGAAGATCGCCGCCGACGTCGGCATGACGGGTGAGCAGATCGTGGCGATGTACCGGTTGATGGCAGTGGCGAAGTACGAGGAACGCTACGTCATCCCCAGCGCCCATCTGGAAGACGCCCACAACCTGGAGGAAATCGGTTGTTCCCTGGACGTCGACGGTGGTCCCGGAATGGGGCAAACCGGTGTCTTCGGGGAAGCCTCCGGCCGGCCCACCCCGGTGGCAGTGGAGAACTTCGCCGCCCTGCAGGCCCGGCAGCGCGGCGAAGACCCCACCGGCAACGGTGACCTGGGCGGACGGGTGAACCTGCTCAACTGGGACGGACGCGGCGCACCCAAGGGACTCTTCCCGGCCAATGACAACCGCGGGGCACCGGACCACGGCGGAGGCAGCGGCGGATCGACCGGGGACGGCGGATCAACCGGGGACGGCAAGGGAGCGGTGTACGACCAGGCCGAGGGGGACGGGCCGCAGTCCGGCACCGGTCCAGGCCCAGGCCCGGGCCGCGAAGGGGGAACACCATGAGCCTGCTGGAGAAGCTGCTGGGCAAGGCGGGCAAGGGCACCTTCGACCCGGAACCGTACCGGGACGCGCACCCGCGGCGCAGCGCCGTCGTGCGGCAGGCAGCCGGGCTGCTGCTGGAATATCCGGACGAGGAGCTGGTGCATCTGGTTCCGGCGCTCCGGGACGCGCTCGTGGAAGCCGGGGCTGACACGGCACCCGTGGAGGAGCTCTTCGCCGCGCTGACGGACCGCCCGCTGACCGAGGTGCAGGCGGAGTACGTGCAGGAATTCGACCTCTCCAAACGGCACAGCCTGCATCTGACCTATTGGACCGACGGCGACACACGGCGCCGGGGCGAGGCGCTCGCGGCCTTCAAGGAAATCTACCGGGCCCACGGGGCGCTGCCGGAAGGCACCGAACTGCCCGACTACCTGCCGCTGGTGCTGGAGTTTGCGGCGAAGGTTGCGCCGGCGGACGGATACGAACTGCTGCAGCGCTACCGGCCGTCGCTGGAGCTGCTGCGGCTGGCGCTGCGCGATGACGGCCTGCCGCACGCCGGGGTGCTGGGCCTGGTCTGTTCCACGCTGCCCGGCGTTTCCCCGGAGGACAAGCAAACCGTGATGCAAACCGCAGGCTACGGTCCGCCCACCGAAACCGTGGGGCTGGAACCGTACAGTTCACGGCTGCTGCCGGTGCATGAAAGGAACGCGCCATGAGCCCGCTGAGTGTTCCCCTGCCAGTCCCCCTCGACGTTCCCCCGCCGGCCAACGTGCCCGTGGGACTGGGCGACGTGATGCTGTGGGGCGTGCTTCCCTACGTGGTGCTGGCCGTGCTGATCCTGGGTTCCATTTGGCGGTACCGGTATGACCAGTTCGGCTGGACCACCCGTTCATCGCAGCTGTACGAATCCCGGCTGCTGCGCATTGCGTCGCCGCTGTTCCACTTCGGCATCCTGGCCGTGATTGTGGGGCACTTCATGGGGCTGGTGATCCCCAAAACATGGATGGATGACATCGGGATCAACGAGGACCGCTACCACTTCTTTGCCCTGTCGGTGGGCTCCATTGCCGGGCTCGCCACCCTGATCGGAATCGTGCTGCTCATTTACCGCCGGCGCACCACCGGGCCGGTGTTCATGGCCACCACCCGCAACGACAAAACCATGTACCTCTTCCTGCTCGCCGCCATCCTGACGGGTCTGGCCACGACAGTCTTCTCGGTTTTTGACCACGGGATTGTGAACTACCGGGACACCGTGGGGCCCTGGTTCCGCTCGATCTTCATCTTCCAGCCCGACATCGAGGCGATGACCGCCGCGTCCCTGTCGTTCAAGATCCACACGCTCTGGGGACTGGCACTGTTCGCACTGTGGCCCTTCACCCGGCTGGTGCATGCCTTCACAGCTCCGCTGCAGTACTTGTTCCGCCCCTACATTGTTTACCGCTCCCGGGGAAAGCGTCCCGTAACGGGAGCAGCCACGCCGCGCGGCAGCTGGGCGCCGGTGGGCACCCCCGACCGGGA
This sequence comes from Arthrobacter citreus, assembly GCF_038405225.1. Lineage (NCBI taxonomy): Bacteria > Bacillati > Actinomycetota > Actinomycetes > Micrococcales > Micrococcaceae > Arthrobacter > Arthrobacter citreus. Next base: position 79,338 of record NZ_CP151657.1, read on the forward strand.
CCGCAAAGGCACTCCCCGCCCCTGACTGACCGGACAAGCACCTGACCCAGCCTGCGAGTAAGGACCGACGCCATGCCAGCATCAGCGCAAACCCCGGCATCCGCAGTGAACCTGAAATCCGGTCAGCTCCGAAACCTCATCGTTGCCACCATCGCCTCCACCGTGGGGTTTTGGGCCTGGACCATCATCGGTCCGCTGTCCAGCCGGTACGCGGCGGGTATGGAGCTGGGGCCCGGACAAACATCCATCCTGGTGGCCATGCCCATCCTGGTGGGCTCGGTGGCCCGCATCCCGGTCGGCGCGTTGACGGACCGGTACGGCGGGCGGATCATGTTCACCGTCATCCTCGGCGTCACCGCACCGCTGGTGCTCCTGACGGGCATCGTGGGGCAGCTGGAAAACTTCCCGTTCCTGGTGGTCATCGCGTTTTTCCTGGGCATTGCCGGCACGGTGTTCGCCATCGGCATTCCGTTCTGCTCAGCCTGGTATGACCGCACCCGCAAGGGTTTCGCCACCGGAGTCTTCGGCGCCGGCATGGTCGGCACCGCAGTGTCGGCGTTCTTCACGCCGCGTCTGGTCAACGCGGCCGGCTATATGGGCGCGCACATCATCATCGCCGTCGTCGTGGCCGTGATGGCACTGCTGAGCTGGCTCATCCTGCGTGAGTCTCCCGCATGGAACGCACCCACACAGCCGGTGCTTCCGAAGATCACGCATGCCTTCACGCTGCGGGTCACCTGGCAGCTGTGTTTCCTCTACGGAGTGGTCTTCGGAGCCTTTGTGGCCTTCTCCAACTACCTGCCCACCTATCTGGGCAACGTTTATGACTACGACGCCACCGCCGCCGGCACCCGCACAGCCGGGTTTGCCGTCGCCGCCGTCATCGCCCGTCCCATCGGCGGAACCATCGCCGACAAGATCGGACCCAAACTGGTCACCCTGACCTCCCTGGCCGGCACTGTGGTGCTCGCCATCATCGTTGCCCTCCGTCCGGAGGAGGAACGGGTGTACGGAACCGCGTTCATCCTGATGGCGCTCTTCCTGGGGCTGGGCACCGGCGGCGTGTTCGCCTGGGTGGGCCGCGCGGCCCCGGCGCAGGACGTGGGAACCATCGGCGGGATCATTGCCGCCGCGGGCGGGCTCGGCGGCTACTTTCCGCCGCTGGTCATGGGCGCCACGTATGATCCGGCGAACCGCAGTTACTTCGTGGGCCTCATGCTGCTCGCCGCCTTCGCCGCTGTCGCCTTCCTGCTTACCTTTACGGTCCGCAACGGCGGCAAAGTGGATGAGCGGACCCGCACCTGACCCGCCGGTCCAGCGCCAGCTGCAGGCAAACCCCGGCTACAGCGGGTCGTGCACCCATGCGGCAAGCCAGTACGGGGAACCGTTCGGGAGGCCAACCGTGAACTCCACCTCCTTGACGGCAGCAGTATCCCTGCGCAGGAATACAGCTGCGGGTAGAGTCGGACAATGGGTGCAATCGAACTGATCCTCATCCGGCACGGTGAAAGCGCGGGGAATGTTGCCGCCACGGCAGCACAGCGCTCCGGAGCCGAAGTTATCGACATTGGGCTGCGGGACCCGGACGTGCCGCTCAGCGAGGCCGGCGTGGAACAGGCCCGTGCCCTGGGCCGCTGGCTGGCCGGCCTTCCCCCGGAACAGCACCCGGAATCCGTGTGGTGTTCGCCGTATTTGAGGGCCCGCCAAACCGCCGAACTCACCACCATGCAGGACCCCGGCACGCCGCAGGACCTGCGGATGGACGAGCGGCTGCGGGACCGTGAACTGGGCATCCTGGACCTGCTGACGTCCGCGGGCGTCAACGCCCGGTTCCCGGAGGAGGCGCAGCGCCGCAACTGGCTGGGGAAGTTCGCCTACCGCCCGCCGGGCGGGGAGTCCTGGGCCGATGTGGCACTGCGGCTGCGGTCGGTGCTGCGCGACATCGATGACGACGAGGACGGCAAACGGGTGGCCGTGGTTTGCCACGATGCGGTGATCATGCTGATCCGCTACATCTGTGAACGGCTCAGCGAGCAGGAACTGCTGGACATCGCTGCCAGCACAAGCGTCCGCAACGCCTCCATCACGCGGCTGGTGCGGCCGTCCGGGCAGGGACGCTGGACCCTGGACAGCTTCAATAATGTGGACCATTTGGAATCCGGCGGCGCCCCCGTCACCGAGCATGCAGGAGATGAAAACCATGTCCACCCCCGCTGAAGTTGTCACGCCGGCGCTGCTCAAAAACTGGCAGGTCAACCGCGAGGCACAGGATAAGTCGGACCGCGGCACTGTCCTGGTGGTCGGCGGAGCGCTGCGTTCCCCGGGAGCGGCCCTGCTCGCCGGACGCGCTGCGCTGCGGGTGGGCGCGGGACGGCTGACCCTGGCCGTCACCGAGTCGGCGGCAGTGGCAGTGTCGGTTGCGGTGCCGGAATCCGGTTCAGTGCCCCTGCCCGAGGACGACGGCGTGATCTCCGGCGGGCGGGCAGCGAAAGCGCTCGCTCCGGATCTGGAGACCGCTGACGTTTTGCTGCTTGGACCCGGCCTGGATGACGCCGGGCAAACCGAGGAGCTGCTCCGGGGGATCAGCCCGCTGCTGAATGATGACGCCGCCGTCGTCCTGGATGCCTATGCGCTGGGGGTGCTGCACGGATTGCCGGAGGTTTACCAGCGCTGGGCCGGACGCCTGGTCCTGACGCCAAACCAGAAGGAAGCCGCCCGGTTGCTCGAAACGGACCCGGACGGTGACACCGATACTGAGCAGACCGCCGTGGACATCGCCGCGAAATATCAGGCCGTCGTGGCGCTGCACGGGGTGATAGCCGCTCCGGACGGGCGCCGCTGGGTCATTCCCGCCGGCAACTCCGGGCTGGGCACCTCCGGCTCCGGCGACGTGCTGGCCGGTGCCATCAGCGGTTTCCTGGCCCGCAAGGCTTCCCCGGAACAGGCTGCCTGCTGGGGCACCTATCTTCATTCCACCGCCGGAGACCGGCTTTCCGCAGCTCAGGGGCCGCTGAGTTTCCTGGCCGGAGAGCTGCTGGAAGCCATGCCCCGCGTCATGGCGGAGCTGACCGTCTAAGAGTGGCAGCCATGACCCGGCCGGCCATTGCGCCGCTGCCCTACACCTTCACCCGCCGGGACGCGTTTGCCGCCGGGTTCTATGTTGTCTTTGTCCTGATCTTCAGCTACGCACCGGGACTGGGAATCCCCGGCCTGACCCGGCTGATTCCCGACCCGCTGCTGGCGGGCTACGTGGTGAACCTGGCGTTCTACCTCTCCGCCGGCGCGCTGGCGGCGTGGGCCTCCTGGCGGTATGCCGTCCGTGAAGTCCGCATTCTGGCCACCCGCCCCTGGCTGACCCTGGCCATCATCCCCGGCGGCGTCTTTGCGATGCTGCTGCTCACCGTCGTCGTTGCAGCTGTTACCGGACCACCGGAAACCGCAGTAAATCAGGAAGCGGTTGAGGGGCTGGTTGTCTCCCTGCCCCCGCTGCTGATCATTCCGCTGCTGGTGGTGATTGCACCGTTTGTCGAGGAGTACATTTTCCGCCACCTGCTCATCGGCAAGCTGAGCAAATACCTCAACATCTGGATTTGCTGCCTGATCTCCCTGCTGCTTTTCGCCGGCATCCACCTTGCAGGCAAGGAGGCTCTGGCGCTGCCCGTGCTGCTTCCGTATCTCGTCATGGGTGCTGTGCTGGTGGGCGTCTACGTGTGGGCGGGAAACAACTTCATGCTGTCCTACGGGGTCCACGCCGCGAAGAACCTCCTCGCGGTGATCCTGACCTATGCCATACCGGCGGAATTGCTCCAGCAGGGATAGGCATTGCAGCAGGGCTACGGTCTTGCGTCAACGCTAGGCGATGCAGAACTCGTTGCCCTCGGGATCGGCCATGGTGTACCAGGAGGACGGCCCCTGCTCGGCGCTGTACAGGAAGGTGGCACCCCGCGCCTCGAGCTCCGCGCGCATAACGTCCTTATCAGCCCCGTTCAGGTGGATGTCCAAGTGGATCCGATCCTTGGCCGTTTTGGGTTCGGGCACGGGCTGGAACAGGATGCGCAGGCGTTCCGGGGAGCCCACTTCGCTCTGCCGGCAAATCGCAGCACCGTCGCGCCACCGGCGCTCCCCGTTGTGGTTGATCAGCAAGTCCGGACCAATCGTCCCGTCCGCGAGCAGTGAGTCAATCAGCGCCTGGTCCAGGGGTTCAGGAACCCAGCCCAGGGTTTCGGCCCACCAGTCGGCCTGGGAATGGGCATCGGTGCAGTCAACACAAATCTGAATATTGAAGGTCATGATCAGGAGCCTAGCTCCCGCACTTCAGCCGGCTCCCAGCACTGCGGACAGATGCCGTCCGCAACGGTGTCTCCGCCGGATCCTGACGACGTCGGTCGGCGAAAATATTGACCGCGCGGCACCACCGTGCCATTGTTTGAGGACGCAGTTTTAGAACGAACGGTCAGTAAATAGCGCCGTGCCGGACAGCAAAGCCCGCCGCGCAGCATCAACAGTGGGAGCAGACATGGCTGAAGCGTTTCTTGTGGGCGGAGTGCGGACTCCGGTCGGCCGGTATGGCGGCGCACTGTCCAGCGTCCGCCCCGACGACCTCGCAGCCCTGACGCTGCGGGAACTGGTCGCCCGCGAAGGGCTGGACCCCGCCGTCGTCGACGAAGTGATCCTTGGCAACGCCAACGGTGCCGGCGAGGAGAACCGCAACGTGGCGCGCATGGCGGCTCTGCTGGCCGGCTTTCCCACTGAGATTCCGGGCATCACGGTCAACCGGCTGTGCGCTTCGGGCCTGTCCGCAATCATCATGGCCTCGCACATGATCAAGTCCGGTGCGGCCGACATTGTCATTGCCGGCGGCACCGAATCCATGAGCCGTGCCCCCTGGGTCACCGAAAAACCCACCACGGCGTTCGCCAAGCCCGGGGACACCTTCGACACCTCCATCGGCTGGCGCTTCGCCAATAAACACTTCACCTCCGGCGAGCTGTCCCGTGACGGCAAAATGACGTACTCCATGCCGGAAACGGCAGAAGAGCTGGCTGCCGTGGACGGCATTTCCCGGGAGGATGCGGATGCGTTTGCCGTGCGCTCCCACCACAACGCCATCGCCGCCACCGCAGCCGGGCGGTTCAAGGACGAGATTGTTCCGGTCACGGTTCCGGGACGCAAAGGCGACACCACCGTGGTGGACACCGACGAAGGCCCGCGTGAGGGCACCACCCCCGAAGTCCTGGCCAAGCTGCGTCCGGTGGTCCGCTCCGGCGGCATCGTCACCGCGGGGAATTCCAGTTCCCTGAACGACGGCGCCTCCGCCGTCATCGTGGCTTCGGAGCGTGCCATCCGCGACTACGGGCTGACCGCCCGTGCCCGGATTGTAGACGGCGCGTCGGCCGGAGTTCCGCCGGAAATCATGGGCATCGGCCCGGTGCCGGCCACGCAGAAGGTCCTTGCCCGCAGCGGCGTGCGGCTTGCCGACGTCGGCGCCTTTGAACTGAATGAAGCCTTCGCCACCCAGTCCCTGGCCTGCATCCGCCGCCTGGGCGTGAACGAGGACATCGTGAACAGCGACGGCGGAGCCATTGCCCTGGGCCATCCGCTCGGTTCCTCCGGATCACGGATTGCCATCACGCTGCTGAACCGGATGGAGCGTGAGGGTGCTTCCCGCGGTATCGCCACAATGTGTGTCGGTGTCGGCCAGGGAACCGCCATGCTGATCGAGGCCGTCTAGGTGGGCGCCGATTACAGTTCGTTCACCACCCTGCAGGTCACCGAGGGCAAGGACCGCGTCACAGCCCTCCTGAACCGGCCCGAGGTCCGCAACGCCATCGACGCCGCCATGGCCGAGGAACTGCACCAGCTGTGCGCCGGACTGGAGGAGAACCCCCGGATCCTGATTCTGACCGGCAGCGACGGGGTGTTCGCCTCCGGCGCTGACATCGCCCAGCTGCGCGAACGCCGCCGTGACGACGCCCTGCGCGGAATCAATTCCAGCGTTTTCGCCCGCATAGCCAAGCTGCCCATGCCCGTAATCGCTGCCCTGGACGGCTACGCCCTGGGCGGGGGAGCGGAACTGGCCTTCGCCGCGGACTTTCGGATCGGCACCCCGCGGCTGAAAATCGGCAACCCGGAAACATCGCTGGGCATCATGGCCGCCGCCGGCGCCACGTGGCGGCTGAAGGAACTGGTGGGCGAGCCGCTGGCCAAGGAAATCCTGCTGGCCGGCCGGATCCTCACCGGCGACGAGGCACTGGCCGTGCGCCTGGTCACGGAACTTGCAGACCCGGAGCACCTGCTCGACGCCGCCCATGCCCTGGCCGACCGCATCGCCCGCCAGGATCCACTGGCGGTACGGATCACGAAAGCCGTGTTTGCGGCACCGGCGGAGGCCCATCCCATGATCGACACCCTGGCCCAGGGAATCCTCTTCGAATCCGCCGCCAAGTTCGACCGCATGTCAGCCTTCCTCGAGCGGAAAAACAAGCCATGACAGTTCCCTCCAGGGTGGGAGTGCTCGGCGGCGGACGCATGGGGGCGGGCATCGCCCATGCCTTCTGCACGGCCGGTTCGCGGGTGACGGTGGTGGAGCGCGACGACGACGCCGCTGCCGCCGCCTTTGAGCGCGTCGCCGGCAACCTGGCCAAAAGCGTGGACCGGGGAACGGTTGCCGAATCCCTGGCGGACCTTACGGCCCGCCTGTCCGTCTCCACGGACTACGCTGACTTTGCCGGCTGTGACCTCGTGGTGGAGGCCGTGCCCGAGGATTTCAGCCTCAAGGCCGAGGCGCTGACAGCCGTGGAGTACCAGGTGGCCCCCGGCGCCTGGCTGGCCTCGAACACCTCCTCGCTGTCCATCGCCGAACTCGCCGGTAAACTGCGGCGCCCGGAACGGTTCTGCGGACTGCACTTCTTCAATCCGGTCCCGGCTTCCGAACTGATCGAGGTGGTGCTCGGGCCGCAGACCTCCGTGGAACTGGCCGACGCCGCCTCCACCTGGGTTCGGGAGCTGGGCAAGACGCCCGTCGTCGTGCAGGACGCTCCGGGCTTCGCCAGTTCCCGGCTGGGGGTGACCATCGCGCTGGAGGCCATGCGGATGGTGGAGGACGGCGTCGCGTCTGCCGAGGACATCGACGCCGCCATGGTGCTGGGCTACAGGCACCCCACCGGACCGCTGCGGACCACCGACATTGTGGGCCTGGACGTGCGCCTGGGCATCGCGGAGTATCTCGCCTCCACCCTCGGCCCCCGGTTCGAGCCGCCGCAGATCCTGCGGGACAAGGTGGCCCGCGGCGAACTCGGCCGCAAATCCGGCAAGGGTTTTTTCGACTGGCAGTGAGCTAGCTGAGCTGGGCGCGCGTGACCGGCTGCTGCAGCTCGGTCACCCAATCCGACTGGTCCTCGGACACCGCCCGCACGTACAGCTCCCGGCAGGGACCAGACGGGGTGAACCCGCGGGCGAAAATCTCAGCGTGCACGGCCTGCCAGCTCTCGGCTATGCGTTCCATGGACCCCAGATGCACACCGCACAGGGCTGTCTCGACGGCCGGCAGCTGGACCGCTTCCACGCCGTCCGGCACTTCTCCGGTATAGGCATATCCGGCGAGGATCCGCAGGCCGTCTTCGCCCGCGTCGTACTGTGCCACCGGAGTGTCCAGCGGCGCACCGGTGGGCCCCAGTGCGGCGGCAACGGCGTCAAAGAGTGGGCCGACGACGCCGGGGACCTCGGGCTGCTCGGACACCACCGCGGTGCGGGCGGCGAGCCGGAGGGCGGGCAGGGACTTCTGGATGACTTCGATCTGTGACATGGCATGTTCCTTTTCAATGAGGTGGAGCCTGCGTTCCACGTCGATGAGCCTGGCGGCAGCTGTCCGCTGTTCCTCCTCCACCTCGGCGCGGCGAATCCGCAGCAGAAGGGCGAGGCGCTCCGCGTTGACACCGGACTCGAGCATGGACGCAGTGTCTTCCAGTCCGAAGCCAAGCTGACGAAGTGCAACAATCCGGTGCAGCCTCTCCAACTGCGACGGATCGTAGGAGCGGTAGCCGCTGAACTCGTCCACGTGGGCGGGAACGAGCAGGCCGGCGGCGTCCCAGTGCCGCAGCATGCGGTGGGTCACCTGGCCGATCTGCGCGAATGCTCCGATGGATAACATGCTTCAGTTCTCCCGTCTGCCACAGTGTCAGGGTCAAGACTGTTCGGAATCAAGCTTGTCAGGCTCAAGTATCGCTGGGCCGGGTTCGGCCTAGGCTGGAAGCATGGATATCTGTGTGGACCGCACCGTGACGTGGGAGGGCGCCGCCAACGCCCGTGACCTCGGGGGCATTGCCCTTGCCGACGGCGCGGCTCTGGCCCCGGGCCGGATCTTCCGGATGGGGCGCTCGGAATGGCTGACTGAGAACGGCTGGCGGCAGGCGCATGACGCCGGCGTCCGCACCGTCGTCGACCTCCGGAACGAACCCGAGATCGGCCGCCGGGACACCGATCCGCGGGTTTCCCCCGAAGCCGTTGCCGGCATCACGTTCCTGAACCGGCCCACGCAGGAGGCGAAGGACCCGGAGTTCACCGCGCTGACCGGTCCCTACATGGACTCTCCACGCTTCTACCGGGAAAACCTGCGGCGCTGGCCGGAGAAGATCTCCGCCGTGATGCGCTCCATCGCTGAGGCCGGCGACGGCGCCGTGGTGATCCACTGCTCCGCCGGCCGGGACCGCACCGGCCTGATCGCGCTGCTGCTGCTGCAGCTGGCCGGTGCGGAACCCGAGGCCATCGCCGACGACTATGAGCAGGCCGTCCGGGGCATCAACGCCTTCCACACCACCCAGGTGCACCCGCGTGAAAAGCCGCTGACGGATGACCAGCTTCGCGAACGGGTGGCCGAAGGCCGGAAGGAACTGCTCCGCGCGCTGGACGGGTTCGACGCGGAGCAGTACCTGCTCTCAGCGGGACTTAGCCCACGGGTGCTGGAGCTGCTTCGACGCCGGATGCTGCCCTAACCCGCTGGCAGGGACGCACTCCCTCCGGCGCTGCCAAGGAGAAAAAAGAGCGCCGGGCAGGGCTGTTGAAGCCGCCCGGAACCAGGAGCGTGGAATAGCGGGCGCACCACTGCGCCGCTCCGCCGGAACCTGCCAGCGCCAGTGCCAGGGCGGCCAGGTCATGGAACCACATCAGCTGCTGCCGGCCGTCGACAACCAGCTGGAGCAGGTCAAGATCGATATCGGCGTAGGCCTGGACATCCACCCAGTCGTCAAACCCCGCCGGACCGCCGGAGCGGCTGGCAGGGGTGTTGTGGCCGGGGATGAAGCTGACGCATGAAGTGTCACTGGAAATGCTCACAGTGTGTTCCTTTACGGTTTGTCCTTGCCCGTGCCGGGTGGCTGCAGGCCGCTTCGTCATCCGAACCACCCGCCGAACAGTGGGGTTGGTGTGAGGCCAGTCGGAGCTTTTAGAGCCGGATCTGATCCGGCCGTTGGCCACCTCTCGTGAAGCTGAGACAACCTTAGCGCACGACGGCGACACTGGGAACCGCCGTCGTCATGCGCTTGGTGCGTGACCCCGCGCACTTCATGCATACGCATAGACTTGGGGTTGGGGGACATTCCGCACGACGAAAGAGGATTGGAATAATGCGCGCAGTTGTTTTTGAAAAGTGGCAGACCTTCCCCGAGATCAAGGACGTGCCCCGGCCTGTGCCGGGTCCCGGAGAAGTACTGCTGAAGGTGGCCGGCGCCGGGGCCTGCCACTCCGATGTTGCTCTCTACAAGGACTTCGCCGAAGGCGCGCCCGGGTCCATTCCGCCGGCGTTCATTCTCGGGCACGAGAACTCCGGCTGGGTGGAGGAACTGGGCGAGGGCGTCACCGGTGTCGAGGTCGGTGCCGCCTACCTGGTCTATGGTCCCGTGGGCTGCGGCCGCTGCAAGGCCTGCTCCCGCGGCCAGGACACCTACTGCGAGAACGCAGCCGAGATGCCGTACCTGGGCATGGGCCTGGGCCGCGACGGAGGCATGGCGGAATACATGGTGGTTCCGGTCCGCAATCTGGTGCCCCTGGGCGACGCAGATCCCGTGGCCGCCGCCCCGCTCTCCGATGCTGCGCTGACTCCGTACCACGCGATCAAGACCGCGCTGCCGCATCTCAACGGCGGCGGTAAGTTCGCTCTCGTGATCGGTTTGGGCGGGCTGGGCCAGATGGCGGTACAGATTCTGAAGGCACTGACCGGTGCCACCGTGATCGCCACCGACATGAAGGAAGAAGCCATGGCCAAAGCCGCAGCCAGCGGTGCCATCGTTGTTCCCGGGGGTGAGGGCCAGATCGAGCGCATCCGGGAAATCACCGGAGGACGCGGAGTGGACGCAGCCTTCGACTTTGTGGGCATTGCGCCCACGGTCGCCACTGCCGCTGGTTCGATGGCCGTGCAGTCCAAACTGACCGTCGTCGGCATTGCGGGCGGCGGCTACGAGTGGAACTTCTTCAAGACCCCGTATGAGTCCACCCTGACCAACACCTACTGGGGCACCATCGAGGACCTGCATGAGGTGGTCGACATGTACCGGGCCGGTCAGATCAAGCCCGATGTGGAGCTGTTCACCATGGACCAGGCACTGGACGCCTACCGGAAGCTGGAATCCGGTCAGCTTGCCGGCCGGGCCGTCGTGGTTCCGCACGGCAAGTAACAACCCGGCAGGGCCGACGGCGGTGCCTCCTTCCGGAGAGGGGGCACCGCCGTCGTCGTCCCGGCCCGCAGCCAGCTCGTCCAATTAGCGCCAGCCGGCTGCCGGAGCAACGTGCTTCATGATGTTCTCCAGCAGCTGCGTGTTGTAGTCCACGCCCAGCTGATTGGGAACGGTGATCAGCACGGTGTCGGCGTCCCGGACCGCGGCGTCGCCGGCGAGCTGTTCGGCGATGACGTCCGGTTCTCCGATGTAGCTCTTGCCGAAACGGGCCAGCCCGCCGTCCAGCGTGCCCACCTGGTCCCGGGTATCGGCCAGGGCGCGGAGCCCGAAGTACCGCCGGTCCTCGTCCGTCACCAGCGGAATGACGCTGCGGCTCACGGAAACCCGCGGCGTGCCCTCGTGTCCTGACTCGGCCCAGGCCGAGCGGTACAGGGCTATCTGCTCTGCCTGCAGCTGGTCAAAGGGAACGCCGGTGTCCTCAGTCAGCAAGGTTGAGCTCATCAGGTTCATGCCCTGCTGCCCCGTCCATTTGGCCGTGGCCCGCGTGCCTGAACCCCACCAGATCCGGTTGCTAAGTGAAGGCGACTGGGGTTCCACCGACAGCGTTCCGGAGGTGCCCGTCATCACCGGATCCGCGGGCGCAAGGCCGGCGCCGGCGATGGCGGCACGGAATACGAGGGTGTGTTTGCGGGCCTCATCGGCGTCGGTGTTCCCGTCGGCCGGAACGTAACCGAAGGCCTCATAGCCGCGCAGGGCAGGTTCAGGGGATCCCCGGCTCAGGCCCAGCTGCAGCCGCCCGCCGCTGATCAGGTCCGCGGCAGCTGCTTCCTCGGCCATGTAGAGGGGATTTTCATACCGCATGTCGATCACCGCGGTGCCCAGTTCCAGAGTGCTGGTCCGGGCCGCCATGGCCGACAGCAGCGGGAACGGAGCCGCGAACTGGGGAGCGAAATGGTGCACCCGGAGATACGCTCCGTTGACTCCGAGGTCCTCCGCAGCCACCGCCAGGTCGATGGTCTGCAGCAGCGCGTCACGGGCAGTGCGGACAAAGGATCCCTGCACATCCCGGTAATGTCCAAAGGACAGGAAACCGATGTTCTTCATGTTCAGGCACAGCGCCGGTTCCCGAAGAGATATTCCCCAAAAAAGCATCCCGGATCCGGCACCGGCTGGATACGCGGCGAAGGAAGGCGGAAACAGCATGCACCTGACCATGGTCCCCGGCATTGGCGGTTCCAATGACGCACACTGGCAAAGCCTGTGGCAGGCCGGTGCGGCGGAAATGTCCCGGATTTCGCCGTCGTCCTGGGATGACCCGAACCTGGAAAATTGGCTGGACGCGCTCGACGACGCCGCCGGCCGCCGCGCCGGCGACACCATCCTGGTGGCCCACAGCCTGGGCTGCCTGGCCTCGGCTGAATGGCTGCTGCGCAATCCCGGCGGTGCCCGCGGCGTACTGCTGGTTGCGCCGCCGGACCCGGCCGAACCGGCATTTCCCGACACCGCCGGTTCCTTCCGGGATCCGAGGCTTCAGCCGCTCCCCGTGCCCGGACTCCTGGTGGCCAGCGAAAATGATCCGTACTGCACCCTGCCGGGAGCGCGGCTGCTGGCCGGAGCGTGGGGTGTTCCACTGGTCGACGCCGGCGCACTGGCGCACATCAACGATGAGAGCGGCGTGGGGGACTGGCAGCAGGGACGGAACTTGCTGACCGCGTTTGCCGCCGGGCTGGGCGCAACCGTGTTTCCCGGGTAAGAATGGGCGCATGAGACTTCCGGTCCTGCCGCCCGTGGCCCCCATGCTGGCCAAAGCCGTCAATTCCCTGCCTGAGGGCGAGTATTCCTACGAGCCCAAATGGGACGGTTTCCGTTCCATCATCTTCCGGGACGGGGATGAGCTGGAGATCGGCAGCCGCAACGAAAAACCGATGACCCGCTACTTTCCCGAGCTCGTTCAGTCGCTCAAGGACAACCTGCCCGAGCGCTGCGTGGTGGACGGCGAGATTATCCTGATCAGTGCTTCCGGCGAACGGTTGGACTTCGAAGTGCTGCAGCAGCGCATCCATCCCGCGGCCAGCCGGGTGAAGCTGCTCGCGGAGCAGACTCCGGCGGCCTTCGCGGCTTTTGACCTGCTGGCCCTCGGTGACGACAGCTACCTGGACCGGCCGTATGCGGAACGCCGCGCAGCGCTGGCAGAAGCTCTGGCCGGAGCGCAGGCGCCGGTATACCTCACCGCCGCCACCACCGATCCGGCAACCGCGCAGCGCTGGTTCGGCGAATTCGAGGGTGCCGGTCTGGACGGAATTGTGGCCAAGCCGCTCGGGGATATCTATCAGCCGGGCAAGCGGACCATGGCGAAGTACAAGCATGAGCGGACCGCGGACTGCGTGCTGGCCGGCTACCGGGTGCACAAGAGCGGGCCCGACGCCGTGGGCTCGCTCCTGCTGGGTATTTACAACGACGACGGCGACCTCACCAACGTGGGCGTAGCCGGCGCCTTCAGCATGGCACGGCGGCGGGAACTGTTCACCGAACTGCAGCCGCTCATCTCAGACTCCGCGGACCACCCGTGGACGGCGGACAAGCAGGACGCCGGCACACGCACTCCGCGCAATTCCGAGGGCAGCCGCTGGAGCGGAGACAAGGACCTGTCCTTTGTGCCGCTGCGTCCCGAGCGGGTGGTGGAGGTCAAGTACGACCACATGGAAGGTGAGCGGTTCCGGCACACCGCCCAGTTCCTGCGCTGGCGGCCGGACCGGACACCTGAGTCCTGCACCTATGACCAGCTGGAGGAGCCGGTGAAGTTTGACCTGGCCGAGGTGCTGACCGTTCGGGCCGGGGCGTAGCCACTCCCGTCGGGACGAAGTCAACCGTCCCGGGCCGAAGCCGTCCCGTGCCGGGGAAGCTGCGATCAGTCAGCCGCGATCAGTCAGCCACGTCCCCGGCAGCCGCCGTCCCCCTTGCCGTTCCGATTCAGGAAGTCCACGGCTTCCACGATGGCCGGCAGATATCCCTCGCAGTAGCCGGCAGCGGTGGGATGCAGGCCAAACTGCACGTCCGGGGGGAGGATCCAGGATTCCGCGGATCCAATGCCGTGGCCGGCAAACACCTCAGTGACGTCCACAAACGTGCCGTCGCCAACCTGCTGCGCCACAACTGCGTTAAGGGCGTCGGTTCCGGCGTTAAACAGGTTCTGCGCTTCAATGCTGAGGGCTCCGGGGGTGGTGCCATCAAACAGGTGCGGATATCCGGCCACCACGAGTTCGGCCCGGGGTGCGGCCTCGCGAATCGCGGCGAAGCTGGCCTGAAGCTGGGGCACGACGGCGGTCTCGGCAAAGTTTTGGGCCGCTGCAAGAGCCGGGGCGCAGGTTTCCGGAAGCACATCTCCCAAACAGGCAGCCACTACGGACCCGAACTGCACGTCGTTGCCGCTGATCGTGACGGTGACCAAATCGGTTTGACGGTTCAGGAGATCGGCAGAGACAGCGGCGGAGATTTGCTCGGGCAGGTCCACGGGGCCGGCAGGGGGAGCAGGTTCGGTGGTGAGAGCGGTGGCGCCGGCGCAGGCTTGGAAGCTGTCCAGTTCCACGCGCGGCAGTGCATCCAGCAGAGTGGGGTACCCCTCGGCGGTCCGGCCGCAGGCATCCAGGACGGGGCCGCCGCCGTAGCCTGAAGCGTAGGAGTCACCGAACGCCACGTAATCGACGGTCCGGTTCCGGCCGTGGCCGTGCCCCCGGCCGTCCCCGTGACCGCCGCCCCAGCCGCGCCCGTCGCCTCCACCACCGCGCCCGTCGCCTCCACTGCCGCGCCCCTCACCACCACGCCCCTCACCACCACGCCCGTCGGGCCATGCCTGCTGGTCCGCGGAGCTGACCGTCACCGTGGAGGCGCCGGCCGGAGCTGCGGCACCGGCGAGCAGACCAGTGAGGCCAAGCGTCAGCGCGATGACAAACCCGGCCCGCCGCAGCCGGGGTGCCGTACTGCACCCGGGATGGGATCCAAAGGTTGTTGGGGCTTCAAAGTTCCGCATGATCGCTCCTCTGCGAGTCCGGATACGCGCTCAAACCCTAGTCCCGCGGTCATGTCCAAGAGGAGTCTGGTGTCCGGAAACGGGTAGATTTCCCGTGGTTTACCTCGGAAGCCTTCTTTCAGTAGTAAGGGTGTGCGGCACTCCATCCTCCTGTAGCCTGATCCCTATTACCGACCGTCCGGTCAGTTATGCAGCGGTGCCCCTCCCGCTCACTGCGGGGCCTCATCTCCGGTTACCGCCGGGACTGCCTGCCGCACTGCCCGGACGAAGCCGCCCGCCGCACGGCCGGCCGGATCAACGTTGTGAAAGGGCCTGTCAAAGATGACCTCAACCGCCATAGACGTTTCCATTGTCCCCAGCTACGTCCGCGACTCCTGGTGGACTCCCGACCGCTCCGAGCTCACGGCCGCGGAACCAGCCGAAGTGCGGGACGCCAGCACCGGAGAGTCCCTGGCGCTGGTCAGCACCGCTGGACTGGACCTTGCCGCCGCCGTCGAACACGCCCGCACCGTTGGCCGCCGCGGACTGCAGCAGCTCACCTTTCACCAGCGGGCCCTGAAGCTGAAAGAACTCGCGGGCTATCTGAACGCCCACCGTGACGAGCTGTACGAGGTCTCCGCCCGCAGCGGCGCCACCCGCACCGACTCGCTGGTGGACATCGACGGCGGCATCGGCGTGCTGTTCACCTTCGGCTCGAAGGGCCGCCGCGAACTGCCCAACTCCACGGTGCTGGTGGATGGCCCGCCCGAAGCGCTGTCCAGGGACGGCTCCTTCATTGGCGAGCACATTTACACCTCCCTGCCCGGGGTGGCAGTGCAGATCAACGCCTTCAACTTTCCGGTCTGGGGCATGCTGGAGAAGCTCGCACCGGCGTTTATTGCGGGGCTGCCCAGCATCGTCAAACCGGCGACACCCACTGGCTATTTGGCGGCGGAAGCGGTGCGGCTGATCGTGGATTCCGGGATTCTTCCAGCCGGTTCCCTGCAGCTGATCTCCGGCTCCGCCCGCGACCTGCTGGATCATTTGGACTACCGCGACTATGTGTCCTTCACCGGTTCCGCCTCCACAGCCGAGCGGCTCAAGGCACATCCGAACGTGGCGGAGGGCGGCGTCCGCTTCACCTGCGAGACCGACTCGCTGAACGCCGCCATCCTCGGCCCGGACGCTGCGCCAGGCTCCCCCGAGTTCGAAGCCTTCGTGAAATCCCTGGTCACCGAGATCACCGTGAAGGCCGGCCAGAAGTGCACAAGTATCCGCCGCGCCATTGTGCCCGCAGCCCTGGTGGACGACGTCGTGGCCGCCGCCGGGAAACGCATCGACGAGCGAGTGGTCCTGGGCGATCCGCGCGCCGACGGGGTGACCATGGGGGCACTGGCCTCCGTTGAGCAGCTCGAGGGCGTGCGCTCCTCCGTCCAGGCACTGCTCGACGCCGGTGCCAACCTTGCCTACGGTTCGCTGCAGGCTCCGGAAGTGGTCCGCGCTGACGGAACACGTGGGCCCGCAGCCGACGGCGCTTTCCTGGCTCCGATACTGCTGACCTGGGATGACACCGAGGCGGATGCCCTGCACTCGGTGGAGGCCTTCGGCCCCGTGGCCTCGGTTATCGGCTACCACGAGGTTGGCGACGCCGTGCGCCTGGCTGCCCGGGGAGGCGGATCCTTGGTGGCCACCGTGTGCACCAATGATCCGGACACCGCGCGGGAGCTGACGCTCGGCATCGCCGGACACCACGGCCGGGTGCTGATCCTGAACCGCGAGGACGCCCGGACCTCCACCGGACACGGCTCGCCCGTGCCGCACCTCATCCACGGCGGCCCCGGACGTGCCGGCGGCGGTGAAGAACTCGGCGGCATCCGCTCGGTGCTGCACCACATGCAGCGCACCGCAGTTCAGGGATCACCTAACATGCTCACTGCGCTGACCGGCGTCTGGCACACCGGCGCGGACCGGAACTTCGATGCCACCCATCCCTTCCGCAAGGACCTTGCCGCTCTGAAGATTGGCGACGCCGTCCGGTCGGAGCTGCGCGAAGTCACGCTGGCCGACATAGACGCCTTTGCCCGCACCACCGGGGACACCTTCTACGCACATACCAACGCCGAAGCCGCCGAGGCCAACCCCTTCTTCCCGGGAATCGTGGCCCACGGCTACCTGCTGTTGTCCTGGGCGGCCGGGTTGTTCGTGGATCCGGCGCCGGGGCCCGTGCTGGCCAATTACGGCCTGGAGAACCTGCGGTTCATCACGCCGGTGGCCGCCGGCGACTCCATCCGGGTCACGCTGACGGCCAAAAAAATCACTCCGCGCGAAACGGACGAGTACGGCGAAGTGGCCTGGGACGCGCTGCTGACCAACCAGAACGACGACGTCGTGGCCACCTATGACGTGCTGACCCTCGTGGCCAAGCACAGCTAGGGCTGCCACGGGCTCTCCCGCGGGTCATGATTCGGGCAGGTAGTTGGTCTCAAAAGACGGGTATCCACGGGGCGGGTATTGGTCTGCTGAAGGCTATTTAAGGCTGTTTTCGGGGGCGGAAATGTCAGAGGCGGATGAAAGCCTGAAGGCATGGATCAGCACAAGACTTTTCCCGGCCGCTCGGTCTTCCACGCTGTACCGGTTCCCGCTGCCGGTGTCTCTTCCGCCGATGTTTCCGCCCGCCCCGATATCTCGCCTGCTCCGGACGGCTTTCGTGCTCGGGGCGGCTTTCCTGCTCCATACGGCCCTCCTGCTCCGGGGGACGCTGCCGGTTTCTCCGGCACGTTGGTCCTGCAGGGCGCGGACGGACTGGATGAGGAGACCGCCGGTGTGGCGCTATCCCGCCTTGATTGCCTGATCCGGTGGGCGCAGGCGCAGCAGGCCAAAGTCCTGCACCGGATGGAGAACATCTACCGGGATGAGATGACTTTCCCGTCGGGGAAACCTGACGCCGGAATGGTGTTCAGCCTTGCGGCCTCGGAGGCAGCGGCCATCCTTGCCGTTCCGGAAAGCACCGCTCAACGGCTGATGTCCGAGGCGGGGAGGCTGTGCCGGGCGTACTCCGCGACGCTGGCCAGGCTTGAGCAGGGCGGGATCGGCTATGGCCACGCGCAGACGGTATTGGATCAGTCCCAGGGTGTTGAGTCGAAAGATCTTCCAGCCTTTGAAACGGAACTGCTGGACGCCGCAGCAGGCCAAACCCCGCCCCAGTTCCGGGTGCGGGCCCGGCGGCTGCGGGAGAACCAGTTTCCGCAGAGCATCGTGGAGCGCCAGCTGACCGCGTTCGAGAAGCGAAAGGTCTGTTTGGAACCGGCCGATGATGGAATGTCCTGGCTGTCAGCCTTCCTTCCGGCGGAGAATGCGCAGGCGGTCTTCACCCAGCTGAGCAAAGCCGCCAGAGGCGAGCAGGCAGATGGAGATCCCCGCACCGTGGACCAACTGCGGGCGGACATCCTTGCGGATCTGCTGATAAACAGTGTCGGCCGCCCCTCGCACACTGGCAG
The DNA here is from genome assembly GCF_038405225.1 of Arthrobacter citreus. Lineage (NCBI taxonomy): Bacteria > Bacillati > Actinomycetota > Actinomycetes > Micrococcales > Micrococcaceae > Arthrobacter > Arthrobacter citreus. The sequence goes on from NZ_CP151657.1 coordinate 97,508, forward strand.
CGGCAGCGGCAGCGGCAGCGGCAGCTGCACCGGCGACACCGGAGCCAACGCGCGAGCCAAGGCCCGGACTGAGGTCCTGGTACTGATTAACGCCGAAACCCTCTTCGGGGCGGACAACCAACCTGCCGAGCTGCTTGGCTACGGGCCGATCAGTCCGCAAACAGCCCGCCGGATGGCCCGCGAGGCCATGAAGTGGACTCCTGTGGAGAGGGATCCTGAAACAAAAGAAATCCTGCGCGGGTTGGGCGCCGGAGGAAAGTTCCGTCAGGACTGCAGCGCTGGCTGAGGGCTCGAGACGGGACATGCCGTTTTCCCGGGTGCCGGTCCGGCGCCGTGATATCCGAGATTGATCACACCAAGCCCTGGGCTCAAGGTGGAGCCACGGATCATGACAACCTCGAATATCTGTGCCGGCGGCACCACATGTTCAAGACGCAGGGATTCTGGAAGGCATGCCAGCCGGTGGCCGGGATTATCGAATGGACATCGCCGGGAGGGAGGACGTACCGCACCGAACCACACCTGGCTCTTGCCCCGGTTCTGCGGGCGAGTCAGCCGGATGTTGTCCGGACCGGATCAGCCGCAGATACCTCTCCGGGCAATAGTGACGACGACTACGGTGGGGACCCGCCGCCGTTCTAGGCCACCACGGGGAGGAGCGCACCACGGGGAGGAGCGCTGGGCTCAGAGGGGACAAAGGTGGGGCAACAGGGGAGGGTCCAGGGGACAGATGGTTCCAGTTTCAATTCACCCGTGGTTCTGCGCAAAGGGTCCTGTCAGTTAGCTGCTGCGGTGGAGGCCGTCAAAGACCATCGTGATGAGGTCGTCCGCCAGTTGGTCCGGAGAAATGGGGCCGCCTGGCCGGTACCACTCCACGATCGAGTTGATCGTGCCGAACAGCAGCCGCGTGGTGGTCCGCGGGTCAATGTCGCCGCGCAGCGTCCCCTCGTTCTGGGCGGCCTGCACCAGGTCCGCAACGCGGTGGTCAAAGTCTCGGCGCCGGGCCAGCGCATCGCGCTCGATGTCCGTGTTTCCGCGGAGCCGCAGCAGCAGCGTCACAAACGGGAGCCGCTCGGTAAGGACCTGGATGGTCCCGCGCAGCACAAACTCCAGCTGGGCATCCGCGGGACCGTTGGAGGAGCGTGCGTCGTCGAGCACCGCTTCGAGCCCGCCCAGGGCGTTTTCCAGAGCCAGCCGCAGCAGGTCGCCCTTGGACGGCACATGGTGGTAAATCGCGGACTTGGTGATGCCCAGGTTTTCGGCGAGGATGCCCATCGACGTGGCCTCGTAGCCGTGCTTGTTGAACACGTCCACGGCAATGGCAAGGACTGACTGCTGGTCATATCCGGGACGGCCGCGGCGGGCGGCAACAGGGCTGGCTGCGGCAGGACCGGCCGAGGCAGCGGGGGTTGAAGGCATGGGATCCATTTTCACACGAACCACCGCGGCAGCCTCAGCCCTGCAGGGCTGAGGCGTCCTTGCCGCGCAGATCGTAGATCCGGCGCAGTTTGCCGCTGGAGCGGGCAAGCGTCCCGGGTTCCGCCACCTGCACCCGGCATGAGGACCCGGTGTGGACCTTAATTTGGGTCTCCAGTTCGGCGGCGGCAGCGAGGCAGACAGCCAGGGTGGATTCGATTCGGCGCTCAATTTTCACGGTGAGCTCATCCATCCGGTCCGGCCTGGTGATTTCCAACTGGAAGTGCGGGCTCAGAGCCGGGACGCGTAGGGCGATCTCCTCGATTTGGCTGGGAAAGAGGTTTACGCCGCGCAGGATGATCATGTCGTCGCTGCGTCCGGTAATCCGGCCCATGCGGCGCATGCCCGGACGGGCGGTGCCTGGCAGGAGGCGGGTCAGGTCATGTGTGCGGTAGCGGATGATCGGCAGCGCCTCCTTGGTCAGGGATGTGAACACCAGTTCGCCGGGTTCCCCGTCGTCGAGCACCCGGGTGTCATCAAAGGGGTCAATGATCTCGGGACGGAAATGGTCCTCCCAGATATGGGTGCCGTCCTTGCTTTCCACACATTCGCCGGCGACGCCGGGACCCATCACCTCGGACAGCCCGTAAATGTCGCACGCGTCCAGCTCCATGGCGGTTTCGAGTTCGTGGCGCATTTCCTCGGTCCACGGTTCGGCGCCCAGCACGGCGTTTTTCAGTGCGGTGGACCGCGGATCTACGCCTGCGGCCGTCAGGGCATCGGCAATGGTCAGCAGGTAGGTGGGGGTGCACAGGATGGTGTCCGGTTCGAAGTCCAGGATGAGCTGGACCTGGCGCTCGGTCTGCCCGCCGGACATGGGAATGACCGTACAACCCAGTTTCTCGGCTCCGGCATGGGCGCCCAGGCCGCCGGTGAACAGGCCATAGCCGTAGGCGTTGTGGACTTTGTAGCCGGGCTTGACCCCGGAGGCGCGCAGCGAGCGGGCCACGAGGGTGGCCCAGCGGTCCAAATCCCCGGCCGTGTAGCCCACAACGGTGGGCCGGCCCGTGGTCCCGGAGGAGGCATGGATCCGGGCCACGCGGTCCTGCGGAACGGCAAACATTCCGAACGGATATGTCTGCCGCAGGTCCTCCTTGGTGGTGTACGGGAACCGTGCCAGGTCCGACAGTTCCTTCAAATCTTCCGGGTGGACGCCCGCGTCGTCGAACTTCCGCCGGTACAGCGGCACGCGCTCATAGGCGTACGCCAGGGTGTGCTGCAGACGGGTCAGCTGCAGGTCCTCGATCTGGTCGCGGCTCATCCGCTCTTCCGGATCCAGTGAGCCGGGATCTGCGGCTGTCGATTTGAGCAGTGCGGAGGTGGAAGCCATGGGGGTGCCCTTTGCGCTGGTGGTGTCGGCGGCTGGTGGTGTGGGAGTGGGGCTAGGACCTGGGCCGGTAAGCCGGGTTCGGAATGGAGCGTGAACGGCCGCGGAACTCGGCCACAATCCGGGCACTGCCACCGGCTTCGACGGCGGTGACCTCAATGTCATAAACGCCGCTGCGCCCCGACGACGCCCGGTGTTGGGCCACCGCCCGGAGGGTTTCACCGGGCATGGCGGCCGAGATGAAGCTGATGTCCGCGCCGGAGGCAACGGTGATCAGCTCCATGCCACTGATGGTGTCTGTGCCGCCGGGGTTGCAGGCCAGCGCAAACGCGGTATCGGCAAGGGAAAACACCATGCCGCCGTGGGCCATGCCAAACCCGTTGAGCATGTCGGCCCGCACGGCCATGGTGCAGGTTGCCTCACCCGGGCCCAGATGTTCGACGGCGATGCCCAGCAGCCGGGCGGCGTCGTCGTGCTCCAAAATGGCGTGGTCCAACCCCTGGTCCAGTCCCGAAGTGTGCTGTTCCGAAGCGGCGACACCGGCGTCGGCCATAAAACCTCCCGAATTCTTTACCGAATGTTCATGAGGTAATCCTGTGACGGGCATCACTGTCAAGTGCCGGGCGGGGGAACGGAGGCGAGGTCAGGGCCGGGTTTGCGGCAGGCCGGGACACCGCCCGGTGCAGTGCCGTAGTTTGAGGAGGTGATACTTTTCAACGCCGCGGCCGCGGCTGGGGAATCGGCCTGCGGGGCTGCGGTGTCCCATGCTTCCTGAGTGGCTGGATCCACAGGTCTTCCTGGCCGATCCGGCCCTGGGTCCCTGGGTGGTACTGGTGGTTTGCGGCATCGTGTTTGCCGAAACGGGACTGCTGGTGGGGTTCTTCCTGCCGGGAGACACCCTGCTGTTCACGGCGGGGCTCCTGATCGCCACCGGAACCGTGGACGTGAACGTGTGGCTGATGGGACTGCTGATTTCCCTGGCAGCGTTTGCCGGAGACCAGCTGGGATACTGGATCGGCCGGCGGGCCGGCCCTGCGGTGTTTTCCCGGCCGGATTCCCGGATATTCCGGCGCGAGAACGTGGACCGGGCCGAGGAGTTTTTCGCCCGGCACGGCGGCAAAGCGATCACGCTGGCCCGGTTCGTGGGAATCGTTCGGACCTTTACGCCAGTGGTGGCTGGAGTGGGCAGGATGCGCTATTCCGCGTACGTTATGTTCGACGCCGCGGGCGCCCTGCTGTGGGGGATGGGACTGACCCTGCTGGGCTACGTCCTCGGGAACCGGTTCCCGTTTATCCGCGACCACCTGGACCTGCTCATCGTGGGGGTGGTCCTGCTGACGGTGGCGACCATTTCACTCACACTGCTGCAGCAAAACAAGCGGGCACCCAAGCAGGCGCGGCAGGGCGGCAAGCCACCCAGGCAGGAGCCGGGAAATAAGCCGGCACCAGCGAAGAAGCCGCTGAATAGACCTGCGCCCCTTAACAAGCCGGCGCCGGAACCGGGCGAGTAAACGTTCCGGTTCCGGCGCCATAAGCTGCCAGCCAGTCAGGCGTCCTGCTGTTACTTTCCTGCTGCCGGGATCGGCTCCTCAGCACCCAGGGCGTCCAGCACAAAGGCGTAGTCCCAGGACCGGTCCTTCCAGGCCTCGTACCGCCCGGAGGCGCCGCCGTGTCCGCCGTCCATTTCGATCTTCATGACAATCGGCTCGGTTCCGGTAGTGACCTCGCGCAGCTTCGCGACCCACTTGGCGGGCTCGGTGTACAGCACGCGGGTGTCGTTGAAGGAGGTCACCGCGGCAATGCGCGGGTAGTCCACGGCGCGGATGTTCTCGTACGGGGTGTACTCCTTCATGTACCGGTAAACCTCGGGGTCGGTGATCGGGTTGCCCCATTCCTCCCACTCCAGTGCCGAGAGCGGCAGCTCCGGATCCAAGATGGTGGTCAGTGCGTCCACGAAGGGCACCTGCGCCACGATCGCCCGGTACTTCTCCGGCGCCAGGTTGGCCACGGCGCCCATCAGCAGTCCGCCGGCGGAGCCGCCCATCGCGGCAATCCGGTTCGGGTCCACCCAGCCGGAGGAGGCAATGTAGTCGGTGGCCGCCACAAAGTCGCTGAAGGTGTTTTTCTTCTGCAGCTTCTTGCCCTGGTCGTACCAGGTGCGGCCCATCTCGCCGCCGCCGCGGATGTGGGCGACCACGAAGATGACGCCGCGGTCAAGCAGGGACAGCCGGGCAACGCTGAAGGCGGGTTCCATGCTGATTTCGTAGCTGCCGTAGGCGTACACCAGCGCCGGGTTGCTGCCGTCCTGCTTCAGCTCGGCACGGCGCAGCACCGAGAGAGGAATGCGGGTGCCGTCGCCGGCCGTGGCCCAGGCGCGCTCGGCAACATACTCGGCCGGGTTGTAGCCGCCCTTGACGGGAGTTTCCTTGCGCAGCTCCAGCTCGCCGGTGGCCAGCACATAGTCGTAGACGCGCGGGGGAGTCAGGTAGGAGGTGTAGCTGAGCCGGATAATCGGGGAGTCGTACTCCGCGTTGGCCAGGTTGGCCGTGTAGAGCTCCTCGTCAAAGGCCGGCTCCACCGGGTCTCCCTGCACCTCGGTGCCCAGGCCTTCCAGCGGAAGGATCTGCACCCGCTCGGTGGTGTCCTTGCGGACCGAGACAATGACGTGGGTTTTGGTGACGGCCGCGCCGTTGACCCGGACGGCGTCGTCGTGCGCCACCACGGTGTTCCAGTGCTGCTCGTCCAGCGGCAGGGCGAACTCCGTCTCGGCCACGAGCGAGAGCATGGAATTCAGGGCGTCCTTGTTGTGCGTGATCAGGTAATGGCGCTCGCCGGCGAGGGTCACGGGCTCGGCCTCGTAGAGGATGCGTTCGCTGCGCGGAATCAGGGTCCGCACTTCGCCGGCGGGATCCTCGAAGTCCAGGACCCGGTACTCCGAGTATTCCGAGTTGCTGATGCCAATCAGCAGCTGCTTCCGGTCCGCGGAGAGGTCAAAGCCGGTCCACATGGCGACGTCGTCCTCCTGGTAGATGACGACGTCGTCCTCCACCGGAGTGCCGAGGGTGTGGGCCTTGATCTGGTAGGGGCGCCAGGAGTCGTCAACGACGGTGTAGAAGACGCGGGTGCCGTCGGGGGAGAAAGCCAGGGAATAGAAGACGTTGGCGACGGTATCCGGCAGCAGCTCTCCGGTGCGCAGGTCCTTGATCCGCAGGGTGAACCGCTCGTCGCCGGCATTGTCCTCGGAGTAGGAGAGCAGGTTGCCGTCCTCGGTGACGGCGAGGCCGCCGAGCGCAAAGAAGGGCTTGCCCTCGGCCTCGGCATTGCCGTCGATCAGGATCTGCTCGCCGGGCACCGGTACTCCGGGCTCGACGACGGGTGGTGTCCAGTCGGCGTCCAGGTCTCCGGTGTCCTGCGCCGCGGTGCGGCAGTGGATGGAGTACTGCTTGCCCTCTTCGGTGCGGGAGTAGTACCACCAGCCCTTTTTGCGGGCCGGCACGGACAGGTCGGTTTCCTCGGTGCGGTTCTTGATCTCGTCGAAGATCTCCTGGCGCAGCTTCTCCTGGTGCGCGGTGACCTCTTCCATGTAGGCGTTCTCGGCCTTGAGGTGGGCCACCACCTCGGGGTTTTCCTTCTCCCGCAGCCACTCATACTCGTCAATGAACGTGTCTCCGTGATGGACGCGCTCGGTGGGAACCTTTTTGGCAACGGGAGGGGTGGGAGAAGTAGTCATGCCCCGAATATATCCATCCGGCTCCGGGGGACGAAGGGCCCCGCGCTGTTTATGCTGGCGGCTTACCGGGCGGGCCGCGTGCAGTTGGCTCCGCCCAACTGATTGAGTTTGACCAAGAGTGTCTCTGATAATCTGCAACGCATGACAGATGAGAGGCGCCCGGCTCCTCCGCGGTCACCCAGCGAGGAAGAGGCCAAGGCCCTTGCCTCGGCGGTACGGATGCGGATCCTCCGCCTGTGCCTGCAGGAGCAGTTGACCAACAAGGAGATTGCCACCCGGCTGGGAGCCAATCCCGCCACGGTTCTCTTTCACGTCCGGAAGCTTGTTGCCGCGGGTTTCCTCGAAGCGCAGGATGCCCGGTCCGGGCCAAGCGGGGCCTATGAAGTGCCGTACCTCGCCACGGGAAAGTCTGCCCGCCTCAGCATGGATGCCCGGGACATAGGACTGCGCAGTGCCATGATCAACGCCTTTGTCTCGGAAGTGGGGCAGGTGCCCGATTCCGCAGAGGTGGAGATATCCCGCCGCGGTGTCCGCCTCACCAAGGCCGGGCATGACAGGTTCCTGGACCGGATGATGGAGCTCCTCGACGAGCTATCCGCGCAGGAACCCCCGGAATCCGATGAGGACGCCACCCGGTATTCAATTTTTATGGCCGTGCACCCCGAGACGTACACCCGCCCGAAGACCTGAGGCTTGTTCCAGGAACGGCAGTGCCTAGGGCCGCAGCAGGAACCAGGCGGCCAGGGCGGCCGCGGCCAGGAAGAGCATCCAGTTACCCAGCACTTCCAGCAGCATGAGGCCAAACGATGAGTGCGGCGCAGTCTTCATCGGTTCCACGATCGGGTCATCAGTGACGCCTTTGCGGAACTGTCCCCAGAGGGAAGTGGCCAGCAGCACCGCGCCGCCGACCAGCGCCAGGGGAACCGCCGGCAGCGTGAAGAGCACAACGCCTCCGGCGAGCAGGGCGACCACCACCTGCAGCGAAAAGAAGATCCCGCCGGCCAGGGCGACCAGCCACATCGGGCGCCGGACAATGAAGCCCATCAGGAGAGGCGCGCAGGCGGCTCCCGCCAGGCCGGTCAGGGCGAGGAGGAAGCCCGACAGCGTGACCTGGACGCTGGCGTCACTGGAGCTGACCGCAGCGGCCACGGTGAAGAAGCCCAGCAGGCCCAGGCAACTGGGAACCAACAGTGCGGCCCACGCGGATGGCGACATTCGGTTGCGTGGGAGGTCCAGGTTTTCGGCGTAGGTCCGGGGATCACCGAAGACGTCGGCCGGGGTGCCGCCGGAGTCAGCCAGGAATTCCCGCGCTGAAGCCACGGCGTCGCCGATGGCTTCGCCCGGGACATCACGCAGGCGTAGTTCCATGGTGAAGTCATCGAACCAGCGGCGGGTGGCTTTATCCGGCGTTGTGCCGTTGCGGCCGTCACGGGTTTCCATGGGTGCCCCTTTCGGAGGTGCGGTCATGATGTTCCTGCACAAACAGGTAGTGATCCACAGTGCCGGTGAACCTGACCCACAGCTCGCGCTGCGCTTCCAGTTCCCGGCGGCCGTCGGCAGTGAGGGAAAAGTACTTGCGGCCGGGCCCGCCGTCACCGGCCCGCCAGGCGGTGGTCACCCAGCCCGCGGTTTCAAAGCGGGTCAGCAGGGGGTACAGCGTGCCGCCCTTGATGTTCCCGAAGCCCTGTTCCTCGAGCAGCGCCGCGATGGCATAACCGTAAGTGGCGCCGCCGTCGAGCGCCTTCAGGACGCACAGGCCAAGGGTTGCCCGCATCCAGTCGCTGGGCCAGGGGAGTGTCTGCACAACTAGATAATGGCATTAACTAGTTTGTCTGTCTACCTAGTGGCTTCCTTGACGTGATGCAGCCCACACGCATATCCTGAACGAACGGTCAGTAAATGCGTTCCATCCGTTCTGTCCGGCTCCGTTCCGCACATTGAGGTGGCAGTTATGCAGTTGTTTACCGAAGCTCCTGTGGCGTCCGTTCCCGCCGAAGCACCGGCTGCCGGCGACACATCCGGCCCGGAATCACATTTTGAGCATCTGCTGGCCGAAGACTCCCGCGTTGAGCCGCGGGACTGGATGCCCGAGGCCTACCGGAAGACCCTGGTCCGCCAAATCTCCCAGCACGCGCATTCCGAGATCATCGGCATGCAGCCGGAGGCCAACTGGATCACCCGCGCACCCTCGCTTAAGCGCAAGGCCATCCTGATGGCCAAGGTGCAGGATGAAGCCGGCCACGGACTTTACCTGTACTCAGCCGCCGAAACACTCGGCACTCCGCGGGAGAAAATGACGGCGGACCTGATCGCCGGCAAGGCCCGCTACTCGTCGATCTTCAACTACCCCGCACTGAGCTGGGCGGACATGGGAGCCATCGGCTGGCTAGTTGACGGCGCCGCCATCTGCAACCAGGTGCCGCTGTGCCGGGCATCTTACGGACCCTACGGCCGGGCCATGGTGCGGATCTGCAAGGAAGAGTCCTTCCACCAGCGGCAGGGCTTTGAAATCCTGCTGGAACTGGCCAACGGCACCGAAGCGCAGCGGGAGATGGCGCAGGACGCGATCAACCGCTGGTACGCCCCGTCGCTGATGATGTTCGGCCCGCCCGATGACGATTCGCCCAACTCCAAGCAGTCCATGGCCTGGAACATCAAGCGCTTCTCCAACGATGAACTGCGCTCGCGCTTCGTAGGCATGATCGTGGAGCAGGTGAAGGTCCTCGGGCTGACCCTGCCCGATGACCGGATCCGCTACAACGGGGACACCGGCCAGTGGGAGCACGGACCGCTGGACTGGGCGGAGTTCAAGGAAGTCCTTGCCGGCCGCGGTCCCTGCAACGCCCAGCGCCTGGCCCGCCGCCGGGAAGCACACGAAGACGGCGCCTGGGTGCGCGAAGCAGCGGCCGCCTACGCGGCCAAACAGGCGGCGGCGACGGCGGCGGCACAGGCACGACAGGCAGAGGTGGCGTAAGTGGTTTCCGGATCAACAACGGGCGACGACGGCGCCAAGCCCGCAGGCACGCAGACTTCCGATACTCCGGGGACGGCCGCCGAAGCCGCGGCGCTGGGATCGGCCTGGCCGTTGTGGGAAGTGTTTGTCCGCTCCTCGCGCGGGCTCTCCCACGTCCATGCCGGCTCGCTGCATGCACCGGATGCGGAGATGGCCGTGCGCAACGCCCGCGACCTGTACACCCGCCGCAACGAGGGCGTATCACTCTGGGTGGTTCCGGCGTCGGCCATTATTGCCTCCGACCCGGATTCCAAGGGCTCCTTCTTTGAATCCCCGCAGGGCAAGGACTACCGCCACGCCACGTATTACACCAAGTCCGAAGGAGTGAAGCACCTGTGAGCTCGGACAGCGCCACCCGCATCACTCCCGGCAACGCCCTGCGCCCCGAGGACATCGCCGCGTCCGGCACCCTGGCGCCGGCCGACGTCGCCGACTATGCCCTGCGCCTCGGTGACGACTCCCTGATCCTGGCCCAGCGGCTGGGCTGGTGGATTTCCCGGGCTCCGGAGCTGGAGGAGGACGTGGCGCTGGGCAATATCGGCCTGGATCTGCTCGGGCACGCCCGGTCCTTCCTCACCTATGCCGGATCGGCGACGGGACGGACCGAGGATGACCTGGCCTTCTGGCGCCGGGAGGGCGAATTCCGCTCCGCGCACCTTTTTGAGCAGCCCAACGGTGACTTCGCGCGGACCATAGCCCGGCAGCTGGCGGCTTCCTTTTATTCTTTCGAGCTCTACACCGCGCTGGTGTCCTCCACCGATCCCACCCTGGCGGCCATTGCCGCCAAAGCGGTCAAGGAGGTGGATTACCACCGCGACCACAGCGCCCAATGGATCCTGCGCCTGGCCGGCGGTACCGACGAGTCCCGCCGCCGCATCAGCCGCGGACTGGAACTGGTGTGGCCCTATCTGGGCGAACTGTTCGACGACGACGACGCCGTGCGCGCCCTGGCCGGGTCCGGCGTCGCTCCACTTCCCTCCTCGCTGCGTACAAACTTCGACGCCGGCATCGGCGCCGTCCTGGGCGAAGCAGAGCTGGAAGTCCCGGACGTGCCGGCCGCACCGGGCGGCGGACGCCAGGGACGCCACAGCGAACATTTGGGCTATCTGCTGGCGGAGATGCAGGTGCTGGCCCGGGAACACCCCGGCGCCAGCTGGTAGGCAGCAATGACCGAAACCCGAACGCAGGCCGTGCGGCCCGCCGACCCCGCAGCTGCCCGCGCCTGGGACCTTGCCGCCACCGTCTGCGATCCCGAAATTCCGGTGCTGACCATCGAGGACCTCGGGGTGCTGCGCGGGGTTGAGGTTTCGGGTCCGGACAGCGTCACCGTGACGGTCACGCCCACCTACTCGGGCTGCCCGGCGATGGACGCCATCAGGGAAGACGTCACCGCCGCCCTGGCCGCCGGTGGCTTTGACCGCGTGCGGGTGGACCTGGTCCTGGCTCCGGCCTGGACCACCGACTGGATGAGCGAAGCGGGCAAGGACAAGCTCACCGCCTACGGCATCGCACCGCCCACCGGACTCGCCGCCGCCGGCCGGGTGAGGCTGGGCCTGAGCGTGAAATGCCCGCAGTGTTCATCACTGAACACGCGCGAACTGACCCGGTTCGGCTCCACCTCCTGCAAGGCGCTCTACGTCTGCCAGGAGTGCAGTGAACCCTTCGACTACTTCAAGGTGCTCTGACCATGCCCTCCACCGCGCCGGCGTCCGCTGCGACACCGCCAGCTGCCTCTCCGTCCCGCCGCACTGCCTTCCATCCCCTGACGGTCGCCGGGGTCCGGCGCCTGACGGAGGACGCCATCGAAGTAACATTCGCGGTTCCCGAGGCCCTGTCCGGGTCCTACGACTACCTTCCCGGCCAGTACGTTGCGCTGCGCACCACCCTGGACGGCCAGCAGATCCGGCGCAGCTACTCCATCTGCGCCGAACCGGTGCCCGGGGAAATCCGTGTCGCAATCAAGCGTGATCTCGGCGGAAAGTTCTCCAACTGGGCCAACGAACACCTCAAGGCCGGCGACGTGCTGGACGTGATGAGCCCGTCCGGCGGGTTCATCTCCAAGCATCCGATGAACGGGCTGAACCACCCCGAGGACCTCGACGTTTCCGGGGAAGACGTGTTTGTGGCCGTGGCGGCGGGATCCGGCATCACGCCGGTCATCGCCATAGCCCGCACCGTGCTCGCGTCATCGGGCACCGCCCGCTTTGACCTGGTGTACGCCAACAAAGCAGCCATGGACGTGATGTTCCTGGAAGAGCTGGCGGATTTGAAGGACCGGTATCCGTCCCGGTTTGCCCTGCACCATGTGCTGTCCCGCGAACAGCGCATCTCACCCCTGCTGTCAGGACGTATCGACGCCGGGAAGCTGGCCACCCTGATCGACGCAGTGCTGCCCACGCCCCGGGTGGACGAATGGTTCCTCTGCGGGCCCTTTGACCTGGTCCAGATGTGCCGGGACGCCCTTGCGGACCGTGGGGTGCCGGCGGAGAAAATCCGCTATGAACTCTTTTCCACCGGCCAGCCGGGCCGGCCCGAGGGCTCCACGGGACGTCCCGTCGTCGTCGACCCCGGTGCTGACAGCTACTCCATTACCTTCCGGCTGGACGGACTGCAGGGAAAGGTGGCCAGTCCCACCCATGCCCGCGAATCCATCCTCAATGCCGCGCTACGTGCCCGGCCGGACGTTCCGTTCGCCTGCGCGGGCGGTGTCTGCGGCACCTGCCGCGCCAAGATTGTTTCCGGCACTGTGGAGATGGAAGAGAACTACGCGCTGGAACCGGACGAGCTGGAAAAGGGATACGTCCTGACCTGCCAGAGCCGGCCCACCAGCCGGGAAGTCATCGTTGATTACGACGCCTAGATCCCTCAAGGAACGGAGCACCCCGTGATTGATCTGACTGTCACTGACGGCATCGCGGAAATTGTCCTGAACTCGCCGCGGAAATTGAACTCGCTGAATGAGGAGGCGCTGGCGCAGCTGTCCCAGGCGTACGACGCCGCGGCGGTGCCCGGGGTGCGCGCCCTCCTGCTGCGCGGTGAGGGGAAAGCGTTCTGCGCCGGCCGGGACATTTCGGTGGTGGATCCGGCAAATGACGATGCGTACGCCTTTTTGGGGGAGCGGGTCACGCCGCTGCTGCAGAAGATGGCCGCTTTTCCGGCGCCCACCTTCGCTGCGGTCCAGGGGGCATGCCTCGGCGTCGGACTTGGCCTTCTGGTGGCCACCGACGTGGTGTACGTGGCGGAGGATGCCAAGATCGGCTCCCCGTTTGCGGCGCTGGGCGCGGCCCTGGATTCCGGCGGACACTGGCTCTTTACCGAACGCCTGGGCACCCACCGTGCCCTGGACCTGATCTATACCGGCGACCTCATGACCGGGGCAGAGGCCGTAACCTCCGGGCTGTTCAGCCGTTCCTTCCCGGCCGGCCAGCTGCTGGAACACACCCGGGACATCGTGGCGCGGGTGGCTGCCGGTTCAGGCGGCGCCTACCGGATTTCCAAAGCTCTGGTGGCCGAAATCCGGGACTCACGAATTGGACTGTGGACCGCCATGGAGGAAGAGAACAAAGCCCAGGGCATCCTCAGCGGAACCCGGGACTACACCGAGGGGTTCTCGGCCTTTATCGAAAAGCGCAAACCCGTATTCCAGGACTGAGGCCAGGCGATTTAAAGCTCCGGGACGCGCCGGGATTAGGAAAACTCCACGGCCCAGTACAGTTCCGAATCGGCACTGACATCGATGGATATTCCCGTGCCGTCCTTGTAGGGGTTGATCCCGCTGATGACCTCCACCGGTCCGCAGGGGATCTCGGTGCGGGGTCCGCCGCTGATGGAGATGCTGGCGGTTCCGGTGTCGCAGACAAACCGCGCTTCCAACGGGCCGGTCAGGAGCGGGCCAAGGTGCAGCTGGTTCGGAGCGTCCGGGCCGGCAACTCCACCGCCGGAGGTGGATGTTTCCGGGACGCCACCGCCGTGCGAAGCTGCCAGTTCGGACTGCAGCTGTTCGATCCTGGCCGCGCCGGCATCAGCCGCGCCGGCATCGGCTGCGGCGGACTCCTGCCCTTCGGCAGTCCCCGTCCCGCACGCGGACACAAGCAGCAGGGCCGGGATCGCGATGCCCACAGCAGACGTCCTGATCCATGTGCCGGCTATCCTGCCGGTTCTCGTGCCGATTCTCCTGCTGGTAACCACTGCTGCCCCCGATCCAGCTTGTGTTTGGACGTTCCGCCCGTTTTCGACCACCCTAGCGGAATGCCCAGAGGCAGCCCCCGGACCGGCAGCCGCAGCCTATTCGACAACCTGTAGAAATACGGGAAGAATGTCTTGCAGCCGGAGAAGCACCTGCCGAACCGGCCCGAGCCGCATCCGGGAGGGATCATGAGCACGCGTGGCGCACGCCTGGTGCGCGGCTGGGCCGCAGCATTCGCGGCCACGGCCGTGGCTGCCGCCTCCCATGTGCTGGCCGGCGGCCTCATTCCCCACCCCTCCATTGTGCTGTTCTGCCTGGCGCTGTCCGGGATGGTGTCCTGCGCGCTGGCGGGGCGGTCGCTGTCCCTTCCCGGTACAACCGGAGCAGTTCTGGCCAGCCAGGGTATTTTCCACGTGCTGTTCACTGTCGGCGGCGCGGGAATCCCGTCCGCTGGTGCGGGCGCAGCCGCCCAGGAAAGCCATGCGGGTCACGCCGCCCACTCCGCTCATGCCATTCCGCTGAATCCGGACGCCTTTGCTCACTTGGCGGGGACAGGACAGGACGCAGCCGGAATGGCGGCCGGGCATTCCTCCGCGCTGATGTGGCTTGGCCACCTGCTGGCCGCCGCGGCCACCATTGCCCTGATCCGCAACGGAGAGGCCGCTTTGCTGCGCATCCTGGCGGCCATGCGGCTGCGCATCACCACCATCCTGCCGCTGATTCTTCCGCTGCCCCTGGGGCCGCGGATCCCCAAGCTCTCCGTGCTGGTTCCGGTTGCTCCGCTCCGGAACCTCGGCGTACCGCTGCTGGCCATGCGCCACCGGGGACCACCGGCTGCTGCTGTGTCCTTCTAGTCCCGCACCAATCCGTGCAGGGCTTTCCTCCCAGCAGCCGCCGGCAGCACGCCGGCCAGGAAGCAGCCATGTCTATTTTTTCGTACCCATCAGTTTTCTCCTCCACAGCATCCGTCCCATCAGGAGCATCAGGAGCAACAGCAGTATCCGCAGCATCCCGTCCCGTCCGCCCTGCGCAGGCACTCCGCGCACTGCTCCTCGCAGCCCTGATTTTGGCCGGTGGCGGCGCCGCGCTGGCTACCGCTCCGGCGGCGGCCGCGCATGACGAACTTGTCAGCACCCTTCCGGCTGCCGGAGAGCGGCTGGAAGCAGCACCGGCGGAATTGGAGCTGACGTTCAGCTCGGCCCTGATGGACCTGGGCAACCAAATTCAGGTCCTGGACGCCGAGGGACGGAACTGGGCCGAAAGCGCCCCCGTCCTGAACCGCGAAACCCTCGCCCAGCCGCTGCCCACAGATATGCCCAATGGAGAATATTCGGTCCGGTGGCGCGCCGTATCATCTGACGGCCACCCGATCACCGGAAGCTACGAGTTCCTCGTTGGCGCTGACGCTGTGGCAGGTTCCGCCGCCACAGCGGTTCCCTCCGAGGCCGGTGACAACGCGTCCGACGCCGAAGCGACCGAGAGCGCTGAAGGCACCGAGACGGCCGAAACCAACGACGGCGGACTCCCCGCCTGGCTGGTTCCCGGCATCACCGGTGGCGTCACCGGCCTGATCATCCTCGCCGTGTTCACCGTGGTCTCCCGGCGCAAGCGCGGCCGGACCGAGTAAACCGCCGCAGCCTTTCACGCTGCCGCACCCTTTCTGCTGCGCCCTCACCGGCGGAGCCTTCCCACGGAGGCGTCCACGCGACGTTCTCCCCCTTGCGGCGCCCTCAAGAACCCGGTTCCACGCGAGCCGCGCGCCCCACCACAGGAGCAGAACCATGACCTTTTTTCCTTCCCGCAGTTCGTATCGTTCCCACAAATCCGTGCTGCTGGTCCTTTCCACAGCGGTGCTCGGAGCAGCCCTGACGAGCGGCTGCGCAACCCCGCCGGAAACGCCGGATTCAGCTGCTGCCGCCTCGGGCGCAGCCAGCAACCCACCGGCCGCATCTTCCGCGTCCCCGGGCGAAGCGGCGCCCCTGACCATTGAGCACCCGTGGGTCAAGGCTGCAACCGGCGGCATGACCGGAGCCTTCGGAGACCTCACCAACAACGGCACCGAGGACCTGCACGTGGTGGCAGCGGCATCACCTGCAGCGGCCTCCGTGGAACTTCATGAAACGGTGCTCCAAGCTGACGGAACCGCAGCCATGGCGGAGAACGGGGACGGATTCACCATCCCGGCCGGAGAAAGCTTCGTCCTGGAGCCCGGGGCCAACCACCTGATGCTCATGGGACTGGAGCAACCGGTCCTTGCCGGGGATGAAGTTTCCTTCACGCTGACGCTCTCCGACGGCAGCAGTGTCGAATTCACGGCCCCGGCGAAGGACTTCGCCGGAGCCAACGAGAGTTACCACGGAGGGTGACCGTGACCGGGGATACTGAATCACCGTCCACCTGCGCCCGCCGCAAGGTTGTGAACCGGCGGCACCTGCTGTTCGGTGGGGCGGCAACCGGACTCGGCGCCCTGGCTGCCGTGGGCGTTCAGCTCACCGGAGGGCACGCCGGGCCGGACTCAGGGGAAGGCTTGGCGCCCGGGGCCGATGCCACCGGCGTCAACGGCACCACTGTGGTGCCCTTTTACGGAGCACGGCAGGCGGGGATCGAAACACCGGCACAGGCTCACTCCGTGTTCCTGGCCCTGGACCTGAAACCGGGCCTGACGGCGCAGCGGCTGGCGGCACTCCTGCGGCTGCTCACCGACGATGCTGCGGCCCTGACCCAGGGGCGCCCGGCGCTGGCGGACACGGAGCCTGAACTGGCGGTGCAGCCGTCGCGGTTGACGGTCACGTTCGGATTTGGTCCGGCCCTGGTGGCGCTGGCAGCACCGGACAGGGTTCCGGCGTGGCTGAAACCGCTGCCCGCCTTCGGGATCGACCGATTGCGGCCGGAGTACTCCGCCGGCGACCTGCTGCTCCAGATCTGTGGGGATGACCCGATGGCGGTGGCCCACGCCCGCAGAATGCTGCTGAAGGACAGCCGTTCCTTCACCTCGCTGCGCTGGGTGCAGCCCGGATTTCTGCACGCCTATGGTTCGGGACCTCCGGGTGTAACTCCGCGCAACCTCTTCGGGCAGAAGGACGGAAGCGGAAACCCGCGGGTCGGCAGCGCGGAGTTCGAACGTGTGGTGTGGGGACACGGGGGCATTAAGCCGTGGCTGGAGAACGGCACGTCACTGGTGATCCGGCGCATCGCCATGAATCTGGACACGTGGGACGAGCTGGACCGCCGCGGACGGGAAGAGAGCATCGGACGCACCCTGGCCAGCGGTGCGCCGCTGACCGGCACCGAAGAACATGATGAGCCCGACTTCGCAGCCCGCACCGGGCTCGGCTTCCCCGTGATCGCCGATTCCTCCCATCTGCGCAGGGCGCGGCCGGATGATGAACGGCAGCGCATTTTCCGGCGGCCGTACAACTACGATGACGCACCCGGAACGGCGGATGGCGCGGGACCGGGGATCTCAAATTCGGGGCAGCTTTTCGTCTCCTACCAGGCCGACGTCGAGCGGCAGTTTGTGCCCATCCAGCAGCGGCTTGACCAGCTGGACATCCTCAACGCGTGGACGGTTCCGGTGGGATCGGCTGTCTTCGCAGTGCCTCCCGGCGTCCCGGAAGGAAGGTTTATCGGCGAGCAGCTGTTCTCCTGAGGAAAATCGGCCCGGGTTGATCAACACCACGCTCAGGTACTAGGTTGGAGCTAATGATCAGCATGCTGATGATTGGCTCCGGCTTAGCCGCAGCGGTCGTTCCTCTGCATGCGTCACAGACTGGATGGAGGCACTGATGACGGACGGTTACGATCCGAACAATGACCCGGCCAACCCCGACAAGCCCAAGGATGCCGGGAAAAACCTGCGGGATGACACGCGTGAAGGAACCGGCAACGCGGCGCCCAGCACGGAGAAGGGTGCGCATGCCAACCCCGATCCGGCGGCGGGCAATGTCACCGGCCTTGAGCCCGGAGGGGGAGTTCCGCCCGGAGAGACTCCTCCCGCGGAAGATCAAATGAGCATGGATCAGGGACACGACGAAGACTGAGCCGTGAATCCTGAGCCCTGAGTTCAGGCGGCGGCCCGGCACCCGGAATGTGGGGTGCCGGGCCGCCGCTTTTCTTTTTGCCCGCGCCTACCGCGAGTCCAGGTCCTCGAACACCAGGAAGGTCTGTGTATCCAGCACGCCCGGCATCGATTGAAGCTGGTCGAAGATCACCTGCCGTAAATGAATGTTGTCCTCGGCCCGCACCAGGAGGATGACGTCGAAGGAGCCTCCCACCAGGGCAATGTGGTGGATTTCAGGAACCGCGCTCAGCTGTTCCTTCAGCTCCCGCCAGGAGTGCTGCCGGACCTTGAGCGTTACATAGGCTGATGAGCGCAGTCCCGCCTTGACCGGATCGATGACGGCGGTGAACCGGCTCAGCACCCCGGTTTCCGTGAGCTTCGCTATCCGCGAGTACGCGTGCGCCCGCGAAATGTGGACCGCCTCGGCCACGGCGGTGACAGAGGCCCGGCCGTTGCTGCTGAGTTCCGCCAGGATGCTGCGGTCAATGCCGTCCAGCCGGGGTGCCGCGTCCTGTTCGGTGTCCCGTGGCATAGTGTCCACGCCCTCTCCTGTAATCCAGCTCACATTTTGCAGTCTGTCCATCAGCGTAGCGGTATCGGCAGCAACCATCCACGGTTTCTGCATCCTCTGGATACGAATACGGGTGCGTCAGCATACTGGGATGACAGAACATCCACGGCAAAGAAGCCCCGCGATGGCCGCTGACGGAGGCAAAATGACTATTTTTACGGGCAATCCGCCCCCCGGTGCCATGGAAGACCCCCGCCGGGGCACCCGTTCACCCGGGGTCCCCGACACCGATGCGCATCTGCTTCCGTCCGGCGTTCCGGTCCAGCTGGTGGACCCGGACGGCAACCACCGCCACGATGACAGGTATCCGCTGCCCGACGGCGGGATACTCCGGGCCGCCTATGCCCGGCTGGTCACCGGCCGGCGCATCAATGACCAGGCGAACGCGCTCGTGCGGCAGGGCCGGCTCGCCGTTTATCCCTCATCGCACGGACAGGAAGCATGTCAGGTGGCCGCCGCCGTCGTCCTTGAATCCGGCGACTGGCTCTTTCCGACCTACCGCGACACCGTCGCGGTGATCTCCCGCGGTGTTGACCCGCTGCAGGTCCTGACGCTGCTGCGCGGCGACTGGCACTCCGGTTATGACCCCTATGAACACCACACCGCCCCGCAGGCCACCCCGCTGGCCACGCAGCTGCTGCACGCCGTCGGGGTGGCGCACGCGGCGAAGCTCCGCGGCGAGGACACCGTGGTCCTGGCCATGTGCGGTGACGGTGCCACCAGCGAAGGGGACTTCCACGAGGCACTGAACTTCGCCGCCGTGTTCCATGTGCCGGTGGTCTTTTTTGTGCAGAACAACGAATACGCCATCTCGGTGCCGCTGAAAAACCAGTCGGTGGCACCGTCGCTGGCACATAAGGCCATCGGTTACGGCATGCCGGGAGAACGGGTGGACGGCAATGACCTGGCCGCACTGCTCGCCGTGCTCGGCGCCGCGATGGAGCGGGCACGGGAGGGCGCCGGTCCGTCCCTCATCGAGGCGCACACCTACCGGATGCAGGCGCACACCAACGCCGACGACGCCACGCGCTACCGCAGCCAAGAGGACGTTCAGAAGTGGGTGCCGCGGGATCCGATGACCCGGATGCGTGCCTATCTCCGCGGCCTGAATCTGCTGACGGACGACGATGAACTCCGCTTCGCCGGGGACGCCGAGGCCGTTGCCTCGCACATCCGCGACGGTCTAAACACTGAGGCCGAACCGGATCCTCAGGAGCTTTTTGCCCACGTTTATGCCCGCCGTACCCCACAGCTTGAGGAACAGGCCAACCTGCTGCGCGATGAACTTTCGCGCCAGGACGGCTGAAAGGCACCACGATGACTGTTACCCAAACCGCGGAAGCCCCCGCAACCGCCGCGGCGGCACCGGAGTCCCTGACCTTTGCCAAGGCCCTGAACACCGCGCTGGCCGATGAAATGGCCGCCGACACCTCAGTGCTGATGTTCGGCGAGGACGTGGGCCCGCTGGGCGGCGTCTTCCGCATCACCGACGGACTGACCGCCCGCTTCGGAGCGGAACGCTGCTTCGACACCCCGCTGGCGGAGTCCGGCATCATGGGCATGGCCGTGGGTATGGCCATGAACGGCATGCGCCCCGTGGTGGAGATGCAGTTTGATGCCTTTGCCTACCCGGCCTTCGAGCAGGTGGTCAGCCACGCGGCGAAAATGGCCAACCGCACTCGCGGCAAGGTCCGCCTGCCGCTGGTCATCCGGATTCCCTACGCCGGGGGCATCGGGGGAGTGGAGCACCACTGCGACTCCTCCGAGTCCTACTACGCACACACCCCGGGGCTGACCGTCGTCGCCCCCGCCACCGTCGCCGACGCCTATACACTGCTGCGCGAAGCCATCCGGCTGAACGATCCGGTGGTGTTCCTGGAACCCAAAAAGCTGTACTGGACCAAGGAAGACGTGGACCTGGCCGCCCTGCGCGCCCGCTTCGATACTCCGGACGGCCATGCGGACGCATCGGCGCACGACGGCGGTCCCCGGCCCGGCGCCATCGGCACCGCCGCGGTGGCACGCAACGGAACCGATGCAACACTGATTGCCTACGGTCCGTCCGTTTCAATCGCCCTCGCCGCCGCCGAGGCCGCGGCCGCCGAAGGCCGGTCCCTGGAAGTGATCGACCTGCGCTCCATCGTGCCCTTTGACGACGAGACCGTCACCGCGTCGGTCCGCCGAACCGGCCGAGCCGTGGTCATTTCCGAAGCCCCCGGGTTTGCCTCCGTTGCCTCGGAAATCGTGGCCCGGGTGCAGGAACGCTGCTTCCACTCGCTGGCCGCGCCCGTGCTGCGGGTGACCGGATTCGACATCCCGTACCCCGCGCCCAAGCTGGAGCACTGGTTCCTGCCGAGCGTGGACCGGATCCTTGACGCCGTTGATGAGCTGCAGTGGGAGGACCAATGAGCGTGCGCACCTTCCTGCTGCCGGATTTGGGCGAAGGCCTGACCGAAGCCGAGCTGGTCACCTGGCTGGTGGCCGTGGGCGATGAAGTCCGCGTGGACCAGCCCGTGGCTGAAGTGGAGACCGCCAAATCGCTGGTTGAGGTGCCGTCGCCGTTTGCCGGCACCGTCGCGCAGCTGCACGGGGAAGCCGGACAAACGCTCGACGTCGGGCGCCCGCTGATCTCGGTGATGCCGTCGGCGTCGGCTGCCGCAGCGGCTGGTTTGCCGGCTGCGGAAAGCCCGGCTCCCGGGCACAGCGATCCCGACGGCGAAGCGTACCGGCAGGAGGAAAAGGCCGGCTCGGGCAATGTACTGATTGGCTACGGCACCCCCGGCGGGCACGCAGTGGCGCGGCGGACCCGCAGGTCACGGGCCAGCAACCCCGCGGCTGCTGCTCCGGTCCTTACTTCCGCCCAGGCCCTGCCAGCTGAAGCACCGCCCGCCGAAGCGCCGCGGTGCATTTCCCCGCTTGTCCGGAAGCTGGCACGGGACGGCGGACTGCGGCTCGCGGAAATTTCCGGGACCGGTCCGGATCGCCTGATCCTGCGCTCAGACGTTGAAGCGGCCCTTGCTGCTGCCGCCGGCAACGGGTCATCCGCCGTCGCCGCCGCGCCAAGTGGCGAAACGGATCCAGACCCGCGCACCGGCCCAACTGGCGGAGCGAGTCCAGACCCGCGCACCGGCCTGGCCATCGCGTCGCGCACCCCGGTCACCGGACTGCGGAAGACCGTCGCCGCAAACCTGACCGCCAGCCGCAGCATCATTCCCGAGGCCACCGTGTGGGTGGACGTGGATGCAACAGCGCTGCTCGAGCTGCGGGCGGACCTCAAGCGCCGGAATCCGGACACCACTCCGGGGCTCATGGCTTTCTTCGCCCGGTTTGTCCTGGCCGGGCTGGCAAAGTTCCCCGAACTCAACACCCGCTTCGATCCGGCAGTTTCTCCGGCGGAAGGTGCGCAGCTCACCGCCTACGAGGGCGTGAACCTGGGGTTCGCAGCGCAGACGGACCGCGGACTTATGGTGCCCTCGATCCGGCGGGCGGACACGATGAACGCCCGGCAATTGGACGCCGAAATCCGCCGCCTCACAACCGCTGCACGGGCTGGCCGGGCGACACCGGCGGAGCTGACGTCGGGCACGTTCACGCTGAACAATTATGGAGTGTTCGGGGTGGACGGCAGCGCCGCGATCATCAACTATCCGGAGTCGGCCATCCTGGGTATCGGACGCATCATCGACAAGCCGTGGGTGGTGGACGGAGCGCTGGCGGTCCGGAAGCTAACCGAGCTGACCCTGGTGTTCGACCACCGGGTGTGCGACGGCGGCACCGCCGGAGGCTTCCTGCGCTACGTTGCCGACGCCGTCGAAAATCCGGGCAGCGTGCTCGCCGATCTGTGACCGGGGGCGTGCGGCGCGCCCGGAACGGTTGAAAGCAACAATTGCCGTCCGGCACCGCCTCCGCCGCGCCGGCGGGATAGGTTGGAGGCGACACTTCGCACCCGAACCCGGAAGGACCATTCCATGACCGACGCAGCCGGGCAGGACACCGCAACGTGGCGGGAGGTGGCTCCCCGGGTGCTGGTGCACACCAACCCGGGATTCGGCATGAACACGGGCCTCGTCATCGGCGACGAGCGGGCGCTGATCATTGACACCGGTGCCGGGCCGCGGCAGGGCTGCGCCATCCTCACCGCCGTCCGGGAGCGCACCGGCCTGCCGCTGATCGCGGTCAATACGCACGCGCACTTTGACCATTACTTCGGCAACGCCGTCCTCGCCGCCAACGGCGTGGAGGACATTTGGGCGACCAGCCGCTGCGCCGCCGTCATCGCCGAATCCGGCGATTCCCAGCGTCCCGCCGTCGCGGAAGTGGAAGCTGAGATGGCCGCAGGCGAAGGCGTCCACACCGAGATTCGGGTTCCCAACCGGCTGGTGGACGGTGCCCCCGTGGACCTGGATCTGGGCGGGATCTCCGTGACCCTGTTTCATTTGGGCCGCGGGCACACCGACCATGACCTGCTGGTTGGCGCCGGGGACGTGCTGTTCACCGGAGACCTGGTGGAGCAGGGCGCTGACCCGTCCTTCGAGGATTCCTTCCCCAAGGAGTGGATCCGGACGCTGGGCAAGATGGCGGCACTCGATGATCTCTACACCCACTTTGTGCCCGGCCACGGCACTCCGGTGACCGTGGACTTCGTGACCACGCAGATGAACAAGATGCGCACCGCCGTCGCCGTCACCCGCAGCGCAATGGATCAGGCCTCCGTGGACATGACCAAGGCCATCCCGATCCTGCCGTACGGGCCGGAACAGTCCCGCGCGCTGCTGATGCGGCTGCGCACGCTGGCCCGCTGGAAGTGGCTCAAGCAGTAGGGGCGGTAGCCTGAACCGGTGCCTGCCGACTCCTTCAGCCTCAAGACCATAGCCATTCCGGCGTTTGGGCCCACCCTGCTCTACGGCGTGGCGACCGGCGCCATCCTGCCGGTCATCGCACTCACCGCACGGGACCTTGGCGCCACCGTGGCGCTCGCGGCCCTGGTGATTACCCTGACCGGGATCGGGTCCCTGCTGACCAACGTTCCCGCAACCGTGCTCACCACCCGCTTCGGCGAAAAGTGGGCGCTGGTCATCGCATCCCTGTGGTGTGCCGCCGCGATGGTCACCGCTGCCCTGGCACCGGTGCTGTGGCTCTTCGCCGTCGCCGTGTTCATGGTGGGCATGGCCGGGTCGGTGTTCGGACTGGCGCGGCAGAGCTACCTCACCGAAGCCGTGCCGGTGTATTTCCGGGCGCGGGCCTTGTCCACGCTCGGCGGGGTGAACCGGATCGGTGTGTTCGCCGGTCCTTTCGCGGCCGCCGGCGCCATCCACTTCACGGGTACCCCGGGCGCCTACTGGGTGGGGGCCACGGCAGCCCTGCTGGCGGGCGTCATCAGCCTGAAGGTTCCCGAGCTCCGCCTCCCCGGGGACAGGATGAGCCGCTCCGGCAGGGCGAACCGAAAAACCGGGGGTACGGGATCCGGCGGCACGGGCAGGGGCAGCGGCACCGGTCCGGGACTGCCGGTAGCTCCGGCGCCCACGGTGCGGTCGGTCCTGCGCAGCCACGGCCGGGTGTTCCGGACCCTGGGCCTGGGAATCCTGCTGATCGCCGCGGTAAGGGCGTCCCGGCAGGCGGTCATTCCGCTGTGGGCCCAGCACATTGGCCTGGACCCCACCCAAACCGCGCTCATCTACGGGCTGTCCGGCGCCATCGACATGCTGATCTTCTATCCGGCGGGCAAGGTCATGGACCTGAAAGGCCGGCGCTGGGTGGCGGTGCCGTGCATGCTCACCATGGCCGCGGGCCTGGCGCTGATGCCGCTGACCAGCAACGGAACCGGGCTGCTGCTGGTCTCCCTGGTGCTGGGGTTCGGCAACGGCATCGGATCGGGCATTGTCATGACCCTGGGCGCTGATTTCTCGCCCTCCCCGGGCCGGCCGCAGTTCCTGGGCATCTGGCGGCTGCTCGCCGACACCGGCACCATGGCCGGCCCGGCGCTGCTCTCGGCGGTGACCGCACTCGCGTCCCTCTCAGCCGGCATCGCGGCAACCGCCGGGCTGGGACTGCTGGGGGCCGCGGCTCTGTGGTGGTGGGTGCCCAAGGGGCGCCCCGGCTACGGACAGCCGGCCGAAAACTCTGCGGGGAAACCGGGGAAACCGGGGAAACCGGCGGGACCGGTCAGTGGGCCGGATCTCCCGCCTGCATAGAGAACAGCCAGCAGGCCAGCGCGCTGAGCACGTACCCCACTCCGACAATCAGGCTCAGGCCGGACCAGAAGTACAGCAGCATGGACTCGCTGCTGCCCAGCACCGTGGCCCCGCTGGTGGCATACAGATAGGCGCCCACCGCCAGCGCCAGGGCGAGCAGGCCCGGAATGGCGCACAGTGCCGTAAACACCGGTGATCCTCCGCGGCGCCGGCCGCCGGGAGGCCAGTAATTCCAGTCCGGTGTTGTCCGCATCATCACCAGTCCGCCGATCAGCGTCCAGGTGCCCACCACCAGGAAGGAGGCGACGACGTCGGCCGGGCGGTGCCAGAGGTTAATGAACGTGGCCGCTCCCGCGAGCACGGCGTAGCTGCCGCCCGCCGCCGCAACAACCGGACGCCAGCGCGGGGACGCCAGCAGGAAGACCACCGCGGCAGCGGACGCCGCCAGCGTGGTGTGGCCGGAGGGCAGGGAATTGAAGTCGAGCGTGATGACCCCGCGGTCGGGCCGGTCAAAAAAGAGCCGCTTGAGCAGCTGGCTGCTGATATTCGCTGCTGCAAAGGTGCTCAGCGCAATCACCGCCGGGGCCAGCCGCCGTCGTCGCACCGTCACCACAAGGACCACAGCGCCGGCGATAAAAACCGACAGCAGCGGCAGATTATCCAAGAACTCCAGGACCGGCAGCGGGGAAGCGGGCATCGCCACTTCGGCTTCGCGCCAGGCTGATTCATCCGCAAGCTGGCCAGTGGTGGTACGGACAAATGCCCAGTAGGTCACCGCCACCGCGGCCGCGCAGAGCATGGCCCCGAAGAGGAAAACAGCAGCGTTGTGGGCGGGGCGGCGCTGGGATGGAGCACGCCTGTTCAGGAGATTGCGGGTATTCATTGTCTCCTAGTCTGCCACTGGATCTTGGCACTTAGCTGAACGACCAGCGTGACCGCACTCATGCGGCGGGGGACCGATGCCGGGACTAGGCTGGCTGGGTGGCTATCCCAGATCTTCCCCCGGTGACCGGCTTCCGCCCGGGCCTGTCCGCCCTGCTTTCCGAAGCCCGCGTGGTGTCGGTCCCCATGCGGGTTAAATTCCGCGGCATCCTGCACCGCGAGGCGCTGCTCCTTCCCGGCCCGGCGGGGTGGGGCGAGTTTTCCCCCTTCCCCGAGTACGACGACGCCGAGGCCGCACCCTGGCTCGCCGCCGCCCTGGAAGCGGCGGGGGAGGGCTATCCCGAACCGGTCCGGACCTCGGTGCCGGTCAACGGCACCGTGCCCGCCGTCGGCGTCGACCAGGTGGAAACGGTCCTGGCCCGGTTCGGTGCGGTGCCGGCCGTTAAGGTCAAGGTGGCCGAACGCGGCCAGACGGTGGCCGAGGACCTGGCCCGGGTGGCCGAGGTCCGGCGCCTGCTGCCGGACGCCGGCATTCGGGTGGACGCCAACGGTGGCTGGGACGTACCCACCGCCGTCGCAGCCCTGGAAGCCCTCGCCGAGGCCGGGCTGGAATACGCCGAGCAGCCCGTTCCGGACATTGCCGGGCTGCGTGCGGTGCGCGAAGAACTGGCGCGCCGCGGGGTTCCGGTGCTGATAGCCGCCGACGAAAGCGTACGCAAGGAAACCGATCCGCTGCGGGTGGCCCGGGAAGACGCCGCGGATTTGATCGTGGTCAAGGTGGCCCCGTTGGGCGGAGTGCGCCGGGCACTCGCCATCGTGGCTGCCGCCGGGCTGCCCGCCGTCGTCAGTTCGGCGCTGGACACCTCGGTGGGCATTCGTGCCGGCGTCGCGCTGGCCGCGTCCCTGCCCCAGCTGCCGTATGCGTGCGGACTGGGCACGTTGTCCCTGATGGACGGCGATGTCACGGAGGAACCGCTGCTGCCCGACGGCGGAGCGCTGGCCGTGCGCGGTGTGCCCGTGTCCGAGGAGCTGCTGGAGCGCCATGCCGCCGATGCGGACGTGACCCGGTGGTGGCTGGACCGGCTGGCCCGGGTGTATGCGCACCTTCCGGGCGTTTCTGGCGCTCAGGGGCCCACGGACGCCAGGCAGCAGTAGCCAGCTGCGGTTTCCCTCCACTTTGGGAAATCCCTCCGCTGCGCAGTGGCAGGGATTTCCCAAACCGGAGGGTTTCTCCCAAAACGGAGGGTTTCGGCTCCTCCGCTGGTGGCTTTGGTAGCCTCGCACCTACGAAGCAGGTTCACCGGAAGCTATGGCCAAACACGGGGGAGACAGACCATGCAGGTGTTGCAGCCAGGCGTCATTGTTCTTATCGGGCTGAGCTTGGGCGTTGTGAGCGGCCCGGCGCGGATCCCGGACATGAAATGGATTCCCTGGCTGGCCGCTGCCGTCCTGACAGCTTGGAGCTATACGGCGCTTCTGGTTCTCTGGGAGATTTCCCTGGCTGAAGCCCTTCTCTTCTTGGTCGCCCTGTTCGGGGGATCGGTCCTTTACGGCGGCAGGCTGTGGCAGCAGCTTGGCCTGGAACCCGGACTTTCCTACTGGGAGTGGGTAAAGCGGGACTTTGTCCACACCCGGTACCTGCGCCGCCTCTACCGGACCTCCCGGGCCAACCGCTAGAAACACAGGGGGACTCCGGGCCGCCGACGGCGTTTCGACTCTTTCGTTTCGACGCCTTCGTTTTGACTCCGATGCACAGCGGCGCAACGATGGAAAATTCCCCAAAGGAGGTTATTCGTGAAATATGCACGTTCCTTAGCGACTCTCTTCCTCGCCGCCGGTGGCCTGGTGGTGTGGATCGTTGCCGATCATCTGTTGCTGGGCCTGGGAATGACGGCAGTGGCGCTGGCGCTATGGGCCGGCGCTCCCAGCGTCATAGGGCGGCTTGGATCATTCGCCGGATCAACTGACGCCTCCGAGCCACAGCGGGTTCGCGAATACCGCGCCGGCCACCACGGCGCAACGATTGCCGACGGCATCCGTGCCGTGAGGCGGAAGGGCTAACGGCCAGCTGGTTGTTCACCCGGCGTTAAACCTCCGGTCTCCAACGCGTCGCCTGCCCCTGCCAGCGTGGGCAGCGACATGCACCCCCGGAGGAAGGCCGATCCCTTTGACGAACCAGCTGAACGCACCCGCACCCGCAGACTCTGCACCCGCAAACCCTTCACCGGCAAATGCTGCCCTGCGGAAGAAGCTGCTGCCGATGCTCGGCCATACCCGCGGCAAGCGCAGCGCCGTCACCTGTGCCCTGAAATGTGACAATGCCTGCAGTAAGGCAGTGTGCAACACCTCCGCCAACAGTTACTTCCGGGACATCGTCTCCGCGGAGTTCTCCCGGCGCACCGCACTTGGCGCCGGAGCGGCGGGAGTCTTGGGCGCGGCGGTACTGGCGCTGAGCGGTCCGGCGACGACGGCGGCAGCGGCACCACCCGGCCGCGGGCCGAAGGCGGGGCGCCTGGCCTTCACACCGATCGCACCCGTGGATGCTGCCGTCGACAGCTTCGATGTTCCCGCCGGCTATGACTGGGAACCGCTGCTGCGGTGGGGAGACCCGTTGTTCGCAGATTCCCCCGAGTTCAACTTTGGCGCCCAGAACGCCGCAGCCCAGGCCCGCCAGTTCGGCTACAACAATGACTACTTGGAAATCCTCCGCCAGCCCAACGGCAAAAAGGGCCTGCTCGTCTGCAATCACGAGTACGTCAACCCGGAGATCATGTTCCCGGCGGCCCCGGCTTCAGCCGCTGAGGAACTGGAGCGGCGCAACATCTTCCGCAACGCCGTCGGCATGTCGGTGGTGGAACTGGAACGCAGCAACCGCGGGAAGCCCTGGTCCTACGTCCGCGGCGCCAAGTTGAACCGGCGCATCACCCTGGACACTGTTTTTGAACTCACCGGTCCCGCAGCGGGTTCCGACCTGCTCAAAACGGCAGCTGACCCGCAGGGCCGGTATGTGTCGGGCACGCTGGGCAACTGCGCCGGCGGCAGCACTCCGTGGGGGACCGTGCTCTCCGGCGAGGAAAACTTCAACGGGTTTTTCCGCACCGACGGCACCAGCGCCGAGGACAAGCGGTACGGGCTGGGCAGCGAGGCTACGGCCATGGGCTGGGAACAGGAAGACCCGCGGTTTGACGCCCGCACACCGGAAACCCGGAATGAACCGAACCGGTTCGGCTACATCGTGGAGCTGGACCCCGAGGACCCGGAATCGGTGCCGCGCAAGCACACCAGCCTGGGCCGGTTCAAGCACGAGGGCGCCAACGTCATCATTGCCCGCAACGGCAGGGCTGTTGCGTACTCCGGCGACGACGAGCGCTTTGACTACCTCTACAAGTTTGTCTCGAAGAACAAATACCGGAAGAACGACAAGCGCCACAACATGACCCTGCTCAGCGAAGGGGACCTGTACGTGGCCCGGTTTGCCGGCAATTCACCGGAATCCGAAATTGACGGCACCGGAGCCGTACCCAGCGACGGCGGATTCGACGGTCGGGGCACCTGGCTGCCGCTGGTGGTGCGCGGCAAGTCGGCCGTGGCCGGGATGAGCGTGGAGGAAGTCCTCGTCTACACCCGGCTTGCCGCGGACAAGGCCGGAGCCACCAAGATGGACCGCTGCGAGGACGTGGAGCCAAACCCCGCCACCGGGCACGTGTATGTGGCCTGCACCAACAACTCCAACCGCGGCGTCGACGGCAAGGCACCCGTCGATGAGGCGAACCCGCGGCGCGAGAACCGCGACGGACACATCGTCGAAATCATCGAAGCCCGTGACGACGCGACGGCCACCGACTTCCGCTGGAACCTGCTGATGCTCTGCGGCGATCCCGCCCAGGGTGACGTCACCTATTTCAGCGGCTACCCCCGGGACAAGGTCAGCCCGATTTCCTGCCCCGACAATCTGGCCTTCGATTCGGCCGGCAACCTGTGGATTTCCACCGACGGGGCGCCGTCGGGCATCGGTTACAACGACGGACTCTTCAAAGTGGGGCTGTCCGGGCGGGAGCGCGGCAGGGTGGAACAGTTCCTGTCCGTGCCGCGCGACGGCGAAACCTGCGGACCGGTGATCCACGACGAGGAATCCATGGTGTTCGTGGCCGTGCAGCACCCCGGGGAGGACGGCAGCTACGGCGCGCACACCTCCTACTTTCCCGACTACGTGCCCGACGGCGGAACACCGGGCAGGGGCGAAGTACGGGCCCCGCGACCGTCAGTGGTGCAGGTCTTCACATAGGACACCAACCCCGGCTGGCCCGGACACAAGGGACGGCATTGAATAAAAGATGCATTTACATTTACCATTCCGTGATAGTGCACCCTCTCCTCATTCCTGTTTGACATCTGCAGATGGGGCCGTAAGTATGGAAATGTAATAAGCAATAGCAAGTTGCAAATTCATGCACAATGGGGGTAGTGAAAAATGAATAACAACAAGCTTAGAACAACGCTGTTGAGTGCTGCGGTTACGGTTGGTCTCGTGATGGGTGGGGCCTCAGCGGCAGCGGCGCACCCAGCTGCGCCGGAGAAGTCCGGCTCGCCCGCGGCCGGATCAGTAAACGCCGCCACCGCGAATATCTCCACGGCCGATATGGAGGATGGGCTTAACGTCCTCATGTCTATCCCGGATGCCGTACTGATGCAGGGCGACGCGGCCACTCAGCAGTGGCTGCAGCAGAACCCGGGAGTCTCCGGTTCCAGTAACGGCGTCGCAACAATGGCCGCGGACTTCTGGGGATGCTCAGGTTCCATCGTGCTGGCGTTGGGTGGAGTGGCGCTTCCCGCCGCGAAAATCCTCAAAATCAAGAAACTCATGAACGAGCTCGGCGGCGTGACCGAAGCGGTCAGGACAATGTGGGGCGCCAGCTTCAGCTACGAGAAGATGCAGGCAGCAGGCGGCGCCCTGGGTGCACTGGGCGCAGAGCTGCTGGGAATAGCAGGAATTAAAGAAAAGTGCTTCAACTAGCTTCGAATGGTTTTATGCAATAAGTTTGACTATTTTCCTCAGGAGGAAATTGTCGTGAAGTATATTATTCCGTCTCTCATTCTCGTCCTGGCCGTTGCCGGCATCGCCGTCTGGCTGTTCGCGGACAACCTGATGCTGGGTCTTGGCATGACGGCTGCGGCCCTTGTCCTGTGGGCAATCGCCCCAAGCACCCTGGGCCAGCCCGGAGGTTCCAGCGGGACAACAGTCAAGGTCGATCCGCAGCGGGTCAAGGATTACCGCACCGAGAACCCGGGTGCCACGATTGCTGACGGGATCCGCGCCACGCGGCCGTAGACAAATGAACCACACAACTGCAGGGTGCCCATGAGGAAGACGGGCAGCCTGCAGTTGTGTGGTCTTCGGATAGGTTGTCCCCATGACGGCCTTTGACGCAGTGATCTTCGACTGGAGCGGCACCCTGGTGCATGATCCGCCGCTCCGCGACCGGGTGGCAGCCGCCGGAGCGAGGCTGGGACGGCCGGATTCTCCGGAGGCGGACCGGATCTGCGACGCCCTGGCCCGGCATGAAAACGATCCGGACATCGCCGCAGCCCAGCTTGAAGCCGACACCTCCAGCGCCAAGTACTGCGCCGCCGAAACCCTGCACTTTGACCGCGCAGGCCTGGACGAGGAGCTTGCCGAAAGCCTGCTGCACGTGGATGAGGACCCCGCGTTCCGCCCGTTATATCCGGATGCGCTGCCGGCACTGCGGCGGCTGAAGGAGTTCGGGTGCCGCATCGCCGTGCTGAGTGACATTCATTTCGACATCCGTCCGCTGCTTAAGGAACAGGGCGCCGGCGACCTTATTGACGACTACGTGCTCTCCTTCGAACACGGGGTCCAAAAGCCGGATCCCCGGATCTTCGAGTTGGCGCTGGCACGCCTGGAGCTGCCGGCGCACCGGGTACTGATGGTGGGAGACCGGTCAACGCACGACGGCGCTGCGGCGGAATGCGGCATGGCCACGCTGCTGCTTCCCCGGCTTCAGGCATTTGGCTGCCGCGGCCTGTCCATGGTCGAGAATCTGGTCCAGGGACACGGAAACGTCCAGGGGCAGGGGCAGGGGTAGGCCGTGGAACCGGGGAACTACTACGCCACTCCCGAACTCGCAGCCGCGTATGACGCAGACAGTGCGGGCCGCCGGGACCTGGACTTCCATCTGGAGCTGGCTGCCGGGTTGAACGCCGTCCGGGTTGCCGACATCGGCGCCGGAACCGGTCTGCTGTGCAGCATGCTGGCCGGAGCGGGGCACGAGGTGGCCGGTGTTGAACCGCAGCGCACCATGCTGGATATCGCCCAACGGCAGGAACACGCCGCCGCCGTTTTGTGGCTGCACGGAACGGCCGAAAGACTGCCGGCCGGATGGGCCGACCTGGTGGTGATGACGGGGCACGTCGCCCAGTACTTCCTGGATGATGCAGCGTGGGCTGAAGCGGCTGCCCACGCCAAGCGGGCCCTGAGGCCGGGCGGTCGGCTGACCTTTGAAGTGCGCAATCCCTCGGTGGAAGCCTGGCGGACCTGGCCGACGGCGGGACGGAGCTGGCCGGCCCGGAGCATGGATCGGGGTGCCGGGCCGGGGACAGGGAATGCCCCAGGGCGGGGGATAGTCAGCACGGAAGTCCGCCGCGAAGGTGACCTGATAACCCACCTTGACACTTGGACCATGGACCACAGCTCTTGGACCACAACGGAAACCCTGAGATTCCCCTCAAAGGAAGCCGTGCTGGCGGGTCTGGAATCGGCGGGGTCGACGGTGGACCGCATCTGGGGGGATTGGGACCGCAGCCCGGTAACACCTCAGTCACCGGAATGGATCTTCCTCACCCACCCGGTTTAGCCCGGACCGCAGCGTCTACACTGGGCTCCCTGCGCCACCACTGCCGCTCTGCCGCCACCATCACAGCTGCCGCTCTGCCGCCACCATCACAGCTGCCGCCCTGCCAATACCACCGACCGCCTGCCGATAGCACCGACCGCCTGCCGATAGCACCGACCGCCTGCCGATACCACCGACCGCCTGCCGATACCACCGGAGGACCCCATGCCCGACTACGGCCGTAACCTGTTGTTTGGTTCCTTCATAACGCCGGCAGCGTCGCCGCCGCAGCATGCCGTGGAACTGACGGTCACCGCCGAATCTTCGGGGCTGGACCTGGCCACCTTCCAGGACCATCCGTACCAGCCGCGGTTCCTGGACACCTGGACGCTGCTCTCCTACGCCGCTGCCCGCACCGAGCGGATTACCCTGGCCACCAACGTGCTGAACCTGCCGCTGCGCCAGCCCGTTATTGTGGCCCGCAGTGCAGCCAGCCTGGATCTGCTGAGCGGCGGCCGGTTTGAACTCGGGCTCGGCGCCGGAGCGTTTTGGGATGCCATTGTGGCCGTTGGGGGAGAGCGGCTGGAACCGGGAGATGCAGTCACCGGACTTGGCGAAGCGATCCGGATCATCCGGGGCGTCTGGGACGAGGCCGGGCGCACACCGCTGCGGGTGGACGGGAAGATCCACCAGGTGCGTGGCGCCAAGCGCGGGCCGGCGCCCGCGCACGACGTCGGTATCTGGCTCGGCGCCTACAAGCCCCGCATGCTCCGGCTCACGGGGCAAACGGGTGACGGGTGGGTGCCCTCGCTGAGTTACCTGCCGGGCGGCCCCGCCGATTTGGGCCCCATGAACGAGACGATCGACGACGCCGCCACAGCGGCGGGCCGGAACCCCGCCGTCGTGCGCCGGCTGCTGAACATCAGTGGCACCTTCTCCGCCACAGGCGGTGGGCTGCTGCAGGGACCGCCGGACCAGTGGGCGAAGGAACTGGCCGCGATGGCCCTGGAACACGGCATCTCCGGCTTCCTCCTGGCGACCGACAGTGGAGAGGACCTGGCCCGGTTCGGCCAGGAGGTGGCCCCGCAGGTGCGGGAACTGGTGGCCGCTGCCCGGGGTGGAACGCCGGAGGCCGGCCAGGCATAGCTCGGCCGGCCTCCGGCCTGCGCCGAAACCGCTAGGAAGAAGTGCGTTCTTCGGTGGGTTCGGGGGCTGGCTGGGAAATCGGTGCGGAGTCCAGAGCCTTGCGCAGCGGGCAGGCCGGGACGAAGAACCAGCACAGCACTGCGGCGGCGGCGATCACTGCGGCGGTTATCCCGACCACGGCGTTGCCGGGGGAGGGCAGTTCCTGCACCAGGACGAAAACGCCCATGAGCAGCACGAAAACGCCAAAGCCCTTCCGCAGTGCGGCTTCCGGAATCCGCCCGGCCAACCGGGCCCCGAGGAAGGAGCCGGCTACGGCCGCTGCGGTGACTCCGCCGACCAGCGCCCAGTCGAGACTGACGCTGGTGAGGTATCCGCCGAGCCCGGCGAAGGACTTCATGGCGATGACAACCAGCGAGGTGCCCACTGCCACGGGCATGGACAGCCCGCCGAGCAGCGCCAGCGCGGGGACCACGAGGAACCCGCCGCCGGCGCCGACCAGCCCGGTGACCAGGCCGACGACGAGGCCTTCAACGATGACCTTGCCCACCGGCAGATCATTGTTGTGGGTCGCCGCAGAGACGTCCCTGCGGCCCCGGATCATCGCCATGGAGGTGGCGACCATCATGAGGGCGAAGGCGATCATCAGGATGGTTCCGGGAATGTGCCCTCCCACGAGCCCGCCGCCGAAGGCCCCGGCCATGCCGGCGGCACCGAAGATCAGTCCGGTGCGCCACTTCACGCGCCCCTTGCGGGCGTGGGTGACAGCGCTGACGGCGGAGGTCACGCCGACGACGAAGAGCGACGCGGCGATGGCCTCCTTGGGGTTCATGCCCGCAACATAGGTCAGGATCGGAACGGTGAGAATGGACCCGCCGCCGCCGAGCAGGCCGAGCGAGAGGCCGATCAGCACCGATAGCAGGAGGGTCGCAACGAGGGTGACGGTCATGGCAGGTGCTAGGCCTTCACAGCGGGCAGCGAGGCAATAACCGAGTCGCGGGTCGGTTCATTGGCCGTCTTGTTCCACGGCATCGCAGACAGTGCCTTGCCCATGGCGCAGGTGTTGGTGGCCGCGGAGAAGGTCAGCCCGGCGCCGATGAAACCGGCGACGGTGCGGAGCCGGGGGGACAGGAACTTTCCGCCGGCCAGGCCGGCAATCACCAGGGAACCGGCCGCCATGCGCACCTGGCGCTCCAGATCCCAGGTCTTGGCACCGGCAACGGTTTCGCCGCCGGCCTGGGAATAGGCGGGGACGCCGCCCACCAGGACATGGGTGTCATTGAAGCCGACTCCGGCCAGGTTCTTCCGGGCTTCGGAGGCGCGGACACCTGACTGGCAGACGAGCACCACCTTGGTGTCCAGCTTGGCGGCAAGCTCATCGGTGTGTTCAGCCAGCAGGGGAAGCGGCACATTGTAGGAGCCCTTGATGTGCAGGGTTTCGAACTCGGCGGCGGAACGCACGTCCAGCACCACAACCTCCTTGCCGGAAGAGATCCAGTTCTTGAGGTCTTCGGAGATCACGGTCTGCGGGGTATTGCTCATGGGGTTCTTTTCTGTCGAAAGGTCAGCGGGTTAGGCGTTGTGCGTGAAGTTCCAGGCGTTCCAGCCCGCGTAGCTGCCTTCGAGCTCGACGACGTCGAACCCGGCGCGGCGCAGGGCCGAGGCTGCCACGGAGTTGCGGACTCCGGACTGGCAGTAAGTGACGATGGTTCCGTCAGCGGGCAGTTGATCCGTGTTCCACAGCACCCGTCCGGCGCTGAGCTGGGCGGAGCCGGGCACGTGGCCGGCGGCATGCTCGGTTTTGTTGCGGACGTCCAGTACCAGGGCCGCGTCGAAGTTCTCCAGTTCCGCCGGGGAAATGGTGCGGGGAACGGAGACCGGCAGTCCGTCGAGCGTGGTGAAGTAACCGGCGACGGCGTCGATGCCCACGCGGACCAGGTGATCCCACAGGTCCATGGCGCTTTCCTGGTTCCCTGCCAGCAGGATCACCGGGCGGTCATCCCGCTCGGGGTCCAGCGCCCAGGCTCCAAAGCTGGCGAACTTGGTTCCGGCCGGAATATTCACGGCCCCCTGCACCGTGCCCTGGTGGACCAGGCTGTGGGGACGGGTGTCCACCACTGAGATTTCGTCGGCAGCCAGGCGGGCGGCAACTGTTTCCACCGGAATTTCAGGAAGCGGCGTACGCTCTCCCATCACAGCCGGACCCTGACGGTTCTGACGCTTCATCCGGCCAAAGTAGGCGTGGGCATCGGGCTGTCCGTCGAGCAGTGCGGCAATGAACCCTGCCTCGTCGTCCGCGGCCAGGAAGGGGCCCCACCAGGAGAAGTTGCGTTCGTAGCCCACGGTGGAGGAGGGGAGTGCGCCCAGTGCCTTGCCGCAGGCGCTGCCCGAGCCGTGACCCGGGAAGACCTGAACGTAGTCAGGCAGGGTAAGGAACTTCTCCTTCAGGGAGACGAACAGATCGTGCGCCCCGGCGAAGCGGGTGTCGACGCCGCCGGCGGCTTCGTCCAGCAAATCGGGGCGGCCCAAATCACCGGAGAAAACGAAGTCTCCGGAGAGCAGGAATCCGGGGCTGTTGCTGAAGGCACCGTCGGTGATCAGGAAGGACAGGTGTTCCGGCGTGTGCCCGGGGGTGTGCAGCGCCTTGACGGTGATGTTGCCCAGAGTGATCG
This sequence comes from Arthrobacter citreus, assembly GCF_038405225.1. Classification (NCBI taxonomy): domain Bacteria; kingdom Bacillati; phylum Actinomycetota; class Actinomycetes; order Micrococcales; family Micrococcaceae; genus Arthrobacter; species Arthrobacter citreus. The sequence continues at coordinate 133,610 of NZ_CP151657.1, forward strand.
CGGACTGGTCAAAGAGGCGCTCGCCGTCGAAGCCGTACTGCCAGTCTTCTCCGCCTTCACCGGAAACATAAATCTGCGCGCCCGTGGCAGCGGCAAGCTCCCGGGTTCCGGAGAGGTAGTCGGCGTGGATGTGCGTTTCGGTGACGGCGACGATCTTCATGCCGTTGGCTGCAGCCAGCCGGCGGTACACCTCGATGTCACGGCGGGCGTCCACCACCAGCGCCTCGCCCTTGGCCTGGCAGCCGATGAGGTAACTGGCCTGAGCCAGGTCTTCGTCATAGATGCGTTCGAGAAGCATGTGTCTCCTTGGGATTCGAGAGTTGATACCCGGAGGGGTATGAGGGGATCTTCACCGCCGCGCCTCCGGGGCATGGCGGCTACTTCGGCTAGCGGCCGAGAAGGCGCGTTAGCCAACCCTTTGACGGCGGCGCTTTCGGTGCGTTCCTGTCGCAGGTGCAGCGCTCGCTGCGGGGAATGTGCGACATGACCTGCTGGACATGCTGTCCGCATCCAGCCCACGTCATCTTCTGGCACTTACGGCAGGTAACTGCGCGGCACATGTGTTTCTCCTCTGGTGTGGGTGGCTGGCGGTTGCTACCGCCACATCGAGTCTGGCATATACCCCCGGGGGTATCCAAATCACTCATGCGGGGCGCCTGAGGAAACCCCCTGGGGTATAGGATGAATGGACGTTAACCGAGGAGGGGCAGCATGCAACTGGAATCAGACGACATGAAACCGGCCATCAACAGGCTCAAGCGGGCCAGCGGGCAGCTCAGCGCCGTCATCCGCATGCTGGAAGAAGGCGCCGACTGCAAGGATGTGGTGACGCAGCTCGCGGCAGCTTCCAAGGCCATTGACCGCGCGGGGTTCTCCATCATCGCGACGGGGCTTGAGAAGTGCCTTGCGAACGAGGATTCCACGGCCGACCGCGCCGAGATGGAGAAACTCTTCCTGACCCTGGCCTAATATCGCCCCCTGCGCCCAGATGCCTCGCCAATGTGGTCAGATGCCTCGCCAATGTGGTCAGATGCCTCACCAAATTCTACGCCGGCTTCACGGCGTGAGAGCTTTAAGGCAGAGCCTCACCATCACAGTGAGCCTCCCGGACGATGGGTGCCGTACCCGGTGTGCGACAAGACGGCCCATGGGAGATTGTTATGGCGTGGATCATTCTTGTTGTGTCCGGCGTACTGGAAGCTGTATGGGCAACTGCCCTGGGCAAATCCGACGGCTTCAGCAAACTCGGACCGACTCTGGTGTTTATTCCGTCGCTGCTGGCCAGTATGGCCGGCCTTGCCTTTGCGATGAGGGAGCTGCCCACCGGCACGGCCTATGCGGTATGGGTGGGAATTGGCGCATCTTTGACCGTTGTTTATGCCATGGTCACCGGAGATGAGGCGTCATCGCTGCTGAAGGTTGTGTTCCTTATGATGATCGTTGGCGGGGTAGTGGGCCTCAAGCTCAGCCACTAATCCCTTCGGCCTTGAATGCGGCCGGCTAATCCATCAGGAAAACGAAACCGGCCCGTGCCGGGCATAGCTGCGAAAACTCTCGCAAGTCCCCCAACTTTCGCAATGCCCGGCGGCGGGCCGGTTTCTCCATAATACATGATCGGAACATGTTCCGATCATGAATGCAGCGGGACATCAGGTACATTGATGGTTCCCATGGATGAACAGCTGCGCCGAACCGCGAGAGACGCCTTTGACCGTCTCCGATTGCCCGAGCGCATAACCCTGGAATCGCTGATCAAGCACTTGGAAACCCTCCGCAACCGCAGAATCGTGATTGTCGAGAGCGAAAAGCTCAACGGAAAGAAAATCTGCGGACTCTGGATTCCGCGGGAGCACGTTGACGTGGTTTATCACTCGGCAACAAAAGGAATCCTGCACCGCCAACAGCTGATTCTCCACGAGCTCTCCCACATGATCCTCCGGCATGATGAATACGAGGGCGCCACGTGGCAGGGGATAAAAATCTTCCAGGAACTCTCCGGGGAGACGGTAACCAAAGCGTTGGCCCGCGGAGATTTCCGCTCCGACCTGGAAGCCACCGCCGAACACTTGGCTGACCTTCTGGCAGCGGCGCTGCGGGAATCCACCCAAGAGATCTTCAGATATGAGGCGTACTTCGAATGATGAACCTGCTGGTCGCGGCGTTCATGTGGCTGCTGGTCCTGACCCTGTCCCTCCGTGCCCGCGCCCGCCCGGACAACTCGATGCTGAAAGCCGCCGTGGTCATAGCGGCGTCCCTGACCACCAACATCAATGAGGTGTACCGGTGGGCTGCGGAGCTGCTGCCCTGGGCCAACGCACTGGACCTGGTCTCCAATATTCTGCTGATTACTGGCGTCTTTTACCTCTCCCGCGCCATCACCCTCGGCGCCACGGCCGGGAGCAGCCGGGGCAGTGGAGGGGTGTGGGGGCGAGCTGGCGCGCTGGGGACCGCCGTGGTGATGGTGGTTACCTTCGCGGCAATCGACAATCCGATGCCGTCCACAACATTCATGCTGGATTACGGCGACCAGCCCGCAGCCGCCCTGTACTCAGCCGTTCAATATGTCTACATCTTTGCCGTCATGGCGGCCACACTCGGAACCTGCGTCCGGAACGTTCCCCACATGCGGCGCCGGCGGTTCCGGGCCGGATTCAGCATTATCGGCACGGGCTGCGGCGTGGGCCTGCTGCTGTGTGCGTCAGTGATTGTCATGGACGTCACGCATGTGACGGGGCAAGAGGGCATCATGAGGTCAGTCGGCGGCGTTTATGACGTGCTGTATCCCCTGACGGTTGTCCTGTTGTCCGTGGGCCTGGCAGTTCCTCCGCTCGGCAGGATCATCAATGACATCAGTATCAAGCGCCAGATCAGGCAGCTCGAGCCGCAGCTCAAAGCCCTCTGGACCAAAACTGCCGCCCGGACCCCCGACGTCAGCCTCATCGGAGGCACGCCGGACACAGCCCCTGCACTCCGGAAATCCGCGCGCGGCGCCACTGACGCCATCCACCGCCTGGTCATTGAGATCCATGACTGGATAGCGGTGACCGGAAACCCGGGCGCTGAATTGTCGACGGCGGATGCGGCGGCCCTGCGGGAGGCCGAGGCGCTGTGCCTGAAACAGGGGCGCATGCTTTGATGCGCCGCCTCGCTGTGCCGGCGGCAGGCGCCGTCGTCGTGCTGGGTGCCCTTGCCGCAGTGAGCGGTTCGCTGCTGCGGGCCAAAGTGACGGATGCGGGCCGGAGCCAACGGCTGATCCCGGTCCTGGGAAGCGGACAAACGGCAGGCCGGGAGTATCTGGAATTTGAGCCCGGAGGGTTTGCCGCGCACCCGGGACGGCTGAGCATGCGCGCACCGTCCGGTGGCGACCTCGTGGTGCTCGCTCCTCCCAGCGTGTCCGGCCAGCGGCTGCGTCGGACGGTGGAAAGAGGCAGCGCCTCCCATATTGCGCGCGACGGCGCGGGACAGTTGAGCGGACATCTGGGCGAAAGCCCCGCCGACTTCGGGTACCCCTATCAGGAGGTGTCGGTGGAAGGGCTCCCCGCGTGGGTGGTTCCGCCGCCTGTTCCGGCGAAATCCAGCGGGCTGTGGGTGATCCATGTTCACGGGTTGGGCAGTTCGCGCAGCCAGTGCCTGCGTGGAGTGGAAGCCTTTGCCGGCCTCGGATTCACCTCTTTGCTGCCGTCGTACCGAACGTCGCTGGATCTCTCGCCGGATCCGGGGCCCAGCCACTTGGGGGTCAGCGAGTGGGAGGACATTGACGCCGCGAGGCGTTACGCCCTGGACCATGGCGCGAAGCGCATTCTGTTTGTCGGGTGGTCCCTGGGCGCCTCCATCGTGCTCCGCACGATCGCCCGCGCGGGGGACAACAGCACGGCGGGAGTTGTCCTGGTGTCCCCGGCACTGGACTGGCCGGCCATTATCTCGGCACAGCTGCGGGGCATCGGCTGCCCGCGGATCATCGCCCGATTGCTGCCTCACACACTCAATCTGGTGCGTGCCAAGGGTGAGCCCGTTATCCGCTGGAAGGAGATGCCCGGGACATACATGCAAAAACATTTAACATTGCCCACTATGATTTTTCATGGGTCGGATGATCATTCCGTGCCGGTGGAGCTCTCCCGAATACTCGTGTCCAGGCAAAAGCAGCCTGTCCGATTCGTTGAGTTTGAAGGCGCCCACCACACCTTGGAGTGGAATTCCGCTCCGGAGTTGTGGAATCAATCTGTTCAGGCCTGGTGCCGTTCCCTGGGCCTGGACGTTAGCGAAGACTTTATCGATCACCCTGTCGGAGGCGAAATAAACCATGGCCGCTGAAAGCACTGCCCAGCGCAACCTGAGGGAATCGCAGATCCTCGCCCGCAAAATCGATCTGCTGCTCGATGTCATGGTGTCAGCCGACGGAAAGCCCTACGAGTTTCAGGACATTCAGACAGCCCTGGCCGCAAAGGGCGTAAAACTTTCCCGCACCCGCTGGCACCACATCAAGACAGGGGATACCACAGTCCGGCAGCCGGCGGAGGTGGTCATTGCCCTGGCCGAATTCTTCCAGGTCAAACCGGATTATCTCCTCGATTCCGACGGAGCGGTTCCGGAGCGGATTCAGCACGAACTCGAACTGCTGGCTGCCATGCGCCGGGCCAGGGTCAAGGAATTCGCCACGCGCACGTTAGCCGATGTGGACAATGAAACCCTTAATGCCATTGCGGCCCTTCTGGACGATTCGCAGAAATACTAACCGCCGCCCCGCCCGGCGGCTCCGGCGCTCAGCCTGTGCGGGGTCACGGCGGCAGGCGCCACTCCGAGCCGTGCCGGAACTGATGACTTTACTTAACGTTGCTTAACACTCTTGCGTCCCCTCTAATAGACACGGTGGCGTTCGTCACACTGATGATCGCAGAGCCGCGGAGGAGGCAGCATGACCGGCAGGGAAACCGCAACTGCTGTGCCGGACGAGGCATCGGCCCATGTGCCGGCAAGGCTCAGCAAGGTCTCCGCCGCTGCCGTCGCGCGTGCCTGCGGTGTGTCCCCGGCCACCGTCAGCTATGTGATGAACGGCAGGCCAGGGGTTTCCGCCGAGACCCGGCGGCACGTGGTCAAAATCGCCAACGAACTCGGTTTCCGCCCTGCCGGCCACGGCAACCTTCCGGACCCGCTGCTCACCCGCGTTGTGGGGCTGATCCTTCCGAACATCGTCAACCAGATGTACACCGGCTGGGCCCAGCACGTCATCACCGCCACCGCGGCCGAGGGCTTCGAGGTTTTTGTTGCCACCACCCAGGATGACCCGGAGTCACTCGCCCAGATAGCCTCGACGCTGGCGGCACGAAACGTTGACGGAGTCATTATCGCTGCGGCGCTGCGTGAGGACTCACGTGCGCTGCGCACCCTGAGGCAGAAGCGCATCCCCTACGTTTACCTGTCCCGGCGCTCCGAGCACAGTCCCGGAGACTTCGTGGGAATTGACGACGACGCCGCGGCTTCCGCGCTGATGTCCCATATCCTGGGCCACGGCTACACGGAAATTGCCACTGTCATTGGCCCGCGCTTCTCCACCGCATCACTGGCCCGCGAACAGGCGTTTGTCCGCACGGCAGCGGCAGCGGGCATCAGCATCTCCGGGGACCGGAAAATCAGCACCCGGCTCAATTCCGACGGAGGGCTGGTGGCAGCGGAAAAGCTGCTCAGCTCAGCCGCTCCGCCACGGGCGATCGTGTGCGGCTCGGACGAGATCGCCATCGGCGTGATGGAACACGCGCTCTCCCTGGGCCTTCGCATCCCGGAGGACCTCGCTGTGGCCGCCGGTGACGGCCTGCCCCACAGCCGCTCCAGGCTGATCGGTTTGACCACCATTGTGCAGCCGGTCAAAAAGATGGCCGAACTGGCCTTTGACCTGCTGCTGGACCAGATCACCACCCCGCGCAGCACTTATGCCCACGAAGTGTGCGGCCACCGCCTGCACCTCGGGACAAGCTGCGGCTGCCGGCCTGACCCGCCGGCAACATAACCAGCAAAGTCACTCCCGCGCACCCAGCGCCGATTACCCTCCCAGCACCATCCGATCCCAGAAGGGCCATATCGTCATGCTCCAGTCACCGCACATTGAGGTGTTGCTCGACATAAAAACCACGTTGGGCGAAGGCCCGATCTGGGATGCGGAGTCCCAGCGGCTGCACTGGATCGACAGTGCCGACGGGCGTATTTTCCGCGCCACCCATGAGGGCAGGGAGCTCCGCTCCTGGGACGTGGGAGAGCCCATTGGCTCCATGGCGGTTTCCCGGGACGGCAGCTTCTTCCTGGCCGCGCTGAAGAGCGGACTCCACCGGGTCGGCGTCGCGGACGGCGTGCAGGAACTGATCATTAACCCCGAACCCGATCTTCCCCACAACAGGCTGAACGACGGAAAGGTGGACCGGCAGGGACGCTTTGTCTTCGGCTCGATGGACACGCTGGAGGAGCAGGCCAGCGGAAAGCTGTACAGCTACACCCCCGAGGGGGAGCTGAACATCCTGGACAGCGGGATCGTGGTGTCCAACGGCCCGTGCTTTAGCCCGGACGGGCGCATCCTGTACTTCGCCGATACCTGGACCGGCCTGATCTGGGCCTATGACTACGATCCGGCAACCGGCCAGGCGAGCAACCGGCGCACCTTCGCCACCGTGGACACCAGCAGCGGCGGCGCCGCGGACGGCGCAACCGTTGATGCCGAGGGCTACCTGTGGCAGGCCCTGGTCTACGGCGGAAAAATCATCCGCTACGCACCCGACGGCACGGTGGACCGGGTCATCCAAACCCCGGTCCTGAAGGTCACCAGCCTCGCCTTCGGCGGCCCCGATCTGGACACGCTGTTCGTCACCTCCATGGCGCGACCGCCGCTTCCCCGCTTCCCCCAAGACGGCCAGCAGCGCGGCTCACTCTTCGCCGTATCCGGCCTGGGCGTCCACGGACTCCCCGAACCCCGCTTCGGCGCCTAAGCAGAAAGTCCGCCGTGTCTACCTCGCCAAAACGCTCCCGTCTTTCCCTGAAATCCGTCCACAAATACTCGTGGGTGTCCCTCCTGGTGTGTTGGCTCATCTGGATCCTCAACGCCTATGACCGGGAAATCATCCTGCGCCTGGGCCCCACCATCTCGGAGACCTTCAACCTCTCGCCCGAGGCATGGGGCGGCATTGCCTCCGTGGTGATGCTCGCTCTGGCCGTCATGGCCATCCCCGGCGCCGCCATGAGCGATAAATACGGAAGCGGCTGGAAACGCGCGCGCTTCCAGGTCCCGCTTGTCATTGGCTACGCGGCCCTGTCCTTTATCTCCGGCTTCAAGTTCATCAGCCACAACATCGTTGCCTTCATCGCCCTGCGCGTGGGCGTCAACCTCGGTGCCGGCTGGGCCGAACCGGTGGGAGTCAGCAACACCGCCGAGTGGTGGCCCAAGGAACGCCGGGGCTTTGCCCTGGGCGCGCACCACACGGGATATCCGATCGGCTCCCTGCTGTCCGGGCTGGTGGCGGCCATGATCATTTCACTCTTCGGACCGGAAAACTGGTCCTACGCCCTGTTCCTGGCCCTGATCATCGCCATCCCCCTGATGCTGTTCTGGGGAAAGTACTCCACGCCGGACAAAATCACGGCACTGTACGCGGACATCGAGGCCCAGGGCCTCACCCCGCCGGAACTCGCCGACCCGGCAGCCGAGCGCCCCAAGGGACTGCTGAAAAAAACCCTGAAGGAACGCACCATCATCCTGACGGCCGGCACCACGGCGCTCACCCAGATCGTCTACATGGGCATCAACATGGTCCTTCCCGCCTACCTGTTCAACGTCGTCGGCCTATCCCTTGCAGCATCAGCCGGCCTGAGCGTTGTTTTCGCCCTGACCGGCATCCTGGGCCAGATCATCTGGCCGACGCTCTCGGACATCATCGGCCGCAAAATCACCATCGTCATCTGCGGGGTGTGGATGGCGGCATCGGTTGCGGCATTCTACTTCGCGACATCCTCGCTCCTGGTGGTCATCATCCAGCTCGCCTTCGGGCTTGTGGCCAACGCCGTCTGGCCGATCTATTACGCGGCCGCCTCGGACGCCGCCCCCAAGGGAGCCACATCCACCGCCAACGGCATCATCACCACTGCCATGTTTATTGGCGGCGGAATCGCGCCGTTCCTCATGGGCCAGTTGATCACGCTGGGCGGAGGCTGGGAGGAACGCACCGGCTACGTCATCTGCTTCCTGGCCATGGCAGCGCTGGCCCTCCTCGGCGTCGTGCTGCAGCTTTTCACCCGCAGTGACGCGCACCCCGGGACCGGGGCAGCAGCAGAGCAAACCGAAGAGCCAGCCACCACTTAAATCCGCACTTTCCTCCACTTCCCCGCACCCCTCACCGAAAGTTCCTTCACCATGTCCTCGACTGCGCAAACTACGGCCATGAGGCCGCAAGCTGTCATCAACAAGATCATTTTCCGCCGCGTCATGCCGCTGCTGATCGCCGCCTATGTCATGGCGTTCCTGGACCGGACCAACATCGGCATGGCCAAGGACCGGATGGAGATTGACCTCGGCATCTCCGCCACCGCGTACGGCATTGGCGCCGGCCTGTTCTTCCTGACCTACGCCCTCTCCGAAGTGCCGTCCAACCTGATCATGCACAAGGTCGGTGCCCGCTTCTGGATCATGCGCATCATGATCACCTGGGGCATCCTCTCCGCCTGCATGGCACTGGTCCAGGGCGAATGGTCCTTCTACATCCTGCGCATGCTGCTGGGAGTGGCCGAGGCCGGGCTTTTCCCCGGCGTCATTTACTTCCTGACCCAGTGGTTTGTCGTCAAGGACCGGGCCAAGGCCAACGGCATGTTCCTGCTTGGCGTTTCGCTGGCCAACATCATCGGCGCCCCGCTCGGCGGGCTGCTGCTGACCATGGACGGCATTGGCGGCCTGCACGGCTGGCAGTGGATGTTCATCATTGAAGGCCTGCCCGCCTGCGCCCTGGCCTTCGTCGTCTGGAAGTACCTGCCGGACAAGCCCACCGACGCGAAGTTCCTGACCCGCGCGGAAGCCGAGGACCTCGAGGCCCGCATTGCAGCCGAGGAAAAAGCCGGCGCTGAAGCCTCCGGAAACTCCAAACTGCGCCACGTGCTCAAGGACAAGCAGATCCTCCTGGTGGTGTGCATCTACTTCACCCACCAGATTGCCGTCTATGCGCTGAGCTTCTTCCTGCCCTCCATCATCGGCAGCTACGGCGAGCTGGGCACCGTCCAGATTGGGCTGCTCACCTCGGTGCCCTGGATCTTCTCCGCCGTGGGCGCACTGCTGCTGCCCCGCCTGGCCACCAACGCATCGCGCTCCCGACTGATCGCCACCTGCACCATGGTGGGCATCGTCGCCGGGTTCACGCTTGGCGCCGTCGGGGGACCGGTGCTCGGCATGATCGGATTCTGCCTCGCCGCCTTCAACTTCTTTGCGCTACAGCCGATCCTCTTCACCTACCCGGCAACCCGGCTGTCCGGCGCGGCACTGGCCGGCGGCATCGCCTTCGTCAACAGTGTTGGCCTGCTTGGCGGCTTCCTCGGCCCCTACATCATGGGCTTCATGGAGGACATCACCGGGTCCAAGGTCTCCGGCCTCTGGTTCATCGTGGCCATGTGCGCCATTGGCGCCGTCCTGACCCGCTCGCTCAAACGCGGCGCAGAAAACCCGGAGAAATCCGCCGTCGCGGCCCACTAAAGCCTCCGCCAACCCCACACCTTTCCACCGTTTAGGAGCACCACCCATGGAATCCACCGGACTCGACTACACCGGACGCAAGGTCCTCGTCACCGCCGGCGCTGCCGGCATCGGTCTGGCCATCGCCACCCGGTTCCAGGAACTCGGCGCCGCCGTCTTCGTCACCGACATCAATCCGGCAGCCGTCGAGGCCGCCCGCACCGCTGGTTTCGCCGCTGCCGTCAGCGACGTTTCCGACGAGGACCAGGTCCGGGTCCTGATGGACACCGTGCGCGCCGAACTTGGCGGGCTGGACGTGCTGGTGAACAACGCCGGCATTGCAGGACCCACCGGACCCATCGACACGCTGGACGCAGAGGCCTGGAAAACCACCTTCGACGTCAACGTCCACGGCCAGTTCTACTGCATCAAGCATGCACTGCCGCTGCTGCGCGATGCGGAGCAGGCCGCCGTCGTCAACCTGTCCTCCGCGGCGGGACGGCTCGGCATGGCCGGACGCAGCCCCTACTCGGCCTCCAAATGGGCCATCGTGGGGCTGACCAAGACCCTGGCCATTGAGCTCGGCGGGGAAGGCATCCGGGTCAACGCGATCTGCCCCGGCGCCGTCAACGGCCCCCGCATTGGCGCCGTCATCGAGGCCAAAGCCGCCATGCTGGACCGCCCGGTGGAGGAAGTCACTGATCTGTACCACCGCCAGTCATCACTGAACCGGCTGGTCGAGGCACAGGACATTGCCAACATGGCCGTCTTCCTGGCCGGCAACCTTGCCCGCAACGTCAACGGCCAGGCAATGGCCGTTGACGGCAACACCGAAAAACTCTACTGACCGCTGCTCCACCACGTAAGGAACCACCATGGCCACGAAGCGTAAAGTCATCATCACCTCCGCCGTCACCGGAGCCATTCACACCCCCACCATGTCCCCGCACCTGCCGGTTACGGCTGACGAAATTGCCGAAGCGGCAATCGGTGCGGCAAAGGCCGGAGCGGCAATTGTGCACATGCACGCCCGCGATCCGAAGGACGGCCGGCCGTCCCAGGACCCCAAGCACTTTGAGCCGATCCTGAACAAACTCAAGGCCAACACCGACGCGGTCATTAACATCACCACCGGCGGTTCTCCGCACATGACCGTGGAGGAGCGGATGCTGCCGGCGTCCACGTTCAAGCCGGAACTGGCATCCCTGAACATGGGGTCCATGAACTTTGGCCTGTACCCGATGCTGGAGCGGTACTCCGAGTTCCAGCACGAGTGGGAGCGGGAGGGGCTGGAGAAGTCCCGGGACCTGGTCTTCAAGAACACGTTCGCTGACATCGAGAACATTCTGGCCATCGGCAACGCCAACGGCACCCGCTTCGAGTTTGAGTGCTACGACATCTCGCACCTGAACAACCTGGCGCATTTCCACGGCCGCGGCCTGGCCCGCGGACCGCTGTTCGTGCAGTCAGTGTTCGGCCTGCTCGGCGGCATCGGGGCCCATCCCGAAGACCTGATGCACATGCGCCGCACCGCTGACCGGCTCTTCGGCGCTGATTACCAGTGGTCCATCCTTGGCGCCGGTAAGAACCAAATGCCGCTGGCCACCATCGGCGCGGCCATGGGATCCCACGTCCGCGTGGGGCTGGAGGATTCCCTGTGGATTGGCCCCGGCCAGCTCGCCGCGTCCAACGCCGAGCAGGTCACCCGCATCCGCACCATCGTGGAGGCCCTGAACTTTGAGGTGGCCACACCGGATGAAGCCCGCGAAATGCTGCAGCTGAAGGGCAGCGTCAATGTTGGCTTCTAACCCGCTTTCCGAGCAGAAGGACCGCGACCGTGGATAAAACGTACAGCTCCGCCGCAGCCGCCGTGGCCGACATACCTCATGGAGCTTCGCTGGCCGTTGGGGGCTTCGGCCTGTGCGGAGTGCCCTCGGCCCTGATTACCGCACTGCGGGAACAGGGCACCGGAGACCTGGAACTGGTGTCCAACAACTGCGGCGTGGATGACTGGGGACTGGGCGTGCTGCTCGCTGACCGCCGGGTCCGCCGGGTGGTCGCCTCCTACGTGGGAGAAAACCGTGAATTCGCGCGCCAGTACCTGGCCGGTGAACTGGAAGTCGAACTGACCCCGCAGGGCACCCTCGCCGAGCGCCTGCGCGCCGGCGGGTCGGGGATTCCCGCGTTCTACACAGCCACGGGCGTGGGCACCCAGATCGCTGACGGCGGCCTGCCCTGGAAATACGACGGCGACGGGACCGTTGCGGTTGCCTCTCCGCCCAAGCCCACCGCCGAATTCACCCTCGGCGGCGCCGCAGGGGAGTACGTCCTGGAAGAGGCCCTGGTCACCGACTACGCGCTGGTGCGTGCCGCCAAGGCTGACCGGCACGGCAACCTGGTCTTCCACAGCGCTGCCCGCAACTTCAATCCGCTGTGCGCGATGGCCGGAAAAATCACCATCGTCGAGGTCGAGGAGCTGGTGGAACCGGGTGAGCTGGATCCGGACGAGATTCACCTGCCCGGCGTCTATGTCCACCGGGTGGTGCTCCTGAGCCCGGAGCAGATCACGGCCAAACGGATTGAGAAACGAACTACCAGTCCCGAACCACTCCCCGAAACGGAGCGCAACTAATGTCAGCTGACAAAGGCTGGAGCCGCAGCGAAATGGCTGCCCGTGCCGCACGGGAGCTTGAGGACGGAAGCTACGTCAACCTGGGGATCGGCCTGCCGACGCTGGTGCCCAACTTCGTGCCCGACGACGTCGAGATCACCCTGCAGTCCGAAAACGGGCTGCTCGGGCTCGGTCCCTATCCGCTGGACGCGGAGGTGGACCCGGACCTGATCAATGCCGGCAAGGAAACGGTAACCCTGCGCCGCGGTGCCTCCACGTTTGACTCCGCCATGAGCTTTGGCATGATCCGCAGCGGCAAGATCGACGCCGCCATCCTCGGCGCCATGCAGGTCTCCGCCGCGGGGGACCTGGCGAACTGGGCCATTCCCGGCAAGATGATCAAGGGCATGGGAGGGGCCATGGACCTGGTCCACGGCGCCCGCAGAATCATTGTCCTGATGGAACACACCGCCAAGGACGGCGCTGCCAAGATTGTCCGCGAATGCTCGCTGCCCTACACCGGCCGCGGCGTGGTCAACCGGATCATCACTGACCTGGCCGTTCTGGATGTGGTTCCGGGCGAGGGGCTCGTGCTGCGCGAACTGGCGCCGGGCGTCTCTGTGGCGGACGTGCATGCCGCCACAGAAGCCGAGTTCACCGTTGATGTCAGCCTGACCCAACCCGCACGCTGAATAGGACCTCCCATGGCGCACACAACAGATTCCCGCAACCGGACCGTCATTGTCGGCGGCGCCCGCACCCCCTTCGGCAGGTTCCTCGGCGGCCTTTCCAGCCTCACGGCCGCGGAGCTTGGCGCAGCCGCGATCCGTGCCGCGCTGGAGCGTTACGACGTTCCGGCCGCAGCCGTGGACCATGTGGTCCTGGGCCAGGTCCTCACCGCGGGTGCCGGGCAGATACCGGCCCGCCAAGCGGCCAGCCTGGCCGGGCTGGACATGAGCGTTCCGGCCACCAACGTCAACAAGGTGTGCCTCTCCGGCATCGCCGCGATTGCTGACGCGGACCGGATGATCCGCTCCGGCGCCGCACAGGTGGTGATTGCCGGCGGCATGGAATCCATGTCCCAGGCACCACATCTGCTGCCCGCTTCGCGCACCGGAAACCGCTACGGTGATTTCACCGCGGTGGACTCCATGAACCATGACGGCCTGTGGGACTACTTCACGGACCAGTCCATGGGGGCGCTGACCGACAGCGCCAATAACTCCGGGGACGGTTTCAGCCGCCGGCAGCAGGAAGAACTCGCGGTGCTCAGCCACCAGCGTGCCGCCCGCGCCCAGGAGGACGGCACCTTTGACGCCGAAATCACCCCAGTCGATGTTCCCCTGCGGCGGGGCCGGACCATTACCGTCTCCGCGGATGAATCAGTCAGGGCCGATGTCAGCGCCGAAGCACTGGCCGGCCTCCGCCCGGCTTTCGGCGCGGAGGGCACCATCACTGCGGCAACGGCGTCACCCATTTCCGATGGAGCGGCTGTGGTGATCCTCATGAGCCGGGCACGGGCCGAGGAACTGGGCCTGTCCTGGCTGGCCGAAATCGGCGAGTACGCCTCGGTGGCGGGACCGGATTCCACCCTGCAGTACCAGCCCGCCCGGGCCATCCAACAGGCGGCATCCCGGGAAGGGCTGGCACCTGAGGAGCTGGACATCATCGAGATCAATGAAGCCTTTGCGCTGGTGGGGCTCGCCAGCGCCGGCATGCTGGGCGTGCCCGCTGAGAAGATCAACGCCAACGGTGGGGCCCTGGCATTGGGACACCCCATCGGGGCCTCCGGCGCGCGGCTGGTGCTGCACACAGCACTCGAGCTCAGCCGCCGCGGCTCGGGCACCGGTGCTGCGGCACTGTGCGGCGGCGGTGGACAGGGTGATGCGATGATCCTGCACGCACCGGGCCGCACGCCGTGAACATCCTGGTGGCACCGGACAGTTTCAAGGGCACGTATTCCGCTGCCGAGGTGGCCGCGCACATCGCGGCGGGTATCCGCTCCGCCGGGGGAACCGCCGAAGAGATGCCCGTTGCCGACGGAGGGGAGGGAACGTTCGACGTCGTCTTCCGCGGCCTGGATGCCCAACCCCTTCCCCTGCAAACCGTTGGTCCCTGGGGCGATCCAACCGAGGCGGTGATCGGCCTCAGCGCATCGGGCACGGCCGTGGTGGAACTGGCATCGGCCAGCGGCCTGAACCTTCCCGCCAGCGGGAAGCGGGATCCGGTGACGGCGAGCACCTACGGCACCGGCGTACTGATAGCGGAGGCGGCCCGGCGCGGTGCCCGCCGGATCCTGGTGGCTGCCGGCGGATCGGCAACGACCGACGGCGGCGCAGGCGCGATCCGGGCCATCGACGACGGCGGCGGGCTGCGCGGCGCCGAACTGGTGGTCCTGTCCGACGTCACCACCCGCTTCACCGACGCTGCCCGCGTCTTCGCACCGCAGAAAGGCGCCGATGCGGCAACTGTGGAGCTGCTGACCAGAAGACTCAACGAGTTGTCCGGGACCCTGAAACGCGACCCCCGCGCCGTGGACCGGTCCGGTGCCGCCGGCGGATTTGCCGGCGGCATGTGGGCCCAATATGACGCCGACTTGGTCTCCGGCGCGGATTTTGTCCTGGACCTGCTGGAAGCCGACGCACGGATCGCCGCCAGCGACGCCGTCGTCGTCGGTGAAGGCCGCCTGGACTCCCAAACCGGTCAGGGCAAAATCATCGCGGCCCTGCTGGCCCGCAGCGGTGAGATCCCGGTTTATGCGGTGGTCGGCTCGGTCCATGAGGATCTGGGCAGTTACGCCGACCGGTTCGCCGGAATCATCATTGCCGGCGACGCTCCGTCGATGGTGGCGGCCGGAGCGGCTATCGCGGCAGGGTCATGATTTCGGCGCCGTCCTCAGTGATGGCGATCGTGTGTTCGCTGTGGGCCGTCCGGCATCCGGTGGCGCTGCGCAGCGTCCAGCCGTCGGCGTCCGTCACCAGCTCGTCGGTGTCCGCCATGATCCACGGCTCCAGCGCCAGCAGCAGTCCGGGGCGCAGCTTGTAGCCTCGGCCGGGGCGTCCGGTGTTGGTGATGTGCGGGTCCTGATGCATGGTGGATCCGACGCCGTGGCCGCCGAATTCGGTGTTTACCGGGTAGCCCGCGGCGCTGAGCACCGTGCCGATGGCATGGGAGATGTCGCCAACCCGGGCTCCGGGCCTGGCGGCGGCGATCCCAGCCTTCAAGGCACGTTCCGTCACCGCGATCATGTCTGCATCCTGCTTCGACTGTGAGCCCACCGTGAAGCTAATGGCTGAGTCCGCGACCACTCCGCCCAGGGATACCGCCAGGTCGAGGGACAGCAAATCGCCGTCGGCCACCGTGTAGTTGTGCGGGAGTCCGTGCAGCACCGCATCATTCACCGAGGTGCAGATGTAGTGGCCGAAGGGTCCGCGCCCAAAGGACGGGGCATAGTCGACGTAGCAGGAAACGGCTCCCGCCTCGAGAATCATGGCTTTGGCCCACTGGTCGATCTCCAGCAGGTTGGTCCCCACCGTGATGCGGCCCTTCAGCGTTTGCAGGATGTCCGCAACCAGCGCGCCTGTTTCCCTGGCGCGGACGAGCTCGGCGGGACTCATGATCTCGATCATGCGGAACCTTTCTGTTTTCCAATAACTATCCCGGCAATAGTATCCCGGTATTAGTATTGGAGCCATGGTTAGACTGCCGCACACTCCCGCCGAGGTTCAACGAGGACAGCGCCTCGGTGTTTTGCTGCGCCGGGCCAGGGGAGACCGGCCCATGTTAACGACGGCGCTTGACGCCTCCGTTTCGCCGGAGACCCTCCGCAAGATCGAATCCGGCCGGGTGGCCACTCCGGCGTTTTCCACCATCGCCGCCATAGCCGGGGTGCTCGGGCTGTCCCTCGATGAAGTGTGGGCGGAAATTAGCCGGCCCGATCCCGGCGTGGCCTCCGCTGCACCGGACTCCGGCGCAGGGCAGCGGCTGGCCTCCTAGCCCGTCTCCCCGCGGCGGGGCGCGAAAACCAGTGCGCCCGCGGTGCAGGCGACGGCGGCGGTGAGGAACGCCGGCCCGAAACCCGCTGCCTCGATCATGCCGCCGGTCACGGCTGATCCCGCGGATTGCCCCAGGACGAGGCCGATGAACAGGACTGACGTTCCGGCGGCGCTGCTGGCCGAGACCTGCGCGGCCCAGATGATGAGCACCGAGGTGGAGCTGGTGTAGGCGAGGCCAAAGAGTGCCGAGGCTGCGAAGCCGAGGAGGGGGATGTCCGGCGCCGCGGCAAAGGCGCCGGTGGCGGCGGCGACGGCCAGTACGGTGATCCGCCAGGTTGTCCGCACCGGGTGCCGGGCGAGCCACGGCGCTGCCAGGACGGCGGCCGCGCCGCCCAGCCCCAGCGCAATCCACGCCGCCGCAGTGGCTGCGGCCGGCAGCCCGCCCTGTTCTTCGAGCAGAAGCCGGCCGTGGACCCATACTGCAGCGGAGCCGGCACCGAAGATCAAGGCTGCGGCGATGGGGCGCCGGAGCTTCCGCATGCTCACAGTGCCGGCCGGCGGGACTGATGCGGCGCCCGGCTCACCATCCCCGCCACGCTCCCCTCCCTGTCCACGGTCTTTACCGGAGCCGGAAGGAGCCGCTGAGGTGTCCGCGCGCAGCACGCCGATCATGGCCGCGAGCGTGATCACCGCTATGAGGCCCCAGGCCAGCCGCCAGGACGAGCCCAGGGCAAGGGCGAGGGCACCGGCAGCCACCACCCCAAATCCGGTGCCCGAATTCACCACCGACTGGAACTTCTTCTGCTTCCCCGATCCGACGTTGCGCTGGACCAGCTCCACCAGGGCCGGTGAGGCGAAGCCGGCCCCCAAGCCTGCAACCAGGACGGACCCGGTAAAAAACGCCGTGCCGGGCGCGACGGCGATGCCTGCGCTGCCCAGCGCCGCCGTCGTCCCGGCCAGCACCGTCATCAGGCGGGGACGGGTGGGGGCATAGCGGAAGCCCGCCAGCGCAGCGGCGCAGTACAGCACCGAAGTTCCGGATGCCAGCAGCCCGCCGATGGTGGGGCTGAGGCTGAAGGCCGCCGAAAAAGCCGGCAGGAAAAGACCGTAGCCGAGCCGCGCCAAGCCATACGTCGCGGCGACCAGGGCGACGGCACCCACCGCAAAAAGGGGACCGGCCGGCGTTTCTGTGGACTGTAACGTACGTTTCATTGAAACGGACGTTATAGCCTTGGGGCATGACTGCGCAACCGAGTGCCCGTGAACGCCTGCTGGATGCCGCCGATGCCCTTGCCTTCAGGCAGGGGGTGGCGGCAACGCCGGTGGATGAGATCCTGCGGCAGGCCAACGTGGCGCCGGCCACCCTCTATGCGCACTTTGGCAATAAGGAAGGGCTCATTGTTTCCGCGCTGCAGCGCCGGCTTGCCCGCTGGGATGGGGTCTGGCAGCAGGAAATTGACGACGCGCCGTCGCCGGAGGGCAAGCTGCTGGCGGTGCTGCCGGCCATCCGGCGTTTCCGGGAGGCGGCCAGTGCTGCGCGGTGGTGCGCCTTCCTTGGTGTCGCGGCCGAATCGCCGCACCCGGGGCAGCCGCTGAAGGATGCGCTGGCCGGTGACACCCAGTTGCTGACCTCCCGCCTGCGCGGGCTTTCCGTGCCCGTGGCCGGAGCCGCACGGGCCGATGCCCTGGCGGGCCAGCTGGTGCTGATCTTCACCGGCGTGCTGGGGATGATTCTTCGCGGAATGGATACCGGTGACGCCGTGAGCATGGGACTCCGCACCGCTGAAGCAGCGGTTGAAGCCGTGCGCCGGCAGGCGTTCCGTCACGGAGCCTAGCCAAACGGCCAGAGGCGAGTAACATGTTACCCAGATCACCGGACGAGGGAGACCCCATGCAGTTGAGCACCGACGTCAGAAGCCGCCTGCGCACCGACGGGGCCACTCTGGGCGCCTACGTGTCCGACGCCTCCATTTTCCGGCGCGTGCCGAAAGCTGTTTTTGAGCCCCGGAGCGTGGAGGACATCCGTGCCGTCCTGCAGGTGGCCCGGGACGAGAACTGGCCGGTCACCGTCCGCGGCGGCGGCACCTCGGTGGCCGGCAATGCCATTGGCGAAGGCCTGGTGATTGACACATCGCGCCACTTCAACCGCATTCTCGACATTGATCCGGCGGCGCGCACGGCACGGGTTGAACCGGGCGTGATCTGTGACCAGCTGCGCGACGCCGTGGCCGGGCACGGACTGACATACGGGCCCGATCCCTCCACCCATAACCGGTGCACCATCGGCGGAATGCTCGGCAACAACGCCTGCGGATCCCACTCGCTGCAGTGGGGGACTGCCGCGGACAACGTGGTGGAACTGACCGTCATGCGGCCCGACGGCGAACTGGTCCGCCTCTTCCGCGGCGGAACTGACGACGCCGCACTGAATGAAGCACTCACCGCGCTCCGGGACGCCGAACTGGCGCTGCTGCGGACCGAGCTGGGCCGTTTTCCCCGCCAGGTTTCCGGCTACGGACTGCACTACCTGAGCCCGGAAAAGGGCTTCGACGTGGCCAAGGCATTTGTGGGGACCGAAGGAACCTGCGGCATCATTGTCGAAGCCGTGGTCAAACTGGTCGAGAAGCCGGCGGCAACGGCACTGGCCGTACTTGCCTTCGCCAGCGTTTTCGACGCCGCGGCAGCTGCCCCGCAGGTGCGCCGGGAGGGTGTTGCCACCGCCGAGGGGATGGGCGGAGACCTGCTCGACGCCCTGTACCTCAGCCAGGGGAACACGGGCGCCGAAGCCCTTCTTCCCGGGGCCGTTGGGACGCCCCGCCCCGCCGGCGGATGGCTGTTCTGCGAAACCACCGGTGCCACCCCGGACCAGGCGCGGCAGCGGGCCGCCGCACTGGCCGCGGAATTCGCGGTGCATCCCACCCGCCCCACCATTGCGTCCCTGGTGGTTAACGAGCCTGCCGAAATGCGGCAGCTGTGGCGCATCAGGGAGTCCGCAGCGGGCCTCGTCACCCGGCTCCCGGACGGACGTGAAGCGTGGCCGTCCTGGGAGGACTCCGCCGTCCCGCCGGAGAACCTGGCTGACTATCTCCGCGACCTGTACGCGCTGCTCGAGCGGCACGGCCTGGAAGGGATACCTTTTGGCCACTTCGGCGAAGGGTGTGTGCACCTGCGCATCTCCTTCACGCTGGGGACGGAGGAGGGTGTGGCAGTCTTCCGTGCCTTTATGCTGGACGCCGCTGCCACCGTGGCCAGCCACGGCGGCTCCCTTTCCGGGGAGCACGGTGATGGACGGGCCCGTTCCGAACTGCTGCCGCTGATGTACTCGCCCGCCGCCCTGGCCGCCTTCGAGAAGTTCAAAGACATTTTTGATCCGGAGCGGGTGTTCAATCCCGGGGTCCTGGTCCGCCCGGAACCCCTCGACAAGGGACTGAGGCCCGGCCCCGGACAGCGGACGCGGGAATTCATTCCGCTGCACGCGCTCACCCGCGACGGCGGTTCGATGGTCAACGCCGTCAACCGGTGCGTGGGGGTGGGGCTGTGCCGGTCCGAGTCGGAAGCCATGTGCCCCTCGTTCCAAATCACCGGAGACGAGGTCCACAGCACCCGCGGGCGGGCCCGCGTCCTCTCCGAAATGTTCCGAGGTGAGACCTACCCCGAGGGAACGGATTCCGAGGACGTCAAGGACGCACTTGACCTGTGCCTGAGCTGTCATGCGTGCGCCTCCGAATGTCCGGTCAATGTGGATATGTCCACTTACAAGTCCGAATTCCTGAACCAGCACTACACCTCACGCCGCCGTCCCATGGCGCACTACTCCATGGGATGGCTTCCCCTTTCGGCCCACCTGCTGCACCGGATTCCGGGTGCCGCCCGGGTTGCCGACAGTCTGCTGCGCCTGCGCCCGGTGGAAAAGCTCGTGATGCGCCTGGGCGGCATTGACTCCAGCCGCGGCATGATCCGCTTCGCTCCGCGCAGCTTCCAGTCGCTGGCCAGGCGCCGCAAGCCGCTCACCCGGGGCAGCGCCGGCAAGGTGGTGCTGTGGCCCGACAGCTTTTCCAACCACCTGGACACCGCAGTTCCCACCGCGGCAGCCGAAGTCCTCGAGGCCCTGGGCTATGACGTGATTGTGCCGCAGGGTTTCCTTTGCTGCGGCCTGACCTGGCACTCCACCGGCCAGCTGGAGACCGCGAAGAAGGTCATCAGTTCCACCCTGGACCGGATTGAAGAGCACCTTGACGGTTCCACCCCGGTGATCTGCCTGGAACCGTCCTGCACCTCGATGCTCATGGAGGAGGCGCCCCAGCTGCTTCATGACGATCCGCGGGTCCATTCCCTGGCCCGGCAGGTGGTGTCGCTCGGTGAGTTTATTGCCGCCCGGTCCGCGGAGGCCACGGACCAGCCCTGGCCCTTCGGGGAAGTGCGTGCCGAGGCACTCAGCCAGGTCCACTGTCACGAGCGGTCCCGCAAGGGCCACGGCGGAACGTCCGAGGTGCTGGAGCAGCTGGGCGTCAACGAGTCGACGATAGAAACCGGATGCTGCGGGCTGGCAGGCAACTGGGGGTTCGAGCCGGGACACGGGCAGATGTCACGTGATCTGGGGGAGCGGGAACTGTTCCCGCGCATCCGCGGACTCGAGGAGGATGCCCTCATCCTCGCTGACGGGTTCTCCTGCCGGACCCAAATCAAGGAAGGCACCGGGATGGCGGGAAAGCACCTGGCGCAGGTTCTGAGGGGTGCAATAAAGGAGGAGTAAGGCAAGTAACATGTTACTGTGATCCAGGTCGCAATAACATCTACCTGGAGCCGCCTCATGGGCATCGTCGCCCTCCTCATCTTCATCGTCGTCACGGTGGTCATGAACGTCATCGTGAAGCGCCCGATTTCGGAATCCCTGCTGGTCGCCCTGGTGGGCGCATCGCTCGCCGGCGGCACGCAGGCTCTTCCGCTGCTGTGGAGGAGCGCAACGGGCGCGGTGTCCAATGACGTCACCTTCGCCGGCATGGCCTTCGTTTTCATGGGCGTAGTTGTCGCCGCAACCGGCCTCATCGAGAGGCTGATCGAGATCTTCAACTCGGTCTTCGGACGGCTCCGCGGGGGAGCGGCCTACGTTTCCACCGCAGGATCCGCCGCCGTCGGCTTGGTGGCAGGATCCACCGCCGGAAACGCGGCCACGGTCGGATCGGTGACCATCCCCTGGATGAAATCCACTGGATGGTCCGGCCCCCGGGCCGCCACCCTGGTGGCCGGCAACTCGGGCCTGGGCGTTTCCCTGCCGCCCAACTCGACCATGTTCATCCTCCTGGCCACGCCCGCAGCCGTGGGCGTTTCCTCCGGCGACGTCTACGTATCGCTGGCCGTTGCCGGCACCTACTGCGTGCTGTACCGCCTGGCCTTGGTTTGGTTCTGGACGCGTAAGGACGGAATTCCCGCCACACCGGCCGAACTTGTGGTCCGGTTCGGCGTCGCCCTGCGGCAGGGCTGGTCCTCCACCCTCATCTTCATCGGCATCCTGGTTCCGGTGCTGCTCACCTTCGGGCCGCTGTCCCGGTTCCTCTCCAGCCCGGAGCGCGTGGGCGAAGACGCCATTGGATCCATCTCCATCATCGTGTGGGTTCCGATCCTGATCTCCGTGATCGCCCTGATCGAAGGCCGCAAGCGGCTCAGGGCACGATGGCCGGAATTCGTGAAGTCGATGCGCAGGGAAATACCGCAGTTCTCCACCGTCGGCGTTTCGCTTTTTGCCGCGCTGGCCGCATCCGGGGTCATGGAAGAACTCGGGGTTGGGCCGCAGCTGAGCGGGATGCTTGATGGACTGGCCCTGCCCAAGGCCCTGATGGTTGCCGTGGTGTGCGTGCTCTGCGTCATTGTGGCTACGCCGCTCTCGTCCACGGCCACTGCCGCAGCCATCGGAGCACCGGCCGTGCTCGGCCTGATCAGCGTAGGCGTGCCGCCGGTGGTGGCCATCTGCACCGTGCTGGTCTGCACCTCCACGGAAGGCGCCTCACCGCCCGTCGGCGCGCCGATCTACCTTGCCTCCGGCCTGGCGGAAGTGAATCCGTCAACAACCTTCCTGCCGCTGGTGACCTACTTCGTTATCCCCATCATTTTTATTGGCTGGTTGCTCGGAATGGGCTTCCTCCCGATCCCCAGTTAGGACCAGACACCATGAAACGCATTCTCGAGATCCTTTTCTGGATAACCCTCGCCGCATTCCTGGTATCCGGCGCCGTCGTTGTCTTTGGGCAGATGGCAGGAGTGCTGCTGCTCAACGGGGACATTGTTGCCGGAGTGGACGCCGCATTCGCGGACCTTACGTTCTCCCTCGCCACAGCCTGCGCCCTCATCGCCTTCATCCTCCAGTACTTCAAACGGACAGCGGACGACGGCGCCGGCGCAGGCCAGAGCGAAGGCTAGGAAAAGCTAGGAGAGGTAACCGGCGGTCAGCCGGTCCCATAGTTCGTCAGCGTCTTCGGAACCACCGGTGCGCTGCAGCGCCTGGTCAACCAGCAGGCGGCCGGTCGAAATCAGATGCTCCCGCATCGCCGCACCGGCCGCCTCGGCGTCTCCGCGTCCAATGGCCTCCAGGATCGGATCATGCTCGCGGGTAATGTCCTCATATCCGCGGTGGGATACAGCGGTGGAGGCGCCCAGCAGCCGGGTGGCGGACCGCAGCCGGTCGATCACTTCCCGCGCCCGCCTGGCTTCGCCGGCCACAAGGATCGCATCGTGCAGGTCACGGTCAAGCTGGAAGAACAATTCCTCGTTATCGTCCGCTGCGGCCAGGTCCATGGCAGCGCGCAGTTCAGCTAGGCACGCGGCGCCGCCGGCCCGGGCTGCCCGGCGCGCGGCCGGAACTTCAAGGGCGATCCGGATGGAGAAGATTTCGGCGACATCGGCCGGCGTGGTGGGGATAACCCGGAATCCCCGGTTTTTGACGAACTGGATCAGTCCGGCTTCCTCCAGCCGCAGCAGGCCGTCCCTGACCGGCGACCGGGAAAAGTTCAGCTGGTCCGCCAGCTGGTACACGCTGTACCACTCCCCGGGAGCCATCGTCCCGGAGATTACCGAGGTGCGCACATGCTCCATGACCTGTTCGGTGAGGTTCGGCTTCCGCTGGTCTGCGGGGACGGAGGGGTTGGGCTGCATCACTTCATTCTGCCCCACCGATCCGCCCCTGCTTACCTGTTTGCGGCCCGTGGGGCGCCGATGCCGGGATCGATCCGGAACGGCCCGGATGCGGATGGCCGCACGTCGAAGTCAAAGATGGAAGTCGGGATGTACACGGTGGAACAGGAATTGGGGATGTCCACCACGCCCGACAGCCGGCCCTCGATCGGGGCGGCGCCCAGCAGGAGGTACGCCTGCTCGGGGCTGTAGCCGAACTTGGTCAGGTAATCGATCGCGTGCAGGCAGGCCCGCTGATAGGACAGGTGCGAGTCGAGGTAGCGCTGCTCACCATCCAGCGTTACGGACGTGCCGGAAAACGCAATCCACTCGCTGAACTGCGGATCCACTTTCCCGGGCATGAAGATCGCATTTTCGTGCACCCCGTAGGTGTCCATGCCGCCCTTGATGATGTCCACCCGTAAGTCAATGAACCCGCCCATCTCGATGGCACCGCAGAAGGTGATTTCGCCGTCGCCCTGGGAAAAGTGCAGGTCCCCGACGGAGAGGTTCGCCCCGTCCACAAACACCGGATAGAAGATCCGGGAGCCCTTGGACAGGTTTTTGATGTCCTGGTTGCCGCCGTTCTCCCGCGGGGGAGCGGTGCGCGCGGCTTCGGCGCCCACACGTTCCCATTGGTCGCGGGGCAGGCCGCCGAGCACCGCATGTTCGGCCTCGGGCGGCAGCGCCAGCGGCGGCACCCGGTGCGGGTCGGTGGCGATCAGATCGCCTTCACGCTGGTTCCACTTCGCCAGCAGGGCGGCCGACGGTGCGGTTCCCATCAGCCCGGGATGGATCAGGCCGGTGAAGGAAACGCCCGGTACATGCCGGGACGTGGCCACCTGTCCGGTGAAATCCCAGATGGCCTTGTACGCGTCCGGGAACTGCTCGGTCAGAAACCCGCCGCCGTTCTCCCGCGCGAAAATCCCGGTGTACCCCCACCCCTGCCCCGCCAGCGGACCGCTGTCCTCTTGGGGGATGGGCCCGACGTCGAGGATGTCCACCACCAGCAGGTCCCCGGGCTTGGCGCCCTCCACCGCAAACGGGCCGCTGAGCTTGTGCACGGTCAGCAGGGGAGCATCAAGGATGTCCTCGGCGGAGTCGTCATTGACAATCGCGCCGTCGAACCATTCCCGGCAGTCCACCCGGAACGAGTCTCCGGGCTTCAGCACCGCCACCGGTGGAATTTCCGGGTGCCACCGGTTGTGGCCCAGCTTTTCCTGGTCCTCGAACTTCTTGGACGAATCCAGGGGAAAAACGACCTGAGGCATGGCAACTCCTTGGCTGGATACAGGATTTTCGGTTTATTCGGGGCGGGGCAGCTTTCGGTGGAGCGGATTTGTGCTGACTGCGGGATTTCTGGACACCGGACCCGCGGCACCGGGGGTGGCCGGGCCGGGGGAGCGGACGACGGCGGGCTCCGACGCCGAGCGCTGCGTGCTCTCGATCAGCCGGTATGCGCTGGAAGTCGCGCGGGAAAGATGCGGTGCGGTAAAACGGCGCGGAGAGGACGTTTTGCAGGCGGGGCACTGGATATCGGCGGGAGCTTGGCCCATGTCGAAGGAGACCTCGAAGTCCGAGCACTCCGGGCAGCGGTACGCGTAGAGCGGCATGGCGTTTTCCTTCCAGCAGCTGCGGGAGCGTGCGAGGCGGAAAAACGCGGTACGGCTCCGGCTTGCCCGTCAGCCTAAAGAGGGAACTGGCATGAGTCAACGGGAGTGGCTTCAAACAGCCTGCCTCCATTTACGGCGGATATTCGCGGCATATTGATGGCATCATTCTCCGCGGGACGCAAACTATCTCATGGCTGCTGGCGATAAGCGCGCATTATGACGGAATTTGAAGCCCCGGCATTCTGCTACGTCCGGGCACTGCTCTTCCCGGAAATCGGAGTTGTCATAATTCCTACGATAATGTCATTGCTTATGAATTCTGACTTTTCACCTCCAGGCCACGTCTCGGGCAGCACCGACGGGTCATCCGTCACCGGTTCACCGGAGCGCAGGTCCTCCGGAGGCCGTCCGGTTGAACGGGTGAAAAAAGCTCTGCGGCATGCTGCGTCGGAGCCGACATTTGGTATTCATCCTGGGCTCGTTCCGGGTATCAGCGTGGAGGATACCGGGGCCAGCTTCCCGACCAGGCGAAGTGTATTCATCGTCGCTCTGGCCGTCTCGCTCGCCGTCCTGGCCTGGGCCGCGATGGCGCCGGAGAACCTCAACCTGGCGGGCACCACCATGCAGGGGTGGGTGGTCACTCATTTCGGCTGGTTGTTCAACGCCACTGTCGTGGCCATCGTGGTGTTCATGCTGGTGGTGGGCTTCGGACCCACCGGCAAGATCCGCCTTGGCGCCGACGACAGCACGCCGGAGTACTCCACCACTTCCTGGATCTCCATGCTGTTTGCCGCGGGCCTGGGCATCGGCCTGATCTTTTACGGGCCGATGGAACCGCTCAGCCACTTCCTGAGCCCCCCGCCCTCCACCGACGCCGAGGCCGGCACCTCCGACGCCATCCTCCCGGCCATGACGGATGCTTTCCTGCACCAGGCCAGCATCGCCTGGTGCATCTACGCACTGGTGGGCGGGGCCCTGGCCTATGCATCGTATCGGCGCGGGCGGCTGCCGTTGATTTCTTCCCTGTTTGAACCGGTCTTCCCGGACGGCAACAACCGCGTTCTGGGAAAGATCATCGATATTTTCGCCGTCCTGGTCACCCTCTTCGGAACTGCGACGTCGCTGGGCATCGGGGCGCTTCAAATCCGCACCGGAGTGTCGATCATTACCGGACAGGAGCTTGGCAACGGATTCGTCGTTGCGGCCATCAGCCTCTTGACTATTGTCTTCACGGTTTCCGCCGTGGCAGGCATCAAAAAGGGCATCCGGCTGATGTCCAATGCCAACATGACCCTGGTGATCCTACTGGCCGTTTTCGTTCTGCTGGCCGGGCCGACGTTCTTCGTGCTGGATCTGCTGCCAGCCTCGCTCATCGCGTTTGTCGGCAATATGCCGGACATGCTCACCGTCTTCGCCGGCCAGGGTGCCGGGGAAGAGGAATACCTGACCGCTTGGACCACTCTGTACTGGGCCTGGTGGATCTCCTGGTCCCCGTTTGTGGGCATGTTTATTGCGAAGATTTCCAAGGGCCGGACCCTGCGCCAGTTCGTCACCGTTGTGGTCTTTGTTCCCTCGGCTATTTCCATCGTGTGGTTCACCGTCTTTGGCGGCAGCGCCATCTGGATGAACCAGAACGGCATGGATATGACCGTCAAGGGGGCGGGGGAGAACGTCATGTTCGACCTGCTGGGCAACCTTCCCTTCAACGCCGTCACGTCGATTGTCTGCCTGATTGCCATTCTGATCTTCTTCGTCACCGCTGCGGACTCCGCAGCCAACGTCATGGGGTCCATGTCCCAGTCCGGGCGGCCCGTGCCCTCCAAGGCGGTAACCATTGTCTGGGCGGCTGCCCTTGGGCTAATTTCGATGGCCCTGCTGCTGGCCGGCGGCCGGAACGCCCTCTCAGGACTCCAATCCATCATGGTGACCTGCGCACTGCCGTTCACGATCATTCTGATCGGGGTGATGATCTCGTGGGCCAAGGACCTCCGCAACGATCCCTACATGATCCGGCGCCGCTACGCGCTGGAGGCCATCAGCGGCGGCGTGCGCCGCGGCATTGACGAGCACGGCGACGATTTTGTGTTCGGCGCTGCACACGTCCCGGAGGCCGAAGGCGCCGGAGCGGACTTTGAGAGCGACGACCCCGCGCTGATCGAGTGGTACACGGACAGCGTGCAGGATCCGGATGCAGTGGAAGGGCCGGAGGAAGAGCACTCGGAGACGGAGGAGCCGGACAAAGCGAAGGCCGGCGCCATCGACTAGGACTTTGTCCGGGTAGGAACGGGAGCGGGAACCGGGTGGTTCCCGCTCCCGTTCTTTAATGAGCGGTTGGGCTGGTCAAGGAATAAATCCCCGGGGTCTGGAATGCGCGGGATGGGTGCCTGGGGAGACAGAATCTTTGCCAACGATACGGCTGTTGGTAATGCGCCTAAGAATGATTGGAATAGTTAATGCAGAGAACTTAAATTGTTGGAAATTATGTATATCTGCCGACTGCACTGCCGGTAACTTCGATGCACTCTTCCGGGAGCCGTGGCCGGGTATGGGGCGCGGTTCCGGCGATTTCGAGCGGCCGCACTGTGATCAACCGAACCTTAGGCCAGTGGGTGATTTACGCCAGCGATAAGTGCTGCCGCGGTATGATGTAAGAGTGCTTGCGCCGCGCTTGCCGGGTTATATGTAAGGTGCGGAGCAATTCACATGAATTAGAGTAATGTCCGCCCTTGCACTAATGTTTAGCGTTATGAATTCCGACTTTTCACCACCAGAGCACGTCTCCGGCAGCACCGACGGATCGAGCGTGTCGGGGTCTCCGGTGCGCAAACCCGCCGGGCGTCCGGTTGAGCGTGTGAAAAAAGCGCTGCGTACCGCTGCTTCCTCCCCAGCGCTCAGCCTCCACCCCGGGCTGATCCCGGGCATCAGCGTTGAGGACACCGGGGTCAGCTATCCGACCCGGCGCAGCGTGTTCATTTTTGCCATGGCCATCTCTCTCGCCGTTCTGGCGTGGGCAATTTTTGCGCCCAGCAACCTCAGTTCCGTGGGCACCGGAATACAGGGCTGGGTGGTTGTGCATTTCGGCTGGCTGTTTAACGCCACCATGGTTGCCGCCGCGGTCTTTATGCTGGTGGTGGGCTTCGGGCCGACCGGCAAGATCCGGCTGGGGGCCGACGACAGCACGCCGGAGTACTCCACGACGTCCTGGATTTCCATGCTGTTCGCAGCTGGTCTGGGCATCGCTCTGATCTTCTACGGGCCGATGGAACCACTCAGTCATTTCCTCTCCCCGCCGCCCTCGACTGACGCCGAGGCCGGCAGTTCCGCCGCCATCCTGCCGGCCATGTCGACCACCTTCCTGCACCAGGCCAGCCTCGCCTGGATCATTTACGCCCTGGTGGGCGGAGCCCTGGCCTACGCGTCGTTCCGGCGCGGCCGGCTGCCGCTGATCTCGTCGCTGTTCGAACCGGTCTTCCCCGACGGCAACAACCGGGTGCTGGGAAAAATCATCGACGTTTCCGCCGTGCTGGTGACGCTGTTCGGCACCGCGACCTCGCTGGGCATCGGCGCGATCCAGATCCGCACCGGAGTCTCGATTATCACGGGCCAGGAGTTGGGCAACGGCTTCGTCGTCGTCGCCATCAGCCTCCTGACGGTTGTCTTCACCATCTCCGCGGTAGCCGGCATCAAGAAGGGCATCCGGCTGCTCTCCAACCTCAACATGACCCTGGTCATTCTGCTGACGCTCTTTGTCCTGCTGGCCGGGCCGACGTTCTTCCTGCTCGATCTGCTGCCGGCATCGCTCATCGCGTTTGCCGGCAGCCTGCCCGACATGCTGACCGTCTTCGCAGGCCAGGGCGCGGAACAGGAGGAATTCCTGACCGGCTGGACCACCCTGTACTGGGCATGGTGGATCTCCTGGTCGCCGTTCGTGGGCATGTTCATCGCCAAGATCTCCAAGGGCCGCACCCTGCGCCAGTTCGTCACCGTCGTCGTCTTCGTTCCCATGACCATCTCCATCTGCTGGTACACGGTCTTCGGCGGCACCGCCATCTGGATGAACCAGAACGGGCAGGACCTGACGGTGACGGGTACCGGAGAGAACGTCATGTTCGATCTGCTCGGCAACCTGCCGTTCAGCTCCGTGACGCCGATCGTGTGCATGCTCGCGATTCTGGTCTTCTTCGTCACCGCTGCGGACTCCGCCTCGAACGTCATGGGTTCCATGTCCCAATCGGGCCGGCCCGTGCCCGCTAAATCGGTGACCATCATCTGGTCGGTGGCACTCGGGCTGATCGCCATGTTCCTGCTGCTGGCCGGCGGCCGCAACGCCCTCTCGGGACTGCAGTCCATCATGGTGACCTGCGCGCTGCCGTTCACCTTTATCCTGGTCGGCCTGATGATCTCATGGGCCAAGGACCTGCGTAACGACCCGCTGATGATTCGGCGCCGGTACGCGCTGGAGGCCATCAGCGGCGGAGTGCGCCGTGGCATCGACGAGCACGGCGACGACTTCGTCTTCGGCACCGCCCACGTGCCCGAGGCCGAAGGCGCCGGCGCTGACTTCGAGAGCGACGATCCCGCACTCACCGAGTGGTACACGGACAGCGTGCAGGACCCGGAGGCAGTGGAAGGGCCGGAGGAACAGCCGGACAAGGTAAAAGCCGCCAGCGGCGACTAGCAGTCAGGACCGGCTTGCGCTGCGCCGGCTCTGAAGGCGGCTGAAATGGAAGCGGGAACCGAATGGTTCCCGCTTCCATGGTTTAACGGCGCCACTCCAGCTGATCGGGACAGCAGGGATCAGTCCGCCCCCGGCTGAACCCGCCACTGGTACCAGCGCTGCGCTGCCAGGACCATGACTATGACGGGCAGCGTGGGAATCCGCGGCCCAAACCACACGGTCACCGCGACAACAACAGCCCAAACAATGACCGTTGAAACCAGCCATCCGGCGACACCGCGGGACGTAACCTGCGGTTGAGTTTCCGCACCGGTGGCGTAGCTGTCCCGCAGCTCCAGCCATGCTGCCCGTCCGAGAGGGAACATGACCAGCAGCACCAGCCCAAGCGCAATGAGCGTTGCTGCGAAAGGTGAGGCGCCGAGGGCTTCCAGCGGAATGCAAGTCCCGGGGGCGATCAGAAACAGCAGCAGGACGAGCCACAGCCAGAACCGCCGCCGCTTGGGCGGCAGCTCAGTCCACGTTGGGTTCCACCCCGATGGGCGGGAATCGGTGTTCCCGCTCATCGGGCCTCCCCAAGATCGAAGTAGTGCGTGCGCACCTGCCCGCCGAGGCTACGGGCCGCGCTGATGTTCGTCAACGCTGACAACACCGGCGAACCCGGGCCGGGGGCTCCACACACCAGAGCTGAAGCCGGGGTACCCCGCCCGCTCCCGGGCCACTAGGCTGTGGCCGTGGAGGGGAGCAAGCCATGACACCCAGGACCTACCCCGCGGGCGTGCCGTGCTGGATCGACACCGAGCAGCCCGACGTCGATGCCGCAGCAGACTTCTACGGCGGCCTCTTTGGCTGGACGTTCGAGGACGCCATGCCGCCGGGAGCGCCGGGCCGCTACCTGATTGCGCGGCTGAACGGCGCCGACGTCGGCGGACTGGCAGGCAACGATGGACAGGCTGCGTCTTGGAACACCTATGTGGCCGTTGACGACGCCGATGCCGCAGCCGAGCGGCTGCAGTCTGCAGGCGCCACGGTGCAGTCGGAGCCGGCCGACGCGGGGGAGGGTGGCCGCGCCGCTTCGCTGTACGATCCGCAAGGTGCCGGGTTCCGCATCTGGCAGGCCCGGCGCCGGCCGGGAACACAGGCGGTCAACGTCCCCGGGGCGTGGAACTTCAGTGACTTGCACACGGCCGACGTCGGTGCTGCCGCCGCGTTTTACGGCAGCGCCTTCGGCTGGGAGGCCGATGACCTGGGCTACGGATGGCTGGTCCGCAGGCCAGGTTACGGCAACCATCTTCAGTCCACGGTTGATCCCGGCATCCGGGAACGGCAGGCTGAAATCTCCGTCCCGCCCGGGTTCGAGGACGCCATTGCCTGGTACGTGGATGCCGCTGGCAATCAGCGGCCGCACTGGCATGTCACCTTCGCCGTGGAGGACCGCGATGGGACAGCAGACCAGGCAGAGCGGCTCGGCGCCGTCGTTGTGGACCAGAGCGACGAGGAATGGTCGCGCACCGCACGGATCCGAGACCCGCAGGGCGCGGAATTCACCGTAAGCCAGTTCACGCCGCCTTCGGGATGAAAAAGGACAACCGGGACGAGAAAGGAAACACTGTGCAGCTGGCAGGAAATGTTGCGATTGTGACCGGTGGCTCCAAGGGCATCGGATACGCCGTCGCGGACTATCTCATGGCCCATGGGGCCGACGTCGTGATCACCTCCCGCACCCCTCCGGAAGTGGAAGCTGCCGCAGAGAAGCTCACCGCCGCCCATCCCGGCCGCCGCGCGCTGCCGGTTGTCGCCGATGCCGCGGTGGCGGCGGACGTGGAACGCATGTTTGAGACCGCCGAGACGGAGCTTGGGCCGGTGGCCGTCGTCGCCAATGTGGCCGGGAACTACAGCCTGGGCCTGATCGCGGATCTGTCGGAGGAGGATTGGAAAACCGTCCTCGACACTCATCTGACCGGGACGTTCCTGTGCACCCGCGCGGCGATCCGGCGGATGCGCGCCAGCGGCACCGCCGGCGCCGTCGTGAACATCGGGGCCGTTGACGTGTACGGGACCACCCGCGGCAACGCGCACTACGCCGCGGCCAAGGCCGGAATCCTGAAGTTCACCGAGGTGGCAGCCTTGGAAGCCGGCCGCTACGGCATCCGGGTCAACTCGGTTTCTCCCGGCGTGGTGCCGGCCGCGGGCGCCCTGCCCCAGACCCTCACCGACGCGTTTCACCGCAGCTTCGCAATTGACCGGATGGGGGAACCCTCCGACGTCGCCAAAGCAGTGATCTTCCTCGCCTCCGACTATGCCACCTGGATCACCGGCGTCGACCTCCTGGTTGACGGCGGCACCCACCTGCGCGGACTGCCGGACTATGCCGAGCACCTTTTGGGTGAGAGCGGCTGACCGGGTTAGGCGAAGGATTCAGCTAGTCCCAGAGGCAGGCCGGCACGCCAGTACTGGCGGGCCAGGAGAACTGCGGCGACCATCAGGACGACGCCGATGACCAGGGAAACCACGAACCCGGCGACAGCGTTGAACGGCAGCGCAATCAGGGACCCTCCGATGGCCGCTCCTCCCACAGCGCCCAGCCACAGGTCAAAGCGCCAGCGGAACGTGATCCACCGCCATATCCCGCGCTGCGGCTCATTGGGCCGGAGATTGTCCGCAGCCTCCAGCGCCAGATAGTGCTGCTTCTTGAGGTGGGAGACCATGAGGGTGCCGGCGGCGGCCGCGGCGAGGCCGCCGTACAGGGCGAGGTTTACCCAAACGTGGTCCTGGGGGAGGTCCCGCACAGTGGCAGGCCACCCGCCCCCGAGTGCCAGGAAAACCGGCAGGGGAATCAGCGCGAACCAGAAAGCGGCTGCCACACCAAGCCAGGCCAGATGGGCACGGGGCGTGAGATAGGTGTTGAGGGATACAACGGATCCGCCCTCCAAACCTCTCGTATCGACGGTGCCCACTTTGCCCCGCAGAACCCGCGCGGAACAGATCAAGCAGAAGGAGATCAGGAACAGGCCTCCCGGGACGGCGTCGAGGAGCGCCAGCTGGCTGATTTGTGATGGGGACAGGGCGAAGAGCCCTCCCGGCACCGTGACGTCCTTCTCCCAGGTCTCCAGGTCGTAAATGTGCGAGAAAAAGACCAGGTTCTGGACCAGCACGGCCAGGCCCAGCACGGCAAGTGCCAGGCCGAAACCCATAACAACCTTCAGCGTTCGGGACTTCACGCGTTTGTTGCGTTTGGTGTCGGCCATCCGGTTCCCCCCAAGAATGAATAGTGTGCAGAAGTCACAATCTAGCCCGGCTGATAGCGTGGGCCGGAATATCGAAACAATCTGGATTGATTTGTTCGACAGGAAGAACGTTGGGAAGGCTGGTTATGCAGCATAAACCGAACCGTCTGTTTCTTGGCACCTTTATGGGGATGGCAGTCCTGGGGGCCGCACTTCTGCTGTCGATTCCGGGGCTTTTCAGCCCCCATGATTCCCAACGCCTGTGGCTGACCGGGATCCTGGGTGGTTTGACCCTGCTGCTCGCAGTGGCCGTCCTCGGAATGCGGTTCCGGGAGCGGCGATTCCCGGAACGGCGGGGACAAAACGGACCCAGCCCCCGCCGTTGACCGTCCCGCTCTACTGCTTGAGCGCTTTTCCTTCGGCATCCAGGTAGTCGCGCCAGGACCGCTTCGGCTCCCAGCCCAGCATTTTATGGGCCTTGCCGCTGGAAATCCCCGAGGCGTCGGGCCGGTCGAGGCCGCGCAGCTCGATCTGGTCGCCGTAGTACTTGGACAGGATCTCGGCGAAGTTGTGGCCGCCCACGTTGTCCGGTGAAGCGATATAGAAAACCTCGTGGCCGGGCAGGTCCGATTCGGTGGCGAGGACAATGGCGTCGGCCAGGTCATACACATCCACATAGCTCCACAAACCGGGGCTGAGCACCGAGCTGTCGCGGATCTGCGGCCCGAGGTTTGTTTCGTAGTTGCCTTCAAACTGCACCCAGCTGGGACGGATGGAGATGCACTGAATGTCGGACCGCGCCACCGCGGCGTCCATCAGCTGCTCGCCAAAATGCTTGGAGAGCGCGTAGGGGTCCTGAGGATGAATCGGATGATCTTCGTCCACCGGTGCGTACTCGGGAAGGAAATCGCGCTCGGCAAAGAAGAACCCGGGCACCGTTTCGCTGGAGATGTAAACGAAGCGTTTGACGCCGAAACGGACGGCGGCTTCCAGCACGTTGAACGTCGCCATCAAATTCGTTTGGAAGACGACATGGGGCGGATGGCCCGACGGCTCGGGGATAGCTGCCACATGCACGACGGCGTCAGCTCCACGCACGACGGCGTAGGCCTCGCCCGCGTCGGTGAGGTCTGCCCGCGTGTATTTGGGGGTTCCTTCCGGCTTGCGCTCGTAACCGGGACGTGTGAGGTCAGTGGTCATGACTTCATGGCCGGCATCGATCATCGCTTGCGTAACGGCGCGGCCCACTTTTCCGTGAGCGCCGGTGATGAGGACTTTCATGTTTCTCCTTGGGGTGCTGAGCGCCGGCTTCGTTGCCGTTACGGTGCCGAGACTACCGCTAACTTCCCGCCCCCGCCGCACCACACGCTTGCCCGCGGGCGGAGTGCCTGGAGTTGCAGCTTCCGTGGCGTTATGTGGTTCAGTGGGCTCACGTCCTGTTTCCTTGAGGAAGGCCCCGGCCATGCATCCATCCCTTATCCCGCCGCGTCAGGTCGGGATCAACGACGCCGCATTGTTCCTCGGCATGACACCGCAGGGGATTCGCCACTACCAGGAGGCAGGCCTGCTCCCCGAGCCTGGACGCGGCGGAGACGACCGCCAATA
Organism: Arthrobacter citreus; assembly: GCF_038405225.1. Classification (NCBI taxonomy): domain Bacteria; kingdom Bacillati; phylum Actinomycetota; class Actinomycetes; order Micrococcales; family Micrococcaceae; genus Arthrobacter; species Arthrobacter citreus. Next base: position 168,191 of record NZ_CP151657.1, read on the forward strand.
TGGCTACGAAGATATGATCCGGTTGCTGTGGATCCGGAAGATGGTCGACGCCGGCATCGCCGTGGACGGGATCCGTGGCGCTTTCGACGACACGGCCCCGGCAGGTACCGGCGGTGACCGCGGCGTTGTGGTGCAGGCCATGCGCACCCCGGAGGGCAGGATGGGCCTGCTGTCCGACTTCGTCACCCGCCGGCTGAAGAGCATGCCCGGCGGTTCTCTGCGCCAGGCGGACCTGGACATCCTGCTGGTCACCGAGCGGATTTTCGGCCCGCTCGGCGCGGCCGTCCAAGCCGCCCGTTTCATCGCCGTGGCCACACACCCCGGTTTGCGGGAGGAATCCGACCGGGTTGATGCCGCCGAGGAATCACTTGATGACACGGTTGCCGTCGACGACCCCCGGGTGGCGCAGGTGGCTGCCGATCGGCACGCCTTCGAACTGATGATCCAGGCAGCCATCGAACATTCCGGCCTGGCGCAGGACGACGATGAGCTTTTCGACTCCTGGGATGCTCTGCACCCCGCTGTTGACAGTGGGGACAGCGACGGCCGGGCCTGCGGCGTGGGGCAAGGGGCCATGAGCCTGGTCGAAGCCGTTGGCAAGATGCCCTACGACTTCTCCCCGGCGCGCCTGCGCTGCATGGAATTGACTGAAGAACTCTCCGCCCACGAGTTCCGCGCCTCGTAGGCGGCGGTCAGGCGCTGAGGGAAAGCCAGACGAGAACGGTCATGGTCATGACCGCCAGCCCAGCCAGGCAGAGCAGCAGCCGGTGGCCGGCCATGACCGCTATGAACTCCCGAAGATAGGCGCTGGGCCAGAAGTACAGGGCGGTGGGGGAGCCGACGGCTTGGGCGTTAAGCCCGACTTTTCGGGCCAGCATCGCGGCCCGGGGCGCGTGGTAGTTGTTTGTCACGATCAGGTAGGGCTGAGCTATGCCGGCCCGCTGCAGCAAACCCGCACTGTAGCGGAGGTTTTCCTCGGTGGTTCGCGCCCGGTCCTCCACCAAAATGTCCCGGTCAGGGACTCCTCGGCCGCGCAGCCAATCCGCCATGGCTTCCCCCTCAGAACGGGATTCATCGCGGCCCTGCCCGCCGCTTGGAACGATCGGAATGCTGCCGCCGGCTCCTGCTTGCCGCTGGGCCGCGGCTGCAAGGGCTCGCTCCAGGCGTCCTGCCAGGAGCGGTGGCACCTGCCCGGAAAGCAGGCCGGCACCGAGCACGATCACCGCCTGGGCCGGTGCCCGGCGGGCCAGGACCGCATAGAGCGCGGTATGGGCGGCAAAGACCAGGAACAACAGACCCAGACAGGTCTGGGCGGTCAGCAGGCCGACCCCGATCGCGCCGGTCACCCTGTTCTCGTGCCTGAACAACCACACGACCAGCAGCGGAAGGACCAGAAGCGCGGCACCTGCCAGCAGCGAGAGCAGATTGCCCAGCGACCGATTCTCCCGGCGGACCATGAACACGCCGTTGACGATCAGCAGCAGGGGCAGCAGCAGCAGGCTCACGGCACATGCTCCCAGCACCGCGAGCAGAACCAGGTCAGCACCGAGGTTGACGACGGGAATCCTGCCGGTCACGAACGACACCAGGCCCAGGACATAGTAGGCAGCCACCACGGCAAGGAAACCATTGCGCAGCGGCCGGGGGTCCCGGCGCAGCGACCACCACAGCAAACCGCCGCTGATCACGGCCCCGAGGAAAGCCGCGAGGATCTGGGCAAAAGCTGCCTGCCACGAGTCAACGTCCATGAGCAGCCCCCCCACCCGCGGCGTCGGTCTTTTTCCCAGGGCAGCCCGCCGGTCACGCATGCCCTTTCCAGACCATATCCTCACATGGAGCATTTCATTCCCACATGGAGCATTTCATCCCCACCTGGACCATTGCGGCTGAAGGGCGACCCCAGCAAGGGCCTTCAACCGCGCGGCAGCACCCCTACAAGGGCCGAGGTAAAGGCGGTTCGCAGGGCACTGTGCAGGTCCACGTTGAGCACGCCGAGCGAGGGATCCTCCGCATAGGCGGCAAGGACGCTGGGCGGCGGAGGCACATACGATGACAGGGCGCCGGCCGAAACGAGGGACATCAGGCAAAACAGCTGCGCGCCGTCGCCAAGCTCGGGCAGGTGACGGCGCAGGAGCCCGGACATGGCCGCGAGCCTCGCGAGGGAGGAACGCTTGTGCCGCTTGGCCACCTCCACCGACACGTTGCGCTCCAGGACGCCGCCCTGGGCGCCCAAAAGATCGCACAGCACCACCCGGTCCGCCAGCGACCGGCTCAGGATCCCTGCCAGCTGGTCAGCCCGCACATCGGCTGCCGGCTGCGGTTCGATGCCCGCGGCCAGCTCCTCCGCCAGATCGGTGAGCCACGCGCCCATATAGTCGTCGAGCAGCTCGAGCAGCACCGCCTCGCGCGACTCGAAGTATCGCAGGACGTTGGACTTGGCCAGGCCCACCCGCCGGCTGAGCTCGTTGAGGCTCACCTCAGCCACCGGCATTTCGTCGAGCATCGCCGCCGCCGTGTCCAGGATCGCCCGGCGGCGGATCTGCCGCTGCTCCTCGCTTCGTGCCCGTTGGAATGTCACGGCCCCACTTTAGCTGAGGCACCGCTGGCCCCTTGACAGTAGACCGCCGGTCTCTTAGGTTTGCTTCTCATAACAGACCGACAGTTTCTTAGGGGAATCATGAGCAACACATGGACCAAACAGCACATCCCGGACCAGCATGGCCGCGTGGCCATAGTGACCGGCGCAAACACCGGGCTGGGCTTGGAAACCGCCCGGATGCTCGCAGCCCGGGGCGCAACGGTGGTCTTGGCCGTCCGCGACGTCGGGAAAGGCAAGCAGGCAGCGGCGGGGATTGCCGGTGACACCGCCGTCCAGGAGCTTGACCTGACCTCGCTGGAGTCGATCAGGTCCGCGGCGGCGGACCTTCGTGCCGCCTATCCGCGCATCGACCTTCTGATCAACAACGCGGGCGTGATGTACACCCCGAAGAGCACCACCGCAGACGGCTTCGAGTTGCAGTTCGGCACTAATCACCTCGGCCACTTTGCTCTCACCGGCCTGCTGCTGGACCATCTTCTGTCCGTTCCCGGCTCCCGCATCGTGACCGTCAGCAGCGTTGGGCACCGCATCCGGGCCGCCATCCACTTTGATGACCTGCAGTGGGAGCGTTCGTACAGCCGCGTGGGGGCCTACGGCCAGGCCAAGCTCGCCAACCTGCTGTTCACCTATGAACTGCAGCGCCGGCTCGCACCACTCGGCACCACGATTGCGGTGGCCGCCCACCCCGGCGTATCCAACACTGAACTGATGCGCAACGCTCCTGCCGCGCTTCGGGTGCCTATCACCCGGCTGGCGCCGCTGCTCATCCAGAAGCCGGAGATGGGAGCCCTGCCCATGCTCCGCGCCGCAACAGATCCGGCCGTTGCCGGCGGCCAGTATTACGGTCCGGGCAACCGCGGTGAGGTGCGCGGATATCCCAAGCTGGTGGCCTCCAGCGCCGCGTCCCACGATCAGGCCGTTCAGCGGCGGCTGTGGGCGGTCTCGGAGGAACTCACCGGAGTAACGTTCGGACTAGACGGCGATACACACCCAATGGGGGAACCCTAGGATGGAGGAGTGACCGGATCCTCGAAGTCCCCCAGCCCGTCCTCCGCCGCCGGCCCCGCTGAGCCGGAAGCGGCAACCAACCTCAGCTCCCTGCAGGCAGCCCGCTCCGCCGTGTCAGCACTGACCGCGGCAGGAGTGACCGACGTCGTTATTGCCCCCGGATCGCGCAGCGCACCGCTGGCCTACGCCCTGGCGGAAGCCGAGGTGCAGGGCCGGGTGACGGTGCACGTGCGCATCGACGAACGGGTTGCCGGGTTTACCGCCCTGGGGCTGGCCCGCGGCGGACACCGCCCGGCCGCCGTCGTCACCACTTCCGGCACAGCGGTGGGCGAGCTGATGCCCGCAGTGATGGAAGCGCACCACGCCGGAGTGCCGCTGGTGGTGCTCTCCGCCGACCGCCCCGCTGAACTGCACGGCACCGGCGCCAACCAAACCACCGTCCAGCCGGGGATCTTTGCGCAATTCCCCGCCGCCACCGCCGATGTCCGTGCCGGAGATGATCCCGCCGGAGCCATCAGCGCCGCCTTTGACCAGGTCAGCGCCGGCAGCCCGGTGGGCCCGATCCACATCAACCTGCAGTTCCGTGAACCGCTGATTCCGCAGGACACCGGCGACGGCGACGGCGGGCTGCCGGCAGGAGCGCCGGCCGCGGACACGGAATTGTCCGCCGGGCCGGTTGCCACCGGCAGCGAAGCGGCAGTGCTGTCCAGGCACTCCGGCACCCGCCGCGCCGTCGTTATTGCCGGTGACGGCGCCGGGGAGATTGCCGCGCTCTTCGCCCGCCGCGCCGGACTGCCGCTGCTGGCCGAACCGTCATCAAACGCCCGCTTCGGCCCGAACGCGATTGGCGCGTACCGGCTGCTGCTGGAGGAACTGGGCCCGGAAATCGAGCGCGTGGTGGTCTTCGGCCGGCCCACCCTGTCCCGGCCGGTTGCCGGACTGCTCGCCCGCCGGGACGTGGAAAAGGCCATCTACGTGCCGCGACCGGTCAACTGGTTCACCGCCGGCCGCCGGTCCGAAACCGTCATCACCGACCTCGCCGGCCTGTTCGACTTCGCCGGCGAAGGCGCCCCGGGCTGGCTGGAGCGCTGGCAAACCGCCTCCGCCGCGGCGATGGCCGCCGTGTCCTCCTTGCTTGACGGGCAGAGCGAGTTGAACGGTCTGCACGTGGCGGACCTGGTCTGGGACCACACTGACGGAAACCTCGTGCTCGGCTCCTCCAACCCCATCCGGGACATGGACCTGGTGGCCGCGCCGGACTGGCATCCGCTGGACGTCTATGCCAACCGCGGCCTGGCCGGCATCGACGGCACCATTGCCACGGCGGCGGGTATTGCGCTGGCCAACGGCATTCCCACGCGGGTGCTGCTGGGTGACCTCACCTTCCTGCACGACGCCGGCGCCCTTCTTCTGGGCACCGGGGAACCGGAGCCTGACCTGCAGCTGGTGGTGCTGAACGACGGCGGCGGCGGCATCTTCACCACGCTGGAGCATGGGGAGCTGGGGGAGCGCGAAGAGTACGCCGCCGTTGTCGAGCGCTTTTTTGGCACCCCGCACACCGTGGACATCTCCGCCCTGGCCGCCGCCTACGGGGTGCCGCACACGCTGGCGCGCACGGCCGACGAGCTCGACGCCGCCCTGGACGCCCCCGTCACGGGCCGTTCCATCCTGGAGGTTCCGGTGCGCCGGGACTCGCTGCGGGAACTGCACGCGAAGGTGAAGAGCGCCGTGCGGGCAGTGCTCGCGTAACACCCCCAACGCAGCAGCCCTCCCGCACATGACGTGCGGGAGGGCTGCTGTGCTGCTGTGGAAGGCGCCGCTGTGCGTAATGCGGCTAGAGCACCTTGGAAAGGAACTCGCGGGTGCGCGGGTGCTGCGGGTTGTCCAGCACGTCCGCGGGGCGGCCCTGCTCAACAACCACGCCGCCGTCCATGAAGACCACGCGGTCACCGACTTCGCGGGCAAAACCAATCTCGTGGGTCACCACCATCATGGTCATGCCTTCTTCGGCCAGGTTGCGCATGACGGCGAGCACGTCGCCCACCAGCTCGGGGTCCAGGGCTGAGGTCGGCTCATCAAAGAGCATCATGTCCGGATCCATGGACAGGGCCCGGGCAATGGCCACGCGCTGCTGCTGTCCGCCGGACAGCTGGGCCGGGAACGCGTCGCCGCGGTCTGCCAGGCCCACCTTGGCCAGGTTCTTCCGGGCAATCTCCTCGGCCTCGACCTTGCCGCGCTTCTTGGCGCGGCGCTGGGCCAGGGTGAGGTTCTTCAGCACGTTCAGGTGCGGGAAGAGGTTGAACTGCTGGAACACGATGCCAATCCGGGTGCGGACCTTGTCCAGGTCCGTTTCCTCATCGGTGATGTCCACGCCCTCCACCAGGATGGTGCCGCTGGTGGGCTCCTCGAGGCGGTTGACGCAGCGCAGCAGGGTGGACTTGCCGGACCCGGAGGGGCCGATCACGCACACCACTTCACCCTGGTCCACGTGGAAGTCGATGCCCTTGAGGACCTCGTTGGAGCCGAAGCTCTTGTGCAGGTTCCGCACCTGGATGGCGGGCACCGCGTTGCGGGCGGCGGCGGGGGAGCTGGATGCTGCAGTGCTCATGGCAGTCACCGGCCTCTCTGGTTGTGGCGTTCAAGCTTTGCCACCAGCTGCGTCAGCGGCAGCGTGATGATCAGGTACATCAGGGCGGCCAGCACCAGCGGAGTGGCGTTGGCATTCTGTGAGACGGCGTCGCGGGCGAAGGTGGTGAGTTCGCGGTCCGCCAGCGCCATGCCGGCGATGAACAACAGCGAGGTGTCCTTGATCAGGATCACCAGCTCGTTGGTCAGCGGGGGAGTGATGATGCGGAAGGCCTGCGGCAGGGTCACGGAGACCATGGTCCAGGCCGGGCCCATGCCCAGCGAACGTGCGGCTTCGACCTGGCCGGACGGAACCGCCTGGATGCCGGCGCGGATGGTCTCCGCGATGTAGGCGGCGGACACCACGATCAGGGCGATCAGGCCGGCGCCGGCGTTGCCGCCCGGCGGACGCCAGGAGAAGGCGATCGGCACGGCGAAGGCAAAGGCGAAAATGACCAGCAGGGCGGGCAGGCCGCGGAAGATTTCAATGTAGGCGGTGGCAGCCCAGCGGTACGGTGCCACGGGGGAGAGTTTCATCAGGGCCAGGATCAGGCCAAGCAGCAGGCCGCCGGTAAACGCGATGGCCGTGTAGATGATGGTGTTTTTTGCGGCCACCGTGATGATGGTCGGGAAGGCTTCCTTGGCCACTTCGGGGTCAAAGAAGTTCACCCCGATGGCTTTCCAGTCCGCGAGCAGGACTACGGCCAGAACGACCAGGATAAAGACGGCATACAGGGCGCCCCGGAAGAGGCGTCTGCGGGTGGAGGGTTTCAAGGTGGGGCCTTCCGCGGAAGATGTGTGGCGCCGTCCCGGAGTGGATCACAATCCGGGACGGCGGAACGTGCAGTGCTTATCAGTGCTTATTCAGCAAAGTATTTGTTGTAGATTTCGTCGTACTTGCCGTTGTCCTGAAGTTCAGCCAGCTGCGTGTTGACCTCTTCGATCAGGGCAGTGTTTTCCTTCTTGGTGGCGAAGCCGTAGGACTCGTCGGTTTCATATTCCTCCACGATGTCGAAGTCGCCTTCCTTCGTGTGGGAGGTATTCACCGCGATGTCCTGCAGAATGGCGTCGATGCTGCCGCCCTGAATGGCCTGGAACAGTTCGCCGTCGCCGGGGTATTCCACGATTTCGGCGTCCTTGACGTTTTCCTGCGCATAGGCTGCGCCGGTGGTGGTCTGCTGCACGCCCACCCGCTTGCCGGCCAGGTCATCGATGCCGGAGATGTCGGATCCCTTGGGAACCATCAGGGTCTGCAGCGAGTCATAGTACGGCTCGCTGAACAGGAGCCGTTCGGCGCGTTCCGGGGTGATCGTGACGGCGCTGGCGCTGAGGTCGCACATGTTGGCGCTGACGGCTGTGCCGCCCTGAATGGCCTCAAAGCCCTGCTGCTGGATTTCTGTTTCCAGCCCCATGCCGGTGGCGATTTCAGTGATCAGGTCGATGTCGAAACCGGTGTATTCCCCGTCCTCGACGTATTCGAAGGGAACGTAAGGAATCTCGGAGCAAACCGTCAGGGTTCCTTCGTTGACCAAACCCAGGTCGGAACCGGCACCGGCGTCGGTGGAGGAATTGTCGCCGCCGCAGGCGGTCAGCGCCAAGGCACTCAGCGTCACTGCGGCCAGGGCGGTTTTACGTGCTTTTGTCAGCATGGATCTATAACCTTTTCGTGGACGGAGCCAGTGGCGATTGCCCCTTCGTAAACAGATGAAAGCAATCTAGATTCTACGCACGTCTGATTTCCGTGAGGTTTCGACGGCGGAGCGCCGCTGGGCAACCGGTCCGCGGGCGGGCCTTATTCCGTGAAGTACTTGTTGTAGAGCTCGGTGTACTTGCCATTCTCGCGCATGGCGGCGAGCTGGCTGTTGACCTCTTTAACCAGTTCTTCGCTCCCGTCCTTCTTCATGGCCAGTCCGTAGACTTCGCCGGTGGGGAAGGTGGCCGCGATGGTGAAGGCATCCCCGTCGGTGTGCCCGAGGTTCACGGGCAGGTCCTGCAGGACGGCGTCGATGTTGCCGGCCTGGAGCGCCTGGAAGAGTTCGGCGTCGGTCTGGTAGGCAATGACCTCGGTGTCCGAAGGTGCCTTGTCCCGGGCATAGGTTTCGCCCGTGGTGCCCTGCTGGATGCCGATCTTCTTGCCCGCCATGTCCTCCAGGGACTTGGCCTTTGATTCGGAGGAGACCAGCAGCGACTGCAGGGAGTCGTAGTACGGATCGGAGAACGCCAGGTTCTTCTCGCGCTCCGGGGTGATGGTCACGGCGGCGGCAATCAGGTCGCACTGGTTGGCGGCCAGGACGGTGCCGCTCTGGAGTCCGTCGAAACTGGCATTCTGGACTTCCAGCTCCAGTCCCATCCCGGCGGCGATTTCACGGGTGAGATCCATGTCGAAGCCCGTGTACTCGCCGTCGTCGCCCACGTATTCAAAGGGCTCAAACGGAACGTTGGAGCAGACGGTGAGCGCGCCCTCGTTGACCAGGGGAATCCCGGACTCGGTTTCCGCCGTGCCGCCGCCGCTGCAGGCAGTTGCGGTCAGGGCGCCGACGGCCAGGACGGCTGCAAGGGCGGTGCGTGCTTTGTTCAGCATGGGAAAGAACCTCAGATCGGAAAAAGGGACCGGTTCCGGCGAGCCGGAGCGCATCAGATGCTGCATAATTATGCAGCCTCACTCAATTATACGCACTCTGCGGAGGTGCTTCTACACGTCTTGGGTCACACGGTCAAGGGTTGTCCAGAGGCGGGGTCTAGGAGCTTTGCACGGCTCCCACGGCACGGTCCAGATCCAGGGCTTCCAGCATGGGCCGGAACTTGCTCCAGGTCTCCGCCAGCTCGGCGGCGGGGTTGGAGCCGGCGACAATGCCGCAGCCGGCATACAGCCGGACCGTGTGCGGGTCCTCAATGACGGCGCCGCGCAGCGCGATGCCCCATTCACCGTTTCCGGCGGCATCCATCCAGCCCACCGGACCGGCATACGGGCCGCGGTCCATGTGCTCAAGTTCACTGATCAGCTCACCGGCGACGCTGGTGGGGAAGCCGCATACGGCAGCGGTGGGATGCAGCGCCTCCACCAGCGCCAGTGACGTGGGGATGCCGCCGTCGGCTCCCGGCGCCAGGTCCGCGGCAACGTCGGAGGCCAGGTGCCACACGTTGGGCAGTTCCAGCACAAACGGCTCGGTGTGGGAGGTCATCGAGGAGGTGAATGGTTCCAAGTGGCGGGTCAGGGAATCGATGGCGATCTGGTGCTCGTGCCGCTGTTTGTCGGAGCCGGCCAGCACGCGCTGCGGGTACTCCGGGTCATCCGCCGGAGCCGAGGCGCGGTCCAGCGTTCCGGCCAGGACCCGGGCCCGGGCTACGCCGTGCTCCACCTTGATCAGCATTTCCGGCGTGGAGCCGATTAGGCCGTCCACCGAGTAGGTCCAGCAGCTGCGGTAGCGCAGGGCCAGCTCGCGCAGCACCTGTGCCGCGGACACCGGCGATCCCAGCGATGCCACAATGTCGCGGGCCAGGACAATCTTGCTCAGGTCTCCGGCGTTGATGTGGGCCACCGAGCGGGCAACGGCGTTCTTCCACTCTGCCTCGCTGAGGATGCCCGGCAGGATGCGGTCTTCGGGGTCCGGCTCCCGGGCCACAGGAACCTCGTCCAGATAATGTGCCAGGGCCGTCTGCGCGGCGGCCAGGCTCAGCTCGGCGTCGGGGTCCGCGGTTGTCTGCGTCAGCCAGGTGACGCCGTCGCGGCAGCCAACCACGATTTCCGGAACAATCAGGCGGGATTCGAAGGGTGAGCGCTTGGAGAAGCCGAAGGAGCCAAAGGCGGCCAGGCCGCTGCCCGGAACGGTCAGCTCATTCTCGATCTCGGCGCCGGCAGCCAGCTTCAGCCACCACTGCTGCGCATCGGCGAACCGCTCCGGTCCGCTGGCGGTGAACCGCGCGGTTTCTCCGAAGCCCACCAGCCCCTCACCGCTGCGGATCCAGGCCAGCTGGTCATTGAGGACCAGATACTCCAGGAGCCCGATTGTGGCGGACAGCTCACCAATGGGCACGGTCAGGGAACGCAGGGTGGTCATAATGACTCCAGACTACTCCCCGTGCAGAGGTGCATCGGGTTACCGGTCCCGCACCTGCCCCGTACCTGCTGCCCGGCGCGGCCCGGCACGTGAGCGACCAGACACAGCCGCCGCGGGTTCGGTCCCCTGCGCAATCTTTGAGACAATGATCGAGTGAATCGCGCATCGTTGGATAAACGCCCGGATGAAGTCGCCGCCATGTTTGACGACGTGGCACCGAAATACGACGTCGTTAACGACGTGCTGTCCCTGGGGCAGACACGCCGCTGGCGCCGCATCGTGGTGGACGCCGTGGGCGCCGTCCCCGGACAGCGGGTCCTGGACCTGGCCGCCGGCACCGGAACGTCCAGCGAGCCCTATGCCGACGCCGGCATCAACGTTGTGGCCTGCGACTTCTCCCTGGGCATGCTCAAAGTGGGCAAACGGCGCCGCCCGGACATCGACTTCGTGGCCGGTGACGCCACCAATCTGCCGTTCGATGACAACTCCTTTGACGCGTCCACCATTTCCTTTGGCCTGCGCAACGTGAATGAGCCGAAGAAGGCCCTTGCCGAAATGCTCCGGGTCACTAAGCCCGGCGGCCGCCTGGTCATCGCCGAGTTCTCCGCCCCCACCGTTCCGGTGTGGCGCACCATGTACACCGAATACCTGATGCGCGCCCTTCCGCCGATTGCCCGCAAGGTCGCGTCCAATCCCGACGCCTACGTTTACCTGGCCGAGTCCATCCGCGCCTGGCCCAACCAGGACGAGCTGGCAGCCTGGGTCGCGGAGTCCGGATGGGACAACGTGGCCTACCGCAACCTGACCGGCGGCATCGTGGCTATCCACCGCGCTGTAAAGCCGGGGAGGACAGCCATCTAAGTGAGCGTCCTCATTGTCGGGGCCGGCCCCGCTGGTTCCACCGCGGCCTACCACCTTGCCCGGGCCGGAGTGGAAGTCACCGTCCTGGAAAAAACATCCTTCCCCCGGGAGAAGGTCTGCGGCGACGGCCTGACTCCGCGTGCCGTCCGTGAAGTCCAGCTCATGGACCTGCCCCATGAGGAAGCCGGGGGATGGCGACGGAACAAGGGCCTGCGCCTCATTGCCGCGGGCCGCACGGTCGAGCTGCCCTGGCCTGTGCTCTCGGATTTCCCGGATTACGGACTGATCCGCACCCGGCTGGGCTTTGACGAGGCCCTCGCCCGCCATGCCGAGGCAGCCGGTGCCACCGTCCTCGAACGCCACTCGGTCACGTCAGCACTGCGCAACGACGCCGGCCGCGTCACCGGTGTGGTGGCGAACGTGCTCGACGACGCCGGCCGCCGGACCGGGGAAACCCGGGAGTTCTCCGCCGACGTCGTGCTGGCGGCTGACGGCAACTCCAGCCGCACCGCACTGAGCCTTGGCATCGAAAAGCGGGACGACCGGCCGCTGGGCGTGGCCGTGCGCACCTACTTCCAGAGTCCGCGCACCAATGACGACTGGATGGAAGGCTGGCTGGAACTCCCCGACGCCGCCGGCAATCCGCTGCCCGGCTACGGCTGGGTCTTCGGCGTCGGTGACGGCACCTCCAATGTGGGCCTGGGCATCCTGAACTCGTCCAAGGAGTTCGGCAAGCTCGACTACCGCAAGGTCCTGCGGGACTGGACCGCCGGCATGCCGGCGGAATGGGGCTTCACCCCGGAAAACCAGGTGGGGGAAATCCGCGGCGCAGCGCTGCCGATGGGTTTCAACCGGACGCCGCACTACTCGCCCGGGATGCTCCTGCTGGGAGACGCCGGCGGCATGGTGTCCCCGTTCAACGGCGAGGGCATCTCCTATGCGATGGAGTCCGCCCGGTACGCCGCCGATTTCATCGTGGCCGCCCAGAGCGAAGCCCGCACGCCCGGACTGCTGTCCGCAGCGGCCGCGTTTGACCACCGTCTCTCCGGCTATTCCGACCATATTCGCAACGAATGGGGCAGCCACTTCACCCTGGGCAAGATCTTCGCCGGGCTGATCGGCAAACCCGCCATCATGAAACTTGCCCTGCGCACGGGAATGCCGATTCCCGTGCTGATGCGCTTTGTCGTGCGGATGCTGGCCAACCTCACCGACCACAGCAGCAAGGGTTTCGAGGATAGAGTTATCGCCGTGCTGGAAGCCCTGGTTCCGGCAGCCTCAAACCAAGACGCAGGACCCAGCCAGCCGTCCAACCCGCTCCGACGAAAAGTTAGTCTAAAACCGTGACTGAATCCTCGAACACCAGCCCGGACATTGCCGCTGGCAATGCCGCACCTGTGCTGCCGGCCGGATTCGCACTGATCGCCGAAGACCCGCAGCTGGGTCCGTCGATCGCTGCGTCCCTGGAAATGGTCGAAGCCGAACTCCTGGACGCCATTTCCAACTCCGATCCCTTTGCCAACGCCACCTCCCGGCATCTGGCCGAAGCCGGCGGCAAACGGATCCGTCCGCTGCTGGCACTGCTCGCGTCCCACCTGGGCCCGGAGCCGACCAATGCCAAGGTGATCCAGTCCGCCGTCGTCGTCGAACTGACGCACTTGGCCACTCTGTACCACGACGACGTGATGGACTCCGCGCCGCTGCGCCGCGGCGCCCCCACCGCCCACGAGGTCTGGGGAAACTCGGTGGCGGTGCTGACCGGTGACCTGATTTTCGCCCGCGCATCATCGCTGGTGTCCGAACTCGGCGGCGAAGCCCTGGGCATCCAGGCACGCACCTTTGAACGCCTGTGCCTGGGCCAGCTGCATGAAACCGTGGGTCCGAATGAGGGCCAGGATCCGCTGGAACATTACCTCTCGGTCATCTCCGGCAAAACCGCATCGCTGATCGCAGCTTCGGGGCAGCTCGGCGCGCTGTTCTCCGGCGCCACCCGGCAGGCGATCGACATCATGGTGGAGTACGGCGAGAAGGTGGGAACCGCCTTCCAGCTGGCCGACGACGTCATTGACGTGACCGGCCTCGAAGCCAAATCCGGCAAGACGCCCGGCACCGACCTGCGCGAAGGTGTTCCCACCCTGCCGGTGCTGCTGCTGCGCCGCAACGCCGCCGCCGGTGACGCGGATGCCGCCGCCGTGCTGGAACTGGTGGACGGGGATCTGACCTCCGACGCGGCATTGGCCGCCGCCGTCTCGGCCCTGCGGGAAAACCCGGCGACAGCCGAAGCATGGGCCGTGGCGCGGCAGTGGTCCGACGACGCCGTCGCCGTCCTGGAGCCGCTGCCGGACTCGGTGGTCAAGCGGGCGCTGGCCAGCTTCGCCGAAGCCGTGGTGGACCGGGACGTCTAAACTGCCGGAGCCTTACAGCCCGAAGTCGGAGACGGTGAGGACGGCCTTGAGCTCCCGGGCCTTAAGGGCCCGGACGGCCGGATCCACAATCGGGCGCTTGGGCGTGAAATAGAGCCCGTCATTGTCCCAGCGCGGCAGCACATGCTGGTGGTAGTGCCAGACGTGCTGGCTTCCCGCCGGCTCGTTGTGCTGGCGGGTGGTGACTCCGTCGGGCCGCCAGGCCTTCTTGATGGCCACCGCAATGTCGCGGGTGACAATCATCAGGCGGGCGGCGACGTCGTCGGGCAATTCATACAGCAGTTCAAAATGCTCCCGCGGAGTCACCAGGACGTGTCCGGGCTCCGGATCGAACCCGTGCGATGCAATGAACGCCAGCACCAGGTCATCGGAGTACACCAGGTCCCCGGGTTCGCACAGATTGCCCGGGGCCTTGAACTCCCCGGAGGCCATGTCGCAGAACGGGCACTGGTAATTCTCCGGCGCATGGCTGGGCCAGGCGGAGTTTCGCGGCGCACCGTCAACGGTGCCGGGCTGCTGCATTCAGGGCTCCTTAGTTCGGATCTTCCTCAAAGACCCACTCGAACATGTCAAAAACGTACTCGCTGAAGGTTCCTTCTTCGCTCTGCCAGTCGCCGCGGGCATTGTTGCGCCGCCAGACAATGGGGTCGGGAACGTCGAGCTGGTCCACCCGGAACCCCCAGGCAAACTTCTCGTCCTCGTCCTCGAGGAAGAGCAGGTAGCCGTCTTCGATTTCCAGCTCGTCGGGGTCCCAGAAGAAGTGGAAGGCCTCCATGAGGTCCTCGTTGTTGCCGAGGGCAAGGTAGAACTCCCGCAGCACCAGGGGAATGGCGAAGTCGTGGGCGTCCAGCATTTCATTCAGGACGTCTGCGGGGATGCCGTCTTCTTCTTCGCGCCAGTCATCCTCAAGATACTTGGGGACCAGGGCTTTGAATTTGTCCAGGAACATTTGACTCAATGGGGTCTCCAAAATTGCGGGTGGTGTACTTCAATCCTAGCTGGGTGCGGGCCGCGGTCAGCGCACGCGCACAGCCAGGCGGGGATAGTTGAGCACGGCGCCGTCGGCATCCACGGTCAGCTCCGCAGTGAAGTCGCGGGTGGCCGAGCTGTAGAGCACCACACCGTACCCGCGGTCCGCGTCGTAGGCCGAAACCTGCGAATAGACCTGGTTGCTGGGCAGCACCCGCAGGCTGGGCATCTCCACCCAGGCCATGGTGAGAGGGGTGTCATCATCGGGCGCGGCGGCGTTCAGCAGGTCCAGCCGGAGGATCGGCATGGTGTTGGTCAGCGGGCACAGCGCCAGATCCACATCCTGGGCGTTGTCCAGGGCCCGGGGATCCGAGATGCCCGGTGCGGGGAGCGCGGCGTCGCCGGAGACCTGCGTTTCAGCGCTCCACTTGCCGTCCAGGGACCGGGTGAGTTCGAGGGACCGCGACCAGTCAGCTCCCTCCACCTGGATGCTGAACCTGCGGGTGACCCAGGCCGTTGAGGTGGAAAGCGTCCAGGTGGCGGTGTAGTCCTCGGTCACCGAGGTTCCTCCGGCGGCGAGTTCCCGTTCGCGGAAGGACACAGCTGCGGTGTCCCGGCGTGCTGCGTTGTCCACGCCCTGCCAGCGGAGAATTCGGGCGGGCTGCACGCTGTTATCCATCCCTACACCCTATGGTTCACGCGCTGCGGGCGGCAACGACGGGTTCGGGGAGGCCTTTCGGGGCCGGTTCCGGGGTGAGGCTGGTCCAAGGTGGGCCGTTCGGACATCTTTCGTGCAGATCAGGGGCTTTGCCGGAATCCTTCGTGCAGATCAAGGGCATTCCCGGATTCCTTAGTGCAGATCAGGGGCCCAAAAGGCCTCAAAAGTAGGTTTTGGGCCCGTTATCTGCACTATGGATGAGTTGAAGCCCCGTTATCTGCACTATGGATGAGTTGAAGCCCCGTTGTCTGCACTATGGACGGGCTGAGACGATGGACGGGCTAAGACCATGATGGTTGAGTCCGTAAAGGGCTGATAGCCCGGATCAACCCTGCCCCAGACCGATCCGGCGCACATGCAGCGCCAGGTACAGGTGCACGCGGTCCGCCGTGACGGCCGGATCGTAACCGGTGAGCTCGGTGATTTGTCCAAGCCGGTAGCGCACGGTGTTCCGGTGCAGCCCCAGGGCATCGGCCACCGCGGCCACGGAGCCGTTCAGCGCCAGATACTGCTCCAAGGTCTCCAGCAGCTTGGCGTCGTGAATGGCGTCGAAGCCCGTCAGGGGATCCAGCGCCTCGGCCGCCAGATCCGCCAGCGGAACATCGGCCCCGGACATCAGCAGCGAGGTGAGGCTCAGCCGTTCAGGCTCATTGATGCCCTGCCC
The DNA here is from genome assembly GCF_038405225.1 of Arthrobacter citreus. Taxonomy (NCBI): domain Bacteria; kingdom Bacillati; phylum Actinomycetota; class Actinomycetes; order Micrococcales; family Micrococcaceae; genus Arthrobacter; species Arthrobacter citreus. Next base: position 184,116 of record NZ_CP151657.1, read on the forward strand.
GCGCTGCAGGGATTCCTTGGCCTCGAAATAGCTCCACCGCAGCCCGGCAGGTTCGGTGTAGGAGCCGCCGAAGCCAATCTTCGCGGTGAGCCCGGTGCCGTAGAGATAGTCGGCAAGGATCCGTGCCAGTGCGGCGCCGTCGCCCTCGGCCAACACGATCACCAGGCGGCCATCGACGACGGCGGTTGCGGCGCCGTCGAACTCCGCCGGCAGCGGCAGGGTGGGCAGCGAGCGGACCTGGCCGGAGGCAACCTCCACCAGAAAGGTCAGCTGCCGCCGGGCAGTGGAGATTCCGGCGCCCAGCAGCCGCAGTGACGCATCACTGCCGGTCAGGCGTCCGGCCACGACGTCGGTGAGCAGCTGTCCGGTGACGGCGCGGTCGCGGGAGCGCCGGCGGGCCTGGTTGCTCAGTTCCACGCTGATCAGGCTTTGTGCGTAGGCGACGATATCCGGGCGCAGGTACGGTTCCGTGATCACCAGGGTGCAGCGGTCCCGCAGCCCGGTCGCGATGGGAATGCGGTGCCTGGAACCGGCCGCAGCCCCCGCACCGCCGTCCGCATCGACATCGGTGGCGAACACCCTGGCCCCGTACTGGTACAGCGCCACGCTGTTGCCCAGCAGGACGGATAACTCCTGCAGCAGTCCCGGCAGGCCGTTGCCGCCAAGCAGCGCCCCGGCGAGGGACTGATGCGCGGCCAGCAGTTCCTGCAGCTGGGTGACGTGGTCGGCGGACAATGCGTCGGCGACCATCTTGCCCAGGGCCACAAACGGAGTTTCGTACGGCACCTCGAACACCGGCAGGCCGAGGCCATCAGCGGCGTCGATCAGGGCGGCGGGCACCTTGGCATGGCTCAGTCCGGTGCCGAAGCCAATGGCCACCGCCCCGGCACGGTGCACGCTGTCCACAAAACTGCGCTGCACGGCCACGGTGCGCTGCCGCAGTCCGGTGGTCAGCACCACTTCGCCGCCGCCCAGGAACGGAAAGGGATCCTCAAGCTCGGTCACGGCCACCCAGTGCAGGGGAGCGGCGGCCGCGGGGACGGTGCCGTGCAGGCGCAGGTCCAGTCCCGGGGCGGCCAGCAGGTCGGAAAGGTAGATCGGCATGGAGCAACTATAGAGCCCCGGTTATTGGGCGGGTGCACAGTTACGGTCCAATACTCTTGTCGTTTCGCCCCTTTGGAACGGAGGGTTCACCGCCTAGGTTAGGAACAAAGCTCCGGACGCTGCCGTCCGGACTTCCCCTCCCGAAAGGACAGTGCCATGGCGCAGACGCTGCAGAACTTTATTAACGGAGAATTCGTCCAGGCCCGGGGAACCGAGCAGTTGGAAATCGTGAACCCCGTCAACGGGGAAGTGGTGGCCTCCTCGCCGGTGTCCGTGCAGGCCGACGTCGACGCCGCCATGGCCGCCGCCGCCGCTGCCTTTAAGACGTGGAAGCGGACCACGCCGTCGGAGCGGCAGCTGATGCTGCTCAAGCTTGCCGACGCGCTGGAGGCCAACTCCGACGAACTGGTGGAGGCCCAGCACCGCAACACCGGCCAGGTCCGTTCGATCATTGCAGCCGAGGAAGTGGCGGTTGGCGCGGACCAGCTGCGCTTTTTTGCCGGCGCCGCCCGGCTGCTGGAGGGCAAGGCCGCCGGGGAATACCTGGAGGGGCACACTTCCTTTGTCCGCCGCGAGCCCATCGGCGTGGTTGCACAGGTGACCCCGTGGAACTACCCGCTGCTGATGGCCATCTGGAAGATTGGGCCCGCCCTGGCCGCGGGCAACACCGTGGTGCTCAAGCCCTCCGACACCACCCCGGAATCCACCCTGGTGCTGGCCCGCCTGGCCGGGGAGATCTTCCCCGCCGGCGTCCTGAACATCGTCCTGGGCACCGGGGTAACCGGGGCCGCCATGGTGGAGCATCCCACCCCCGGACTGGTCTCCATCACCGGCTCCGTCCGTGCCGGCATCGCCGTCGCATCGGGCGCCGCGAAGACGCTCAAGCGGGCGCACCTGGAATTGGGCGGCAAGGCTCCGGCCGTGGTCTTCGCTGATGCGGACCTGCAGAAAACCGCCGAAGCCGTGGCCGAGTTCTCCTTCTTCAACGCCGGCCAGGACTGCACGGCCATCACCCGGGTGCTGGTGGAGGAGTCCGCGCAGGAGGACTTCGTTGCCGCCCTGGTGGCCCACACCAAGACGCTCGAAACCGGACACGAGGACGACGAGGCCAACTACTTTGGCCCGCTGAACAACATCAACCACTTCAACGCCGTCAACGCCGTCATCGACTCGCTGCCGGAGCACTGCAGCATCGCCACCGGCGGCAGGCGCGCCGGTGCCAAGGGCTTCTTCTTTGAGCCCACGGTGATCACCGGTGCCCGCCAGGACGACGACGTTGTGCAGAAGGAAACCTTCGGGCCGGTCATCACGGTGCAGACCTTCATCAGCGAGGACGAGGCCGTGGAAATGGCCAACGACGTCGAATACGCCCTGGCATCCTCCGTCTGGACCTCAAACCACGGCCGCGCGATGCGCCTGGCCCGGGACCTGGACTTCGGGGCCGTGTGGATCAACACGCACATCCTACTCACGGCCGAAATGCCGCACGGCGGGTTCAAGAGCTCCGGCTACGGCAAGGACCTTTCCATGTACGGCGTGGAGGACTACACCCGGATCAAGCACGTCATGACATCGCTGGACGCATAGTTTCCGGCATCACTGCATAACCCCAGACAACGAACACCGTTTTGAAAGGCACAACCATGAGCATCCAGGCCGTCCCCGCGTTCCGGCTGGAACAGAGGCGCAGCATCAACGGCACCTTCCCGGGGCCGAAGTCCGTCGAACTGAACGCCCGCCGCGCCGCCGTGGTTGCCAAGGGCGTGGCCTCCTCGGTTCCGGTGTACGTGGCCGATGCCGACGGCGGCATCATCCGCGACGTGGACGGCAACTCCTTCATCGACCTGGGCTCGGGCATTGCCGTCACCAGCGTTGGCGCCTCGGATCCCGCCGTCGTGGACGCCGTCAAGGATCAGGTGGAGCACTTCACCCACACCTGCTTCATGGTCACCCCGTACGAGGGCTACATTGCGCTGGCTGAAAAGCTGCACGAGGTCACCCCCGGGGACCACGAGAAGCGCACCGTGCTGTTCAACTCCGGCGCCGAGGCGGTGGAAAACGCGGTGAAGATTGCACGCTCGGCCACGGGCCGCGACGCCGTCGTCGCCTTTGACCACGCGTATCACGGCCGCACCAACCTCACGATGGGACTGACCGCCAAGGCCATGCCCTACAAGACCGGGTTTGGCCCGTTTGCCTCCGAGATCTACCGGATGCCGATGAGCTACCCGTACCGCGAGGAGAACCCGGAGATCACCGGCGCCGAAGCGGCGGACCGGGTCATCCTGGCCATCGAGAAGCAGATCGGCGCGGACCAGACCGCCGCCATTTTGATTGAACCGATCCAGGGCGAGGGCGGCTTCATTGTTCCGGCCGAGGGCTTCCTGCCGCGCCTGGCCGAATGGGCCAAGGCCAACGGCGTCGTCTTCATTGCCGATGAGGTGCAGTCCGGTTTCTGCCGCACGGGCGAGTGGTTTGCCGTGCAGCACGAGGGCGTGGTGCCGGACCTGCTGACCATGGCCAAGGGCATTGCCGGCGGGATGCCGCTGTCAGCGGTCACCGGCCGCGCCGAACTGCTCGACGCCGTCCATCCGGGCGGACTTGGCGGTACCTACGGCGGCAACCCGGTGGCCTGTGCGGCCGCACTGGCGGCGATCAGCACCATGGAAACGCAGGATCTGGCCGGCAAGGCCCGCCGCATCGAGGAGATCTGCATGCCGCGCCTGCGCGCGCTGGCGGCCGAAACCGGCGTGATTGGCGAGGTGCGCGGCCGCGGGGCCATGCTGGCGCTGGAGTTCGTGAAGCCGGGCACCAAGACGCCCGACGCCGACATCACCAAGGCTGTTGCCGCGGCGTGCCTGGCCGAGGGCGTCATCATCCTGACCTGCGGGACCTACGGCAACGTGGTGCGCCTGCTGCCGCCGCTGGTCATCGGCGAGGACCTGCTGGCCGATGCCCTGGACGTCCTCGAAGCAGCCGTCCGCTCATTGGCCTGAGCCGGCAGCCTGGGCGGGGCCGGATTCCACACGGAGTCCGGCCTGCCGGGCCAGCCCGGTGACCAGCGCGTCCAGTCCCGCCTCAAAGGCGCTTTCCGCCGCCCGGCCCTCGGCCCGTCCGGCCTGTTCCTGCACCGCCGCAGTGAAGTGCGGGCTGTGCTCTGCCAAAGCGCCGGTGTCGAAAATGTCCTGCGGTGCCACGGCGTCGTACGCCGAACCGTAAATGAAGGATTCCAGCGCCACAATGGCCGGCACTATCCGGGCCGGCGGCCAGCCGGCGCGCTCCAGCCCCTCGGCAACCGCCTCGTACATGGCCAGCGTGCGGGGCGCGCCGCTGACCTGGAGCACGGCAATGACCGGAATCAGCGGCGTGTGCCGCGCAAAAACATCACGGTACGAGCGTGCCCAGCTCCGGAATGCCTGATCCCACGGCAGCTCCGCAAAACCTGAGGTGTCCACCGAGGACATGACGCGGTCCTGCAGCCAGCGGAGCACTTCCTGCTTGGAATCAACGTGGTTGTAGAGGGCTGAAGGAGCCACCCCCAGCCGCTTGGCCAGGGCCGACATGGTCAGGGCGCCATAGCCGCCCGCCTTGATGATCGCCAGTGCCGCGGCCGTGATCCGTGCCTGCGACAGCACTTCCTTGACCGGCCGCCCCGCGCTCCTGCGCTGCGGTTCATCCTGTGTCATCTGCCCGCCCCCTTCATGGCTCCGGTCTTCATGGTTTCACGCCGCCGTCATTTCCCGTCCTTCGCTTCCCAACCGACGTGACCCACGCTACAGTTTCCTTCTAATAAATGAACAGCATTCATTTATTGACTGCTGGCGGCCCCCTCGGCCGCAGGAAAGGACGCTGTGAAGACGCTGGAACGTGATGTTGTAATCATTGGAGCCGGACCCTCGGGGCTGAGCGCTGCCCGCAGGCTGAAGGCCGCCGGGCTGTCCGTCGCCGTGCTGGAGGCCCGGGACCGGGTGGGCGGGCGCACCTGGACCGACACCATTGACGGCGCCATGCTGGAGATCGGCGGCCAGTGGATCTCCCCGGACCAGACAGTCCTGGCTTCCCTCGTGGAGGAACTGGGACTGGAAACCTTCGAACGCTACCGCGCCGGCGAATCCGTCTACATTTCCGCCGACGGCACCCGGTCCACCTATACCGGCGACATGTTCCCGGTGGGGGAGCGGACCGAACAGGAAATGCTTAAGCTGATCGGCATCCTGGACCAGCTGGCCGCGGAAACGGACCCGGCCGCCCCCTGGAAGCATCCGCGTGCCCGGGAACTGGACACCATTTCCTTCTCCAGCTGGCTCCGCGGGCAGTCCGACGACGAAGAAGCCTGCAACAACATCGGACTGTTCGTGGCCGGCGGAATGCTCACCAAGCCCGCCCACGCCTTCTCGGCGCTCCAGGCGGTGCTGATGGCGGCCTCGGCCGGGTCCTTTTCCCATCTGGTGGACGAGGACTTCATCCTGGACCGGCGTGTGGCCGGCGGAATGCAGCAGGTCTCTGAACGCATGGCCGCGGATCTGGGGGACGACGTCCTGCTGTCCAATCCGGTGCGCTTCCTGCACTGGCCGGGTGAGGACGGCACAGCCCACGACGGCGTCACCGCCGTCGCGGACAATGTCACCGTTCACGCCCGGTACGCCGTCATGGCAGTGCCGCCGAACCTCTACTCCCGGGTGTCCTTCGACCCGCCGCTGCCGCGCCGGCAGCACCAGATGCACCAGCACCAGTCGCTCGGTCTGGTGATCAAGGTCCACGCCGTGTACCCCACGCCGTTCTGGCGGGACAAGGGGCTCTCCGGCACCTGCTTCGGCGCCGGGGAACTGGTGCAGGAGGTCTACGACAACACCAACCATCAGGATCCCCGCGGCACGCTGGTGGGGTTTGTGTCGGACGAGAAGGCCGACGCGATGTTCAAGCTTTCCGCCGAAGACCGCCGCCGGGCCATCCTGTCCTCGATTGCAGCCTTCCTGGGCGAGGAAGCACTGAGCCCTGAGGTCTACTACGAGTCCGACTGGGGCTCCGAGGAATGGACCCGGGGAGCCTATGCCGCCAGCTACGACCTCGGCGGCCTGCACCGCTATGGTCCGGACCAGCTGGAGCCGGTGGGCCCAATCCACTGGTCCTGCTCCGACCTTGCCGCCGAGGGATACCAGCACGTGGACGGAGCGGTCCGGATGGGCCTGCTGACCGCCGACCGGATCCTGGCTGCTGCGTCCGGCGGGACATCCGGTTCAGCGTTTGCTGATGCCGCCACAGCGCCCGGACAGGGCTAAAAGGAGTCCGCATGCGTTACGTCGTGGGATACACCGCAAATGAGAGGGGCCGGGACGCCTTGAACCTGGCCGCTGTCCTGGCCCGGAGCCAAGCCGCGGAGCTGGATTTGGTCATGATCGACCCGGTGCATTCTCCCTACACCGCTGTCTATCCGCCGGAAAGCGGGTACCAGGACCTGCTCGAGGAACAGCTGAAGATCTGGCTGTCCGACGCCCTGGCCGCGGTCCCTCACGACGTGCGCGCCGTCGGACACATCCGCAATGCGGAATCCGACGCCAGCGGGCTGATCACCGCAGCCGATGAACTGGACGCCGCGCTGATAGTGGTGGGTGCCGCCAGCAACGGCCTGTTCAAGCGGTTTACCGTCGGCAGCGTCGCGAATGCGCTGCTGCACGCCGCCCAGGTGCCGGTGGCACTGGCACCGCGCGGGTACAGCAGGACCGGGACACTGACCCGGATCACCTGCGCGGTGGGCAACCGCCGCGGGTCCGAGGACGTACTGGAAACTGCGGTGGCGACGGCGGCGCGCAGCGGGCTTCCGCTGCGGCTGGTGTCGCTGGTGGCCCTGGACGCCTCCGGCAGGGATGCGGACGCGCTGGAGGAGGCGGACCTGCATGCCGCCGACCGGCTGGCCCGGGCGCAGGAACTGGCTGCCGGCCGCTGCCCCGTCACCGCCGTGGTTGCGCAGGGCAGGACCATTGAGAACGCCATTGACGACCTGGAGTTCGACGACGGCGAAATCATGCTCATCGGGTCCAGCCGGCTGGCGGAAAACAACCGCCTTTTCCTGGGCCCCACTGCCAGCAAGGTGCTGCGCAGCCTTCCCGTTCCCATGGTGGTGGTGCCCCGGAACTTCCGGTCCCGCCCCGCCGGCGGCACATCCCGTCCGACAGAGGTGACCGAATGAGCTCCAACAGAATTGTTCCGTCCAAGCAGGTCCAGTCCAGCGGGCTCAGCCGCAAAGGACTGAAATCCGGCACCGTGGGGCTTCTCGGCGCGGTGGTGATCGGGGTGTCCTGCATTGCTCCCGCATACACCCTGACTGCTGGCCTGGGACCCACCGTCTCCGAAGTGGGGGTTCAGCTGCCGGCCATTTTCCTGGTGGGCTTTATTCCCATGATCCTGGTGGCCTTGGGCTACCGGGAGCTGAACAACGCCATGCCGGACTCCGGCACCTCCTTCACCTGGGCCACCCGCGCCTTCGGCCCATGGATTGGATGGATGGGCGGCTGGGGGCTGATTGCGGCCACCATCATTGTCCTGTCCAATCTCGCAGCGGTGGCCGTCGACTTTTTCTATCTGATGCTCGCGCAGGTGACCGGAAATGACGCGCTGGCGGAGCTGACCACCAACCTGCCGCTGAATATCCTGACCACGTGTGTGTTCATTGCCGTGGCGTGCTGGATCTCCTACCGCGGGCTGGAAACCACCAAGGTGTTCCAGTACGTCCTGGTGGGCTTCCAGCTGCTGGTCCTGGGCTGGTTCTCCGTGGCGGCCTTCATCCACGTTGGAGCGGGAACGGCCTTTGACGCCACTCCGATCACCGCGGAATGGTTCAATCCCTTTGCCGTGGAATCCTTTTCCAGCTTCGCCGCCGGCGTCTCGCTTTCCATCTTTGTGTACTGGGGCTGGGACGTGACGCTGACCATGAACGAGGAAACAAAGGATCCGGGCAAGACGCCGGGGCGTGCCGCAACGGTGACGGTGTTCGTGATTGTCCTGATCTACATGATGGTTTCCCTTGCCGTGCTGTCCTACGCCGGCGTTGGAGAGGGAGAACTCGGAGCCGGCAACGCGGAGAACCAGGAGAGCATCTTCGCCGTTCTGGCCGGTCCGGTCATGGGGCCGTTTGCCATCCTGATGTCCCTGTCCATCCTCAGCAGCTCGGCCGCTTCGCTGCAGTCGACCTTTGTGTCACCGGCCCGCACGCTGCTGGCGATGGGGCACTACCGGGCCCTTCCGCCGCGCTTTGGCGCCATCAGCCCGGTGCACAAGTCACCCGGATATGCCACCATCGCCTCCGCGGTGGCCGCCGCGGGGTTCTACGCCGTCACCCGCCTGCTTTCGGAAAACGCGCTGTGGGACACCATCACCGCACTGGGCCTGATGATTTGCTTCTACTACGGGATCACCGCCCTTGCCTGCGTTTGGTATTTCCGGGCCGAGGCGTTCACCGGGCTGCGCAATTTCCTGCTCAAGTTCCTGGCTCCCCTGCTGGGGGCCGCCATTTTGTTCGTGATGTTCCTGAAGACAGCGGTTGACTCCATGGACCCGGACTACGGCTCCGGCTCGTCCGTGGGGGGAGTGGGCCTGGTCTTTGTGCTGGGCACCGGCGTCATAGCTCTGGGAGCAGTGCTGATGCTGTTCATGTATCTCCGCAATCCCGGCTACTTCCGGGGCGAAACCCTGCGGCGGGGAGCTGCCGGGGATCAGGCCTAGTGCCCGGACTCTGACTCCTGCGTGTCCAATATGTTATTGCCGTTACTGGTGATAATGGAGGTGTTGTTGTCTATTGGGGTGGCCTACGGTAAGTTCGCAACGTTGCCCGTGACGTTTTTGCCGGGCACCACAGCTCTCTGGGGAGGCTGTGAACGGTCTGGCTTCGGTGTTTTCGCCTCGGCGTTTCACCAGGGTCTCGAGGCATAAGGATAGACATTGCGGGTTAAGAAACTTGTGGGCGTTTTCACGGCGCTCGCCATCGCACTTTTGACGGCGGTGATCTCGATTCCGTCCGCAGCGGCAAGTTCCGCGGACGCTCAATTCGCCAACCGCCTGTACGTTCTGATCAATGATTACCGGGCGCAGCATGCGCTGACGCCGCTGCGTTGGGATGCGCAGCTGTCCGCCAACTCCCAGTCCTGGACACAGCAGTCCGCGGACCAGGCCAATGTTCATGGAGCCGGCGTTTTCCAGCACAGCCCCGGGTCCTATGCCTTTCCGGAGAACATTGTCTGGAACATGAGCGCCGACCAGGCTTTCTCCTGGTGGGTTAATTCGCCTGCCCACCGAGCAAACATGCTGCGCGCTGCGGACACCGGCATCGGCATCGGCGCAGTCCAGCTGACCGCCGGTCCCAACCGTGGTGCTTACCTGGCCACGGCACAGTTTGGCCAGTCCACCGTGTCGCCGGAAGAGGATGCGGCAGCCCGCGAGGAAGCCGCCCGAGCCGCGGAAGAGAAGGCAGCAGCCGAAGCAGCCCAGCGGGCAGCAGCGGAAGAAGCGGCCGCGAAGGCAGCCGCTGAGGAGGCTGCGGCTAAGGCCGCAGCTGACGCCGCTGCCGAGAAGGCCGCCGCCGAAAAGGCTGCCGCAGACGCCGCCGCCAAGGCCGCCGCCGAAAAGGCTGCGGCTGACGCCGCCGCGAAGGCTGCCGCTGACAAGGCCGCAGCTGATGCGGCCGCAAAGGCTCCGCAGGAGGAAGCAGCAGTTCCTGCTCCGGAAAGCACGCAGGCCGAGCAGGACAAGGCAGCTGAGGAAGCCGCGGCAAAGGAAGCAGCAGCAAAGAAGGCTGCTGCGGAAGCTGCAGCAAAGGAAGCCGCCGCAAAGGAAGCCGCAGCACAGAAGGCTGCTGAGGAAGCCGCCACCAAGGCTGCCGCAGAGGAAGCCGCGGCACAGAAGGCCGCTCAGGACCAGGCAGCGGAAGAGGCCGTCGCAGTCAAGGCGGCAGAAGAGGCCGCGGCGGCCCAGGCAGCCGAAGAGCAGGAAGCAGCCCGCGCGGCTGCAGAGCCCGCTGCCCAGCAGGACGCCGTCGAGCTGGCAGCTGTCCAGGCCGAAACTGATGCCGCCGCCGAGCGGGCCGCTGCGGAAGAAGCAGCAGCCGCACAGGCCGCAGCCCAGAAGGCTGCCGCTGACGCCGCAGCACGCGAGGCAGCAGAACGGAAGGCACAGGCCGCAGCAGTCCTGGAACAGGTGTCACTGGGAAATGAAGCACCCCTGACCGCAGCCGCGCAGGGGACCGCCACAGCGGCTGCCGCAGGCAGCCAGCTGCGGATCTCCGGCCTGGAGGCAGCTGCAACCTATGAAGTGGTTCTTCCGTCTGCCGGGGTCAACCTGGGCGCCATGACTGCTGACGCCATCGGCTCGCTGGCCGTGGCCGTTCCGGCCGTCCTGACGGCCGGGGAGCACAAGGTGGCTCTGTTCAAGAACGGAAGTCTCGCGGGCTGGACAACCTTCACCGTGGAACAGGCAGTCACCGTTCTGGCAGCGCAGTCGGTTCCGGCCGCAGCTGACGGAACAACCGAGCTGGCCGCAACCGGCTTGAACGCCGCACAGCTTGCGATCGGTGGCATCGGTACGCTGATGGCGCTGACCGGTGCCGCAGCCCTGGCAGCAGTCCAGCGCCAGCGCAGCACGTCCGTGCGCTAACCCGTCAGTGCTCCGGTCCCGTCACCGGGACCGCAAAAGCCCCGCTCACCTTACAAGGTGGGCGGGGCTTTTGCGTGAGGGGGTGGCAGGCGGTCCGGGGACCGGCTATCCGGACTACCCCGGGCGGCGTGCGCCGTCGTTAGGCAGCGGCTGCCGCGCGGAGAAGGCGATTCCGGCGGGGGCCGCCCATCATGTCCACGGTCAGTATGACCAGCGCCAGCCAGACCAGGCCGAACCCGGCCCAGCGCTCCGGCGGCATGACTTCCTTGAAGACCGCCAGGGCGATGATGAACTGCAGGGTCGGTGCCAGGTACTGCAGCATTCCCACCGTTGACAAAGGAAGGCGCCGGGCGGCGGCGCCGAAGAAGATCAGCGGAACAGCGGTCAGGATACCGCTTGCCGCCAGAAGCCAGAAGTGTGCGGATCCGTTGGAGAGAATGGTCGCCGTGCCGTTCAGGGACATCCACACCAGGACGGCAGCGGCAACGGGAGTCAGGACGGCGGTTTCAATGGTCAGGCTCGAGATGGCATCCACCCTGCCGCCCACTCCCTTTTTAACCAGCCCGTAGGAGCCGAAGCTGAAAGCCAGGATCAGGGCAATCCAGGGGACCGCTCCATATGCCAGGGCCAGGACTAGGACGGCAACAAAGCCCACGCCCATGGCCACCCACTGCAGCGGCCGCAGCTTCTCCCGGAAGACGATGACGCCCAGCAGCACCGAGACCAGCGGGTTGATGAAGTAACCCAGGGCAGCTTCCACAGCATGTTCATTCAGCACGGCCCACGCGTAGGTCAGCCAGTTGACGGCAATGAGGGCCGCCGCTCCGCCCAGGGTTCCGACCAGCCGCATGTTTCGCGCGGCGGCCCCCAACGTTTTCCACGACCGCATGAAGGTCAGCAGGGCGGCGCAGAACACCAGGGAAAAAACGATGCGCGACGCAACAATTTCCACCGCCCCGGCCGGAACCAGCACCATGAAGTACAGGGGCAGCAGGCCCCACAGCACATAGGCTCCGACCCCAAAAAGGAGCCCCTGCTTGGTCTCGCCCGTCCCCGGGCCCTGCGGTGCTGCCGCCTGGGCGCTCCCGGCGCCCGGCGTCGTCGGGCCGGTGGCTTGGGACGTTCCGGAAGTTCCGGACGTTCCGCCGGACCCGCCGGCCGCCGGCGTTGGTAAACGGATGGACTCGGGGGAGGGTGCGGAGCGCGGAGCGCCTATTCCGTCGGATGCAGACACGTGATGCTCAACCTATTACGCGGGGAGAGTATTCCCGGGCAGCTGTCCGCAGCATTGGCGGCCATCCGGGTGCGCTGCCGGGCCGAACCGTTTAGACGCCGTCGTGCCCGGCATTTAGAATAGGAAACTGTGCGTTATTCCGCACGAGGTTTCCCCCGAGACGAAGGACTATCAGTGTCTAATTCAGCCGCGGACCGGTCGCAGCGCCCCATGCGAGTCGCCATTATCGGCGCTGGCCCTGCCGGTGTTTATGCCGCAGATATCCTCACCAAAGCTGAACGGGATTTTGAGGTCAGCATCGACCTCTTCGACAAGTATCCGGCCCCCTATGGCCTGATCCGCTACGGCGTGGCACCGGACCATCCGCGGATCAAAGGCATTGTCAACGCCCTGCACAAGGTCATGGACCGCGGCGACATCCGTTTCCTGGGCAACGTGCACTACGGCAAGGACCTGACCCTCACCGATTTCCGGCATTTCTACGACGCCATCATCTTCGCCACCGGTGCCATCAAGGATGCGGACATGAGCATCCCCGGCGTTGAGCTGGAGGGCTCCTTCGGCGGTGCTGACTTCGTGTCCTGGTATGACGGACATCCGGACGTTTCCCGCGAGTGGCCGCTGGATGCCAAGGAAGTTGCTGTGATCGGCAACGGCAACGTGGCACTCGATGTGGCCCGCATCCTCTCCAAGCACGCCGATGACCTGCTGACCACCGAGATCCCGGACAACGTCTACGAGGGCCTGAAGAAGTCACCCGTCACCGACGTGCACATCTTCGGCCGCCGCGGTCCGGCCCAGGTGAAGTTCACCCCGCTGGAGCTGCGCGAGCTGTCGCACTCGCGCGACGTCGACATTGTGCTGTACCCGGAGGACTTCGAATTCGATGAAGGCTCCGATCAGCAGATCCGCACCAACAACCAGACCAAGACCATGGTCAACACCCTGACCAACTGGCTTGTCGAGGAGCAGGACACCGGGGCTTCCCGCCGCCTGCACCTGCACTTCCTGCACAGCCCGGTGGAGATCTACGAGGATCCCGCCAACCCCGGCAAGGTGGCCGGCATGAAGTTCGAGCGCAATGAACTCGACGGCACCGGCAACGCCCGCGGCACCGGAGAGATTGTCGACTACCCCGTGCAGGCCGTCTACAGGGCGATCGGTTACTTCGGCTCGGAACTGCCGGAGGTCGGCTTCGACACCCGCCGCGGCGTGATCCCCAACGAGGGCGGCCGCGTGATCGACGAATCCGGCACCCCGGTGCCCGGGATCTACACCACCGGCTGGATCAAGCGCGGCCCGGTGGGCCTGATCGGCCACACCAAGGGCGATGCGCTGGAAACCATCGGATTCCTGCTCGAGGACCGGCTGAACCTTCCCGCCGCCGAGGAGCCGGACGAGGACTCCATCATCAAGCTCCTCGAAGAGCGCGGCGTCGAGTACGTCACCTGGGAGGGCTGGCTGAAGCTGGACGCCTACGAAAAGAGCCTGGGTTCCTCCTATGTGCACCCGGATCCCGCCACCGGCGAACTGGTCCGCGAGCGCGTAAAGGTTGTTGACCGCGAGGAAATGATCCGGGTGGCGCGGGGACAGTAAACCCGCTTTCCCAGCCCTGTACCCCGCCCCCGCTCTCTTCATGGAAGCGGGGGCGGCGCGTGGGTAGACTGTAACGCACACCACAGCGCGTCACCGGTGTCGGCGGTCTCCTTATCAGCGCGGATAGGTCGGGGCAGTGCACAATTCGAATTTTCTTCTTCCACCGCGGCGCTCCGCGGACGGGCTGCAGCGTGCCGCCCATCTGGCGCATGAAGGCCTTGGTTCCACCGACGGTTTCCTCCGCTGGCTGAGAACGCCGGTCCGGGAATCCTGGCAGCGGTCGCTGCGGCACCACACCGATCCCGACAAAGCCGTCCCCGAACTTGTCTTCACCGGCTCCGAGCTTGAGGAGTACCGGAGCGCGCACCCCCTGGCGGCCGTCATGCCGGTGATCCGGCAGCTGCTGGTGCGCCCGGGCACGGACAGCGGGCTGCTGGTGGCCGTGGGCGACGAGCTGGGCCGGCTGCTGTGGGTGGAGGGCGACGACGAGCTCCAGCGCCACGCGGAGGGCATGCTCTTCATGCCGGGCACCGACTGGTCCGAACAATCCATCGGCACGAGCGCCCCCGGGACCGCCCTGGCCTCCGGCCGCAGCGTCCAGATTGCCGGCGCCGAGCACTTCAGCCGGCAGGTGCATTCCTGGAGCTGCACCGCCGTTCCGCTGCGGGACCCGGACACCGGCTCCGTGCTGGGGGTGGTTGATATTACCGGCCGGGATGAAGCCGTGGCCGAGCACACGCTGGCCCTCGTCGAGGCAACGGTGGCGGCCGCGCAGGCGCAGCTGCGGGTGGAGCGGCTGCAGGATGCAGACAGCGCCCGACGGCGGCGGATCGCCGGAGTTTCCGCACCGCGTCCCGTACGGGCCCTGCGTCCCGCGCCTGCCCTGCTCAGCGCGCCGGCCGCTGCGGCGGACAGCCTGCGGATCCTCGGCCGGGACCTGGCCGTGGTGACCGTGGGCGGCCGGGAAGCCACGCTAAGCATCCGGCATTCCGAGCTCCTGACCCTCCTGGCGCTCCATCCCGAAGGGCTCACCGCCGACGAACTGTCAGTGATGGTTTATCCCGAAAGCGCCTCGGTCAGCACCGTGCGGGCCGAAATGCTCCGGCTGCGGAACCTGCTGGGCAAACACAGCGAGGGCGCTCCGGGCCCGGGCCTGGTCCCGCAGTCCCGCCCCTACCGGCTCCCGCACGGGCTGGTCATTGACGCCCGGCAGGTGCTCGGATATCTGGAGCGCGGAGCCTACCGGCTGGCCCTGGGACTGTACCGCGGGCCCGTGCTGCCCCGCTCCGATGCACCGGCCATCGCCGCCCTGCGCAGCGAAGTCTCCGGGGTCCTGCGTGAAGCAGTGCTTTCAGACGCCGGCATTGATGCGCTGCTGGCGTACTTGACGCTGGCCGAAGCCTGGCATGACGTCGAGGCATGGTCCCTCGCCCTGCGGCTGCTGCCGCTGCGCTCTCCCCGCCGTGCCTCCGTGGTGGCCCACCTGGAACGGCTGGAGGGGGAACTGCGCTAGTCCCGTCCTGCGCTAACTCCCGTCCTGGGCGGGGTGCTCCTGGGTGCGGGGCTCTGGCGTGCGGTTCTCCTGGGTGCGCTGCCCGGCCGCCTGCCCGGACGCCTGCCCGGACGCCTGCCCGGACGCCGCCCCGGACGCCTGCCCGGACGCCGCCCCGGACGCCGCCCCGGCCTCCGGCGCGGGACGGATCCGCAGGCTGGTCAGCAGTCCAATGAGCAGCGCGCCGGCGGCGATCCAGCCGGCCAGCGAAACGCCGTCGGTCATGGCTGCCCGGGCCGCATCGGCAATGTAGGAGGTCTGCGGGTCGGCGCTGAGCTGGCTGATGCTCCCGCCGGACGTGGCGTTCACCGAGTCCACCAGCGGTCCCAGCAGCGGGTTGGCCGCAACGTCGTCGGACAGCCGGGACTCGGTGCCACCCTTCAGCGAGGAAAAGAACGCCGTGCCCAGGACGGCGATGCCCAGCGCGGAGCCGGTCTGGCGTGCGGTGCTCTGGGTGGCCGATCCCTGCCCGCTGCGCGCCACCGGCACCTCGGCCAGTACCACTGAGGTCAGCTGCGCCGTCGCCAGCCCCACCCCCATGCCGTAAACCAGCAGGATGGGCGATGTCAGCCACGCCGAGCTGTCCGGCCGGATCAGCAGCGCCAGCGTTCCAATGGCCAGAATCTCCAGGCCCAGCCCAATACGGACCACAAGGATGGGGGAGAGCCGCCGGGACAACCCGGCCACCGCCCCGCTGGCCAGGAAGGATCCCGCAGCCAGCGGCACCAGGGCCAGACCGGCCTGGAACGCCGAATAGCCCAGCACGTTCTGGAACCAGAGCGGCAGGGACAGGATGAGGCCAAATTCGCCAAAGCTGACAATCAGCGCTGTGACGTTGCCGTTGGCAAAGGACGGAATGCGGAACAGCGACAGGTCAAGGATGACTCCCTTGCCAGCGGCGGTCCGGCGTCGTTCCTCCAGCACAAAGGCCGTCAGCGCCACGGCCGCCACGGCAAAGGCCACCGGCACCGGGGACAGGCTGCCAACACTGAACGGCGCATCCCCGGCGGCGGTCCACCAGCCGTAGCTGCGGCCCTCAATCAGCCCGAAGACCAGGGCGCCGAACCCGAGGATGGACAGCAGCGCACCGTTGATGTCCAGCCGCTGCCGCGCCCCGGTTACCGGCTCGGAGGACTCGGCAACAAACAGCAGCAGGCCGGCCACAATCAGCGCTCCGAGGGGAATGTTGATGCCGAAGGCCCACCGCCAGCTCGCGTTCTCCGTCAGCCAGCCGCCCAGCAGCGGCCCGACGGCGGCCATGCCGCCAATCGTCGAGCCCCAGACCGCGAAGGCGATGCCCCGCTCACGGCCCTGGAAATTGGCGTTGAGCAGCGCCAGCGTGGTGGGCAGGATCATCGACCCGCCCAGCCCCTGCAGGGCCCGCCCGGCGATCAGGACGCCACCGCTTTCAGCCACCGCACACAGGACGCTGGCCACCACAAAAATGACGACGCCGGTCAGCATGATGCGGCGGCGGCCCACCCGGTCCGCAATCCGGCCCCAGGTCAGAAGCAGGGCTGCGAACAGGAGCGTGTAGATCTCCTGCACCCACTGGATCTGCGTGCTGGAAATAGCCAGGTCCGCAACGATCGAGGGAACCGAAACCGACACGATGGTGGCGTCCATGATGATCATGGCCACTCCCAGGCTGATGGCAAGCAGCCCCCACCATCGGTAGCGCAGGTAGCGGCTGGCTGGTTCAGTGGTATCCGGATTCCGGTGCATGGGGGCGTCCTTTGGGCACAGTTGTTTGTTCAGGCAACCATAATCCCGAACGTGTGGTTTCGTCAGCGCGGCGTCTTCCGGCGGTCCCGCGGCCGCGGCAACCAATGCAACCTTGGTGCAACGTCCGGTTCCGTAGCCTCGGGAGGTCAGACACCGACGTCGCCACCTCCAAGGAGCAGACATGACCGTATATGCGCAGCCCGGCACCGAGGGATCCAAGCTTTCCTTCAAGCCCCGGTACGAAAACTGGATTGGCGGAGAATGGGTGCCCCCGGTCAAGGGCGGCTACTTCGAAAACGTCTCCCCGGTCAACGGCAAGGTGTTCTGCGAGGTGGCCCGCGGCACCGCCGAGGACATCGACCTGGCCCTGGACGCAGCCCACAAGGCGGCACCGTCCTGGGGCAAGACCTCAGTGGCCGAGCGGGCCCGGATGCTGAACCGGATTGCCGACCGCATCGAGGAGAACCTCGAGATGCTCGCCGTCGCTGAAAGCTGGGACAACGGCAAGCCGGTCCGCGAGACCCTCGCCGCCGACATGCCGCTGGCCGCGGACCACTTCCGGTACTTTGCCGGCGCCGTCCGTGCCCAGGAAGGCACCCTGTCGCAGATCGACGACGACACCACCGCCTACCACTTCCATGAGCCGCTGGGCGTTGTTGGCCAGATCATTCCGTGGAACTTCCCCATTCTCATGGCCGTCTGGAAACTCGCTCCCGCGCTCGCGGCGGGCAATGCCATTGTGCTGAAGCCCGCCGAGCAGACTCCTGCCTCGATCATGGTGCTGATGGAGCTGATCTCGGACATCCTGCCGGCCGGCGTGCTGAACGTGGTCAACGGTTTCGGTGTGGAAGCGGGCAAGCCGCTGGCGTCCTCGCCGCGGATCCGCAAGATTGCCTTCACCGGCGAAACCACCACCGGACGCCTGATCATGCAGTACGCATCGCAGAACCTGATCCCGGTGACCCTGGAACTGGGCGGCAAGAGCCCGAACATCTTCTTCGCCGACGTCGCGCAGGAAAACGACGCGTTCTACGACAAGGCGCTGGAGGGGTTCAACATGTTCGCGCTGAACCAGGGCGAAGTCTGCACCTGCCCCTCGCGCGCGCTGGTCCAGGATTCCTTCTATGACAGCTTCATGTCCGACGCGCTGGCCCGCACCGCCCAGATCATCCAGGGCAACCCGCTGGACACCAACACCATGGTGGGCGCGCAGGCGTCCAACGACCAGCTGGAGAAAATCCTCTCCTACATGGACATTGCGCACCAGGAAGGCGCCAAGGTGCTCACCGGCGGTGAGCGGCTGATGCTCGATGGCGACCTCGCCGGCGGCTTCTACGTGAAGCCCACCGTCTTTGAAGGCACCAACAACATGCGCATCTTCCAGGAGGAGATCTTTGGCCCGGTGGTTTCGGTGACCCGATTCTCCGACTACGGCGAAGCCCTGGCCATTGCCAATGACACCCTTTACGGACTCGGCGCCGGTGTGTGGTCCCGCAACGGCAACACCGCCTACCGTGCCGGCCGCGACATCCAGGCTGGCCGGGTCTGGGTGAACAATTACCACGCCTATCCCGCGCATGCGGCCTTCGGCGGCTACAAGTCCTCCGGCATCGGCCGTGAAAACCACGCCATGATGCTGGACCACTACCAGCAGACCAAGAACCTCCTGGTCAGCTACGCCGAGAACAAGCAGGGCTTCTTCTAAGATGGACGCTCCAGGGGGCGCCAGCTTGGACGCAGCCGTGACGCTGCCCGGGGAGAGCCGTTCCCGGGTGGCGCTCACGCCGCAGGCGCGGGAGCTGCTGCTGCAGCTGCGCCAGACTCACGGGCCGCTGATGTTCCATCAGTCCGGGGGCTGCTGCGACGGTTCCTCGCCCATGTGCTATCCGGCGGGCGACTTCATTACCTCGGAAGCCGACGTTCTGCTGGGGACGTTCGAACTGACCCCGGGGGAGCCGCTGGACTTCTGGATGTCCGTGGAGCAGTTCGAATACTGGAAACACACCCACCTGACAGTGGACGTCGTGCCGGGACGGGGCAGCGGCTTTTCGGTTGAGGCGCCCGAGGGTAAACGGTTCCTGATCCGTTCCCGGCTGATTCAGGCCTAGCGGGAGCCGTTTCGCGAAAGCGAAATGCGGAGGGCGGACACAGCCGCGCCCAAACATAGTAAGGTTGCTGTTTATTCTTCCGCTTCGCGTGGCAGCGCGTGGGGGGACAGTATCTGACGGTATTCGCGATGCCCCGCTACGGGGCAGAAATGAGGACAACCATGGTTAAGAAGTTCGTGTTTCTCGCTGGAATGGGCGTTGGTTACCTGGTGGGCTCCAAGGGCGGCCGCGAAAAACTGATGGAACTCTGGAAGGATCCCAAGGTCCAGGAAACCGTCTCGCAGGGCACTGAGTGGGCCAAGGAGAAGGCGCCGGGCCTGCAGGAAAAGGTTGCGGACGTTGCCTCCACGGCAAAGGACAAGGTCTCGCACTCGTCGACCTCCGGCAAGCCTGCGTCCGGGGCGGGTTCCTCCGGATCCGGAGTTTCCTCCGGTTCAACAGCCTCCAGCCCCACCGCGGCCGAGGCGAGCGGGACCAGCTCCACAGGCTCCACCGGAAACGGCGCCTTCACCACGGGTGGACAGCACACGATGACTCCGGCCGAAGTGCAGCCCGAGCCGAAGCAGTAGTTCCGGCCAGGCTTTCGCCGGCCAGCAGTCCCGCAGGGGGCGTTCCACGGAACGCCCCCTGCGGCGTGTAAGGGGCCGGTGGAAATTCTTTTGACCCGCCGTTCGTTGTCCCGGACGGGTCCGACTGATCCAAATGCTCCCCGGCGGTTTTCGGCCCGCGGCGAATATGTCCCCAATGTTGCCCCGGGAAGCGAAGGCGAAGCGGTCCATCCGTTACGATCGAGGCCGGATCCCAAGAACTAGCTGAAAATGGAGTGTGAGTTAAGGCAGATGGCAACAGATTACGATGCACCGCGCAAGACCGAGGACGATGGAGCATCAACCGCCTCGTTGGAGGAACTGCAGGCACAGCGCAGTGTGACCCCGTCCGCCACGGCAGTGGACGTCGATGAAACCGACGCCGCGGAAAACTTTGAGCTTCCCGGCGCCGACCTTTCCGGCGAAGAACTGCTGGTCCGGGTTGTCCCGGCGCAGGACGACGAATTCACGTGTGCCTCCTGCTTCCTGGTCCGCCACCGCTCCCAGGTGGCGCTGGAAAAGAATGGACAGAAGTACTGCTCGGACTGCGAAGGCTAAACACCCCGCCATTCCCGGCTGCCGACGCCCCGTTCCGGCAGCCGGGCTCACCGGGCGCTCAGGCGCCAAGTGGCAGCACGGCTTCACATGCCGTTAGACTGGGGCATTCGTAGGGGAGTATCCACCACGCAGTTATCCGTCAACACGTTCGGCACCGAAGCCGCAGCCGGAAACAGCGGGCACCCATTCACAGGGCCGCCGGAGAGACCTATGGTTCTTTGACGTACCCTACGAAAGCGGAGTTCCATGACTGTTTCCCCCCTCATCTGGGGAGTGACGATTGTCGTCATTCTGGGCCTTTTGGCCTTTGACTACTTCTTCCACATCCGGAAGGCCCACATCCCCACCCTCAAAGAGGCCGCCGTATGGTCTTCGATCTACGTGGGGCTGGCGGTTGTTTTCGGTGTGTTGGTGCTGCTCTTTGGCGGCGTGACCGCCGGCACCGAGTATTTTGCCGGCTACATCACGGAAAAAGCCCTCTCGGTGGACAACCTGTTTGTCTTCCTGATCATCATGGCCAGCTTCCGGGTGCCCCGTGAAGACCAGCAGAAAGTGCTGCTCTTCGGCATCGTGTTTGCCCTGATTGCCCGCACCGGCTTCATCTTCCTGGGCGCTGCGCTCATCAACTCCTTCTCCTGGATCTTCTACCTCTTCGGCCTGATCCTGCTGATCACAGCCGGCAACCTGCTGAAGCCCGAAGGCGAGAAGGATGAAGCGAACAACTTCATCATCCGCATCGCCAAGCGGATCCTGCCCACCACTGACCACTACGACGGCGACAAGCTCTTCACCGTGGAAAACGGCAAGAAGGTCCTCACCCCCATGCTGCTGGTCATGGTGGCCATCGGCGGAACCGACATCCTCTTCGCCCTGGACTCCATCCCCGCCATCTTCGGCCTCACCCAGAGCACCTTCATCGTCTTCACCGCCACGGCGTTCTCCCTCATGGGCCTGCGCCAGCTGTACTTCCTGATCGACGGCCTGCTGGACCGCCTGATCTACCTTTCCTACGGCCTCGCGGCCATCCTCGCCTTCATCGGCGTGAAGCTGGTCCTGCACGCCCTGCATGAAAACACGCTGTGGTTCATCAACGACGGCGAGCATGTAAAGGTTGTCGAGATTGGAACAGGCCTGTCCCTGAGCGTCATCATCGGCGTCCTGCTGGTCACCGTTATTGCTTCGCTCGTCAGCCCCGCCGGCAAGGCACAGACCGCGGTCAACAACGCCCGCCGCCACGCCAACGCCTACCTCGACCTGACCTACACCTCGGACGAGGCCGAGCGGGAGCGGATTTACGCCGCCCTCTGCGAGGAAGAACAGCAGATTGGCACCATGGACAAGAAGTACCGCGACAAGGTCAAGGACATCGAGGACATCCGCGCCGAGGTGGCCCGCGCCCACCAGGAGCACGAGAAGTACATCAAGTCCTAGGACCGAAGCACATCAGGTCCGAAGCACATCAGGGCCGGAGCACATCAGGTCCGGGCACGGCACCACGCCCGGGCCTGACACCCGGAATCTGAGGAAGGCACCGCCGGCGTAAGCACTGCCGGGGGTGCCTTCTTTTTCAGGGGGTGCCTTCTTCATGGGCAGGCCGGCGCGGGTGCACGGGGCGGCCGGCGTTTTGAGGTCCCTAGGGCCGGCTGGATGCCGTTGCCGCGTCGTCTGCCGCCGCGTCCGCCGGCTGCCGCCGCTGGGGAGCGGGAGACGCCTTCCCCAGGAAAGCGCCGGCCAGCAGCGCACCAAGTCCGCCGGCGGCGAGGTCGCCCATGGTGTCCGTATAACCAACGTTGATGCTCGCGTCCACGAACGCGTTGCCCCACCATTCACCCAGCTCCCACAGCACGCTCACTCCCAGGCCCAGCGCCAGAACGAGCACGGGAACAGCAAACCGAAGCGCAGGACGCGGGCCGGGCGCCGGAACCGGGACGGCACCCAGACGTGCCAGCAGGAGGTACGTCATGGCGGCAATGACGCCGGTGGCAGCGAAGTGCACCGGCAGGTCCCACCAGCTCACGCGCGCGTAGAGGTCCAGGACGCTGCTCCAGGCCGCCGTCAGCAGCGTCAGGCCGTAGATCCCGTCAAACACCCGGGAAATCTCCAGGCTCCGGGACACGAGCGTTCCTCCCAGCACCAGCAGGAACAGGGCAACATCCACCGGCCCGTACCAAAGAAGGGCTGCCATCAGGCTGAACAGGCAGGCAAGCCGCACAGCGTCTGCGAAAAACTCTCCGGCTCCGGACGGGCGGCGGAGGAGGGCATCGATCATGGATTTACGGTATCGCAGCACCTTCGCCTGCGGGAGGGCATCACTTCCGTCACGCCCGTTCCCCAGGCCGCACCGCTTCTCTGCAGCTAGACTTCCCCCATGCCCGCCGATCTGCCCCCAGTAAGCGTGGTGATTCCCTGCCTGAATGACGCCGCGGCCCTTGAAACGTGTTTGTCTTCCCTGGCCCGGCAGTCACTGCAGCCCTTCGAAATAGTAGTGGTGGACAACAACAGCACCGATTCCAGCGCTGCCGTGGCGCGCCGGTTTGGTGCCCGAGTGGTCCCCGAACCGGTGCCCGGAATACCGGCGGCAGCTGCCACCGGTTATGACGCGGCGCAGGGCCAGATTATTGCCAGGTGCGACGCTGACTGTATTTTACCCGGAGATTGGGTTCAGCGGATAGCAGAACGCTTCGCCGCGGATCCGGGCCTCGATGCGCTGTCCGGGCCGGGCTCCTTTTACGGTTTTCCCCGGCCGGTGGGAGCGGCACTCAGCGTGCTGTATCTCGGGTCCTACTACCTGGCCATGGGGCTGGCGCTGGGGCATTTGCCGCTTTTCGGGTCGAATCTGGCGCTGCGCGCCTCCGTGTGGCAGAAGATCCGTCCGCAGGTGCACCGGGATGATCCGGAAATGCACGACGACGTGTGTCTCAGCCTGCATCTGGGGCAGCAGCACAAATGCCGCTTCGACCGGACCCTAATGGTGGGCATGGCGCCGCGCGCGGTTATCGGCGCGGCCAACCTCACACGCCGCTTCCGCCGGGCCTTCCACACACTCTGGACCCATTGGCCAGCAGAAGCACCATGGGTCCGCTGGCCGCGGCGGTACGCCTCCGCCGGGAAGGCCGGCAGGAGTTAGGGCAGTGTCCTAGGAGGAACCGGAAGCCGCAGTTTCCGCCGGCTCCGATGCAGCAAAAACCTGCGGATACAGCAGCGGCAGCTGCAGCACCAGCCAGGGGCTGAAGGCCCACGGCGTCAGGCGTACGGATTCGGCCAGCGCCAGCGGATCAACCCAGTTCCAGTCCATGACCTCGTCGGCGGCCGGAACCGGGTCCGCATCCGCGACCGCGGTGTAGACCGGGCAGATTTCATGTTCCACAATCCCGGAGGCGTCCACGGCCCGGTACCGGAAATCGGGCAGCTTCAGCGTCAGCTGTTCCGCCCGCAGCGAAAGGCCCAGTTCCCGCTCCGCCCGCCGCAGCACTGCGTCCGGGGTGGCTTCGCCGGGGCCGGGATGCCCGCAGAAGGAGTTGGTCCAAACACCGGGCCAGGTCAGCTTGCCCAGGGCGCGCCGCGTCACCAGCAGCTGCCCCGCCTGATTGAAGACGTGGGTGGAGAACGCCAAATGCAGCGGCGTGTCAACAGTATGTACCGTAGCTTTTTCGTGTGTTCCGACGGGCGTGCCGTCCGGATCCACGAGAACCACCAGTTCCGCGCGTTGCGCCATTTCTCCTCCGTATCTTCTCCGTGTTTACTTTACCTATGGAGACTGAACCCCTGCTCGAACCAGCAATCGGACAAGAGCAGGTGGAGAGTGTCCTGCACAGTTTTTTCGAGCGGGCGAAGCTGCGTGCCGCCAAGCTTAGCCCCAGCTACCTTAGCCTTTGGGAAACGCTGGAAACGTCAACCGCCGGCGGCAAGCGGGTCCGCCCCGGCATTTTGATGACCGCCTACCAGCATCTGGGCGGCACCAACATCACTGCGGCGGCGCGGGTCGGTGCCGCTTTCGAGCTGCTGCACACCGCCCTGATCATCCACGACGACGTCATTGACCTGGACTTTGTCCGCCGCGGCCATGACAACGTGTCCGGCACCTACCGCTCCCTGGCGGAGACCGCGGGCCAGACACCCGAAGCTGCGCGGCACCGCGGCATGTCCGCCGGCATCATCGCCGGCGACCTGGCCCTGACCGGCGCCTTCCGAATGCTCGATACCGTGGATACGGATCCCGACACCAGGTTGCGGCTGGCCGCGATTCTGGACGACGCAGTGTTTGCCTCCGCCGCCGGCGAGCTGATCGACGTCGACTTCTCGTCCTCGCCGGGCGCACCGCCGGTGCCGGAGATCCTCGACATGGAACGGCTGAAAACGGCTGTCTACTCCTTCGAGGCTCCGCTGCAGGCCGGGGCCGTGCTCGCGGGCGCCAGCGACGACGTCGTGGCCACCCTGGGAGACTTCGGCCGGGACACCGGAATCGCCTACCAGCTGGTGGACGACCTCCTGGGCGTGTTCGGCAAGGAAAGCGCCACCGGCAAATCAAACCTGAGTGACCTCCGCGAGGGCAAACGGACCGCGCTGATCTCGCACGCGGCGCAGGGGCCATACTGGGCCGAGCTGTCACACCTGATTGGCTGCCCCGACCTCACTCCGGAAGAGGCGGACCGGGCCCGGGAGCTCCTGATCACATGCGGTGCCCGCGATTACGCCCGGTCCCTCGCCGAGGAGCATGCCGCGCGGGCCCGCGCCCACCTCGACTGTCCGGCCGTCCCGCCATCGCTGCGTGCCGTGCTGGAGCGCATCGTGGCCGGCGCCGTGAACCGGGGCCGGTAGGGAATGGCCCGGGAAACAGGCCTGGAGCTGTACAACAAAGTGGCAGTGGAAACGGCGTCGGCAGTGATCCGTTCATACTCCACCTCCTTTGGGCTGGCATCGCGGCTGCTGCAGCCCCGGACCCGGCTCCAGATCGAAACCATTTACGCCCTGGTACGCCTGGCCGACGAAATTGTCGACGGCGTCGCTGCCGCCGCGGGTCTTCCGCCGGCCGACGTCGCACTGATGCTGGAGGAGCTGGAAGCTGACACCCGCCAGGCCCTGCGCACCGGCTACAGCGTGAATCTTGTGGTGCATGCCTTCGCCCTGACGGCGCGCACCACCGGCATTACCGAGGACCTGACCACGCCGTTCTTCCGCTCGATGCGCGCGGATCTGCTGCGCACCGAGCACACCGCTGCGTCCTTTGACGACTACGTTTACGGGTCCGCCGAGGTCATTGGCCTGATGTGCCTGCTGTGTTTCCTGGACGGCGTTGAGGTCAGCGAGGACCGGGCGAAGCGCCTCAGGGAAGGGGCCCAGCGGCTCGGTGCCGCTTTCCAGAAGGTGAACTTCCTGCGGGACCTGGCCGACGACTTTGACGCCCTGGGCCGCAGCTACTTCCCCGGGGTGAGCGTGGGTTCGTTCTCGGAGCCGGACAAGCACCGGCTCCTTGATGACATCGACGCCGACCTGCTGGTCTCCGGGGCCTCCATCGCCGAGCTTCCGCCCGCAGCCAGGCCCGCCGTGGCACTGGCCCAGGAGCTGTTCGCCGAGCTGTCCCGCCGCCTGCGGGCCACCCCGGCGCAGCAGCTGCGCAGCACCCGCATCCGGGTGCCCAACCCGGTCAAGCTGCGCATCGCCGCGCAGATCCTCGCCGCCCACCGCCTCCGCCGGACGGCGCCGGGCAGCTTCTACGCCGGAAGGCAGCCATGACCCGCAGGACCGCGACGCCATCACCCCGCACCGCCGTTGTCATCGGAGGCGGAATTACCGGGCTGGCCACCGCGGCCCTGCTCGCCCGGGAAGGCCTGGACGTCACGGTCCTGGAGAAGCAGTCCGTGGCGGGCGGCCGGACCGGGACCTGGCAAAGCGCCGGTTTCAGCTTTGACACCGGACCGTCCTGGTATCTGATGCCGGAGGTCTTTGACCATTTCTTCCGGCTGCTGGGCACCTCAGCCGAGGAACAGCTGGAGCTGGTGCGGCTGGACCCGGGCTACCGGGTCCTCTTCGAGGGTTCCACGGAGCCGGTGGACATTGCCGCCACGCGCGACGAGAACGTGAAGTTGTTCGAGTCCCTTGAGTCCGGTGCCGGGGCGCGCCTGGAAAAGTACCTGGACTCCGCCGTCGACGTCTATGACATGGCCAAGAAGCGCTTCCTGTATTCCACCTTCGCTTCCTTCCTGCCCCTGCTGCGCCCCGATGTGCTGCGGCGCGGGCCGCGGCTGGCCCAGCTGCTGCTGCAGCCGCTGAACTCCTTCGTGGCGCAGAAGTTCACTGATCCGCGGATCCGGCAGATCCTGGGTTATCCGGCAGTGTTCCTGGGCTCATCGCCCTTCAACACCCCCAGCATGTACCACCTGATGAGCCGGCTGGACCTGGCCGACGGCGTGCTGTACCCGATGGGCGGCTTCACGCGGCTGATCAGCGTTATCTCCGAGCTGGCCCGGGCCGAGGGCGTCACGATCCACACCGATGCCGCCGTCACCAGGATCCGAACCACCGAGCCGGAGACCGGACGGGTTTCCGGCCGGCTGCCCGGGCGGCTCGCCAAGCGGCTGCCCGGGCGCCGGGCGCGGGCCACCGGCGTCGAGTACACGGACGCTGGCGGAACGGTGCACAGCCTGGACGCCGACCTGGTGGTTTCCGCCGCGGATCTGCACCACACCGAAACCACGCTGCTGCCGCGTGAACTGCAGACGTATCCGGAAAGCTACTGGAAGCACCGCATCCCCGGTCCCGGCGGGCTGCTGCTGCATCTGGGCGTCCGGGGCGAACTGCCGTCCCTGGCGCACCACACGCTGCTCTTCACCTCGGACTGGAAAGAGAACTTCAGCAAGATCTTCGGACGGGAAACCTCGGTCCCGGACCCGGCGTCACTCTACGTCTGCCGGCCCAGTGCGACGGACCCCGGCGCTGCCCCCGAGGGATACGAAAACCTCTTTGTCCTGGTGCCGGTGCCGTCTGAGCCGTCACTGGGCTCCGGCGGAATGGACGGAGCCGGAGATCCGCGGATCGAGGCAATGGCCGACGCCGTCATCGCGCAAATCTCCGTGTGGGCCGGCATTCCGGACCTGGCCGAGCGCATCACCGTGCGGAAGACCGTGGGACCGCAGGACTTTGTGCAGGACCTGAACTCCTGGCGCGGCACCCTGCTCGGCCCGGCACACGTCCTGAAACAGAGCGCCTTCTTCCGCGGCAGCAACGCCAGCCGCAGGGTGGACGGGCTGCTGTACGCCGGCGGTTCCACCCTGCCGGGCATCGGGCTGCCGATGTGCCTGATCAGCGCCGAGCTGGTGCTGAAGCGGCTCCGCGGAGACACCAGCACCGAAGAGCTGCCGGTGCCGGCCGCGGCCCCGGCAACAGACCCGGGTTCCGGGAGCCGGGCCTGATGGGCGCTGTGTACCTGCTGCTGCTGCTGGCCTCGATCGGGTGCATGGGACTGCTGGATCACCGGTTCAAGCTGTTCTTTTTCGCCGATGCCCGGCGCGCGTCGCTGGTGCTGGCCATTGGCCTGGTGTTTTTCCTGCTCTGGGACCTGGGCGGCATCGGCCTGGACATCTTTTACCGCGGCGAAACCCCCATCATGCTCGGTATTGTCCTGGCTCCGCATCTGCCCGTTGAGGAAGTCTTCTTCCTGGCCTTCCTCTGTTATCTGACCATGGTGCTGTTTGGCCTGGTGTCGCTGGTGCTCCGCCGCTCCGCGCAGCGGCGCACCGGCCGGCGGCACTCCCGGCGGCAGGAGGTGCAGCCGTGACGTACTGGGCCCTGAATGCCGTATTCCTGGTGCCCGCGGCCGTCGTGCTGGTCCTCGCCATGGTGCGGCGGGGCCGGCGCACCGATCAGGGCCGCCGGGAACAGGTCCCGGAGCCCGCGGTTTCCGGCAGGAAAGGCCTGGCGGCCGCGCTGGGGATCACCGCCGTCGTCCTGCTGGTCCTCACCGCCGTCTTCGACAACGTGATGATCAGCGCCGGACTGTTTTGGTACAACCCGGAACGGATCTCCGGTGCCTTCATCGGCAGTGCGCCGCTGGAGGATTTCGCCTACGCCCTGGCCGCCGTTCTGCTGCTTCCTGCGCTCTGGATGCTGCTGGAAAAAAGGGACAAAACCGCCGCAGGACCGAAATCCGCTAAAGCCGAGTCCCCGGCGGCACCGTCCCCGGCAGCACAACACGAGGAGAAGCAGTGAGCACATCAACCCGGACCCCGGGCTCGACGCTGCGGATGCTGCTGGTTTCGTCCCGGCCGCTGTCCTGGGTCAACACCGCCTATCCGTTTGCCGCGGCCTACCTGATCACCACCGGCGGCATCGATCTGGCCTGGGTGCTGGGCACGCTGTACTTCCTGATCCCGTACAACCTTGCGATGTACGGCATCAATGACGTGTTCGACTACGAATCGGACCTGCACAACCCCCGCAAGGGCGGCGTGGAGGGCGCGGTCCTGGACCGCGGCTTCCACCGGATCACGCTCTGGGCGGCGCTGGCCACGAACGTGCCCTTCCTCATCGCGCTTCTCCTGCTGGGCAACCCCCTGTCCTGGCTGGTGTTGGCGGTCAGCGTTTTTGCCGTGATCGCCTACAGCGCGCCGGGGCTCCGGTTCAAGGAACGTCCGTTCCTGGATTCGATCACCTCCAGCACGCACTTTGTTTCCCCGGCCGTGTACGGACTGGTCCTGGCCGGCGCCGTCTTCACCCCCGGCTTGTGGGCGGTGCTCGGCGCGTTCTTCCTCTGGGGTGTGGCCAGCCAGGCCTTCGGCGCCGTGCAGGACGTGGTGCCGGACCGTGAAGGCGGGATAT
Source organism: Arthrobacter citreus (assembly GCF_038405225.1). NCBI lineage: Bacteria > Bacillati > Actinomycetota > Actinomycetes > Micrococcales > Micrococcaceae > Arthrobacter > Arthrobacter citreus. Next base: position 213,036 of record NZ_CP151657.1, read on the forward strand.
CCTCCATTGCCACCGTCCTGGGAGCTAAGGCCGTGGTGCGGTTCGCCGCCGCCGCATACCTCACCGGTGGGCTGCTGATGCTGATGACGCTGTGGCCGGCGGTGCTGGGCGGACTGCTGGCCGTGCCGTACATCCTGAACCTGCTGCCGTTCTGGGGAATTACCGATGCGGACTCGGAGCAGGCCAACGCCGGCTGGAAGCGGTTCCTGAAGCTGAACTTCCTCACGGGTTTCCTGGTGACCATGCTGATCATCTGGTACTGGCCCAACCGGTAGAACAACACCGGAAAGCAACCGGGCACAGAAAAGCGGCCGGCCCCCGAAGGGACCGGCCGCTCTCGTGTTCCGGCGGTTATGCCGGGAGGTTCAGGACTAACCGAAGTTACTCGGCTACGCCCACGAACTCAGCCTTTTCGATCGGCGTGGTGTCGCCGGCCGCCAGGTTCAGGCGCAGCTTCTCACCCAGGGTCGCGTCAACGTTGGTCCAGTACTGGATCGCGGCTTCGCGGATGTGCGGGCGCTGCACGCCTGAGACGGCGCCGGTGATCGTTTCGAGGAAACGCTCCTTGGCGGCGTCGTCGAACACCTCGCGGTACAGCGTTCCGGCCTGGCCGAAGTCGCTGTCCTCGGAGTGCAGGGTAGCGGCGGCGCGGACCAGCGAGCCGTCGCTCTCCCAGGAACCCTCGCCGGCACGTGCGGCGTCGGCTACGGGTCCGCCCAGGGTGTTGGGCGCGTAGACCGGGGTCTCGGGGGAGTTGAAGAAGTGACGCTGCGCGCCGTCCTGCGAGTAGTTGTTCACCGGAGCCTTCGGAGCGTTCACCGGCAGCTGGTTGTAGTTGGCGCCGATGCGGTACCGCTGTGCATCAGGGTAGGAGAAGATGCGGGCCATCAGCATCTTGTCCGGGCTGGCGTCAATGCCGGGGACCAGGTTCGCGGGGGACAGGGCAACCTGTTCGATCTGCGCGAAGAAGTTCTCCGGGTTCCGGTTCAGGGTGTGGGTACCCACCTTGATCAGCGGGTAGTCCGCGTGCGGCCAGACCTTGGTCAGGTCGAACGGGTTGAAGCGGTACGTCTTGGCATCTTCGTACGGCATGACCTGCACGTGCAGGTCCCAGGACGGGAAGTTGCCTTCGGCGATGGCCTCGTACAGGTCGCGGCGGTAGTAGTCGGCGTCGGCGCCGGCAATCTTCTCGGCCTCGGCACCGTTGATCTCGTGGTTGCCCTGGTTGGAAGTGAAGTGGTACTTCACCCAGAAGCGCTCACCGGCGGCGTTGATCCACTGGTAGGTGTGCGAGCCGAAGCCGGGCATTTCGCGCCACGACGTCGGGATGCCGCGGTCACCCATCAGGTATGTGACCTGGTGTGCGGACTCGGGGGAGTTGGTCCAGAAGTCCCACTGCATGTCGGCGTCGCGCAGGCCGGAGCCCGGGAGGCGCTTCTGCGAGTGGATGAAGTCGGGGAACTTGATGCCGTCGCGGATGAAGAACACCGGGGTGTTGTTGCCGACGATGTCGTAGTTGCCCTCGGAGGAGTAGAAACGCATCGCGAAACCGCGGACGTCGCGCCAGGTGTCGGGGGAGCCCTGCTCGCCGGCAACCGAGGAGAAGCGCTGGACGGTTTCCGTCACGGTGCCCGGCTGGAAGACAGCGGCACGAGTGTACTGGGAAACGTCTTCCGTTACGACGAATTCACCGAATGCGCCGCCGCCCTTGGCGTGCACAATGCGCTCCGGGATGCGCTCGCGGTTGAACTGGGCCAGCTTCTCAACCAGGTAGCGGTCGTGAAGGGCGATGGCACCGTTGGCGCCGGCGCTCAGCGACTGATCGTCGCTGCCAACCGGCGTACCGGTCTGAGTGGTGGTGAAATTCGACATACTCTCTCTTTCAATAAGGGGTGGTGCGGTAAAGTCAGGAAACTTTTGCTGCGCAGTCGGCGCAGATCCCGCGGTACAGCACATCCGCAATTTGGATGGTCATGCCGTGGGTGTTTTCCGGCGTCAGGCATGGTGCATGCCCCACGGCGCAGTCAACGTCTTCGATCCGTCCACAGCCGGTGCAGATCGCGTGGTGATGGTTATCGTCCACGCGGGTCTCATACCGGGCCGGGGAATGGGGCGGTTCGATCTTGCGCAGCAGCCCGATTTCGGTCAGGTCCGCCAGGACCACGTAGACCGATTGCAGGCTGATGCCGGGAAGTTCCCCGCGCACTGCGGCGGCGACGTCGTCGGCCACAGCGTGCGGCAGGTGCTCGACGGCGGTGAGGACCGCCAGCCGCTGCTTTGTGACCCGACGGCCGTGGGCATGCAGCGCTCCGGTCCACCTTTCGGTGGCCTCGGTGGTGGCTGCTGTCGATGTCATGCACCCAGCTAATCACTAATTATGAATAATTCATAATAAGACCGAGGTGGCACACTGGTTGCTGACGGACAACAAGCTCACGGGAGTTCCATTGCAAAGTATTAAGGGCCAGGGGAGCCATCAGCGCGTTCGGATTCGGGAGTACGACGTCGACATCCGCACCTATGGTTCCGGCGCCGCCCAGGTGGTGCTGGTGCACGGCATCGGCGCGTCCGGGCGCTACTACTCCCGCCTGGTGGAGGAACTGGCGACAACGTCCACCGTGCACACCGTGGAAATGCCGGGGTTTGGGTCTACCCCAACGCCGGACAGCGGCCTGGACATGGCCGACTTCGCAGCCGTCACCTGTGATGCCCTGCGTGCCGCCGGCATCGGTTCCGCCCAATGGGTGGGCCACTCCATGGGCTGCCAGGTGGTGACGGAAATGGCGCTGTACGCCCCGGATCTGGTCACGTCAGTGGTGTTGATGGGGCCCACCATCAACCGCGGGGAGCGCCATGCCGTGCTGCAGGGCCTGCGGCTGGCGCAGGACTGCCTGCGGGAGCCTCCGGCGGTCAACTGGATTGTGTTCACTGACTATCTGCGTGCCGGGCCGCTGTGGTACCTGCGCACTCTGCCCAAGATGGTGCGGCACCGGCTTGAGGAACGCATTGGAAAGGTCCAGGCGCCGGTGACCCTGGTCCGTGGAGCAAGGGATCCCATTGTTCCCTCCGGCTGGCTGCAGGAACTGGCAGCCGCGCGGCCCGGAGCGGTTCTGGTGGAACTTCCCCGCCAGCCTCACGTCTGCATGTTCACTGAACCGGCACAGACCGCTGCGCTGCTGCGGGCAGCGGCGTCGTCCCGAAAGTGAGGCCGGCTGGTGAAGCCGCCGGGGAGGGCGGCATGAGGTTCCGGCGCCTGCGCCGCCGGTTGTCCTATGCCCGCGCCTGGGCCGCCGACTATGCCTACGTGGGCTACTGGCAGGTGCACGGCTTCCTGTTCCGCAGGGACCCATCGGCTTACCTGGCGCCGGCCGGTTCAGCGAACGGTGATTCCGCCGGCGATCCCGGGCAGGACCCCGCCAGCGAAGAGGCCACTCAGCCCCGCCCGGTCATCCTGGTGCCCGGCGTGTACGAAAACTGGCAGTTCCTGCGGCCGCTCGCCGAGGCACTTTCCGCCAAGGGGCATCCGGTGCACACCGTGGCGCCGCTGGGCTACAACCGCGGCCGGATTGACCGCATGGCCCTGCTGGTCCAGCAGTATCTGGTGGAACAGGATCTCAGCGGCGCCGTGGTGGTGGCCCACAGCAAGGGCGGGCTGATTGGCAAGCAGCTGATGCTGCTGCCCGAAGGCGGCCGGCGGGTGGACCGGATGGTGGCCGTCAACACGCCCTTCTCCGGATCCGTTTACGCCAATTTTTTTGTGCTGCCGTCCATCCGCGCCTTTTCGCCCCGCAACAAGTTCCTGCGCCGGCTGCAGGAAAGCAGCGGCGTTAATGCCCGCATCACCTCGGTGTACAGCCGCTTTGATCCGCACATTCCCGGCGGCAGCTATCTGCCCGGCGCCCGCAACATCCAGCTGGAGACGATGGGGCATTTCCGGCCCATCGGTGACCGGCGGCTGCTGGCGGTGCTGGAACAGGAGCTGGAGAGGGATTCCCCTGATGCTTCGGAATCCCGGGGCCGGCTGGAATCCTAGGATGCCCCGCGGGCCAGCGCCTGCTGCACGGCGGATTCGGCCCCGCCGGTCCAGGGCTCCCCGTGGCCGGTCAGCAGCAGCGGAGCGTTGGTCTGTGCCAGCAGGTTCAGGGACGCCAGTGCCTCCGGACTGTTGGCCGTGGCTGCGCCGGACACGATCTGCGGTCCCTTGGAGCCGGTGTAGGGATTGAGCGTCACCAGCGAGTCTCCGCAGATCACCACGTCCCGCTCCGGATAGTGCAGGGCAACATGACCCGCAGTGTGTCCCGGCGTATGGATAATCCGGGGCCTGCCGGGAAGAGCACTGCCGGAATCCCCGTCCAGGCTGTGCACGTCAGTCACGCCCCGGACATTCAGCGCTCCGGCCAGCGTCATTGCCCCCAGATAGGGAACGGACTTCGGATAACGGAGCGGATACAGGAACCGGTTGTTTTCGTGCTCGTACCGGTAGGGATGGGCGGCAATATACCGGTCGCCGTCATGCACCAGGATCGGAGTGCGGAACTCCCGCCGGATCCGCGCTGCCGTGCCCACGTGGTCGAAGTGGGCGTGGGTGAGCACCAGAGCCGTAACGGAGCCGGGGCCGTAGCCCAGATCCCGGACGGCCCGGGAAAGCTGCGGCCACATGCCGGGCAGCCCGGCATCAATGATGGCTAGCCCGTTGTCATCCTCCACCAGATAGGTGTTGACGTAGGCGTGCTCAATACGGTGGATCCCGTCTGCGATGTCCCTGGTAAACATGGGGCCTCCTCGGTCACTGGGGCAGTTCCGGTTCCATCCTAAGCATGCTGTCCATCCCCCCGTGCGGCCCGGCGTGGCTGCCCGCGGGCGCCCGTGGACGCGGCAGCACGGGCAGCGGCTTAGACTTCTGGGATGCCCAGACTCCTCGCCGACCTCACTCCACTGCGCGAGAGTCCGGACTTCCGCAGGCTGTGGACCGGAACCGCGCTGTCCGCCGTCGGAACCCAGCTGACCCTGGTGGCCGTCAGCCTCGAGGTGTACTCGCTGACTTCCTCCAGCTTTTACGTGGGGCTGCTCGGGCTGGTGGGCCTGTTGCCGCTGGTGGTGGCCGGCCTCTATGGCGGATCCATTGTGGATGCCTATGACCGGCGCAAGGTAGCCCTCTTCTCCTCGGTGCTGCTGTGGGTCTCCACCATCGGCATCGCGGCGCAGGCCTGGGCCGGAGTGGGCAACATTTGGCTCCTGTACGTCCTGGTGGCCGTCAACGCCGGTGCCAGCGGCCTGAATCATCCGGCCCGCAGTGCGATCATCCCGCGCCTGGTCCGGCCGGAGCTGCTGCCGGCCGCCAACGCGCTGAGCATGATCACCTTTGGCCTGGCCATGACCATTGGGCCGCTGCTGGCAGGTGTCCTAGTGGCGCAGGTGGGCTACGGCTGGACGTACACCATCGACGTCGTAACCTTCACTGCGGCCATGTGGGCGGTGTACCGGCTGCCGCCGATGCCGCCCGAGGGTGAGGTGCAGAAGGCCGGCCTGAAATCCGTCCTGGAAGGATTCCGCTTCCTGGCCACCCGCCCCAACATCCGGATGACTTTCCTGGTGGACCTCGCGGCCATGGTGATGGCGCAGCCCCGGGCGCTGCTGCCCGCAGTCGGAGCCCTGCTGCTGGGCGGAGGCGCTGCCACGGTGGGTGTGCTGCTGGCGGCCACCGCCGTCGGGGCCTTCCTCGCCGGTCTCTTCTCCGGTCCGCTGGGCGCCGTCCGCCGGCAGGGGCTCGCCGTGCTGTGGTCGGTGGTCGCCTGGGGGTTGTCAGTGTCCGCCTTTGGCGTGGTGGTGGTGATGGCCGGGCACAACGACGGCGATGACCCCAGCGCCTGGCTGATCCCCGCAGCCATAACCATGGGCTGCGCCGGGATTGCCGACTCCGTCAGCGGGGTCTTCCGCTCCACCATCCTGCAGTCCGCAACGCCGGATGCCATGCGCGGCCGGCTGCAGGGCGTGTTTGTCGTCGTGGTTGCCGGCGGACCGCGCCTGGGTGATCTTGTGGCCGGGGTGGACGCGTCCTTTGTGGGCGAAGGCTGGGCCGCGGTGATCGGCGGGCTGCTCTGCGTTGTCCTGGTGGGAGTCCTGGCCCGCCGGCAGCCGCAGTTTGCCCGGTACGACGCCCGCCACCCGGAGCCCTAGCCGCGCGGCAGCCGTGTCCAGGGCACCGCGGACACCGCTTTCAGCCCGGAACGGTGCGGAACAAGCCGGACCGGCGGAGCGTTGAAACCGGTGGATAGACTGACGTTTCGCGGATCCGGTCATCTCCGGGGACACCGCTGTGGGACCCGGTGCAGATCCGCTCAGGAAGGAACCTCACGTGCATCAACACTTCAACGGTTTGAAGACCGCCGCGCTGTTCGGGGTGCTCTTCGCCGTGCTGCTGGGCATCGGCGCCCTGCTCTCCAGTGGAACCGGAAGCCCCACCTTCATTTGGGTGTTTCTGTTCATCGGGCTGGCCACCACCGCCTACAGCTACTGGAACAGCGACAAGCTGGCCATCCGCGCCATGCGCGCCGTTCCGGTGACCGAGCAGCAGGCCCCGGAAATGTACCGGATTGTCCGGGAGCTGTCGGCACGCGCCAACCAGCCCATGCCCAGGCTTTACATTTCACCGACCATGGCGCCCAATGCCTTCGCCACGGGCCGGAACCCGCAGCATGCCGCCGTGTGCTGCACCCAGGGAATCCTGGCCCTGCTGAACGAGCGTGAACTCCGCGGCGTCCTGGGCCACGAACTCATGCATGTTTATAACCGCGACATCCTCACGTCATCGGTTGCGGCCGCCGTTGCCGGCGTCATTACCTCGCTGGGCCAGTTCCTGCTGTTCTTTGGTGGCGGTGACCGCCGTAACGCCAACCCGCTGGCCACGATCGCGATGGCCATCCTGGCTCCCTTCGCCGCATCGCTGATCCAGATGGCCATTGGCCGCACCCGGGAGTATGACGCCGACGAAGACGGCGCCAAGCTCACTGACGATCCGCTGGCGCTCGCCTCCGCGCTGCGCAAGCTCGAAACCGGGACCCAGCGCGCTCCGCTGCCGGACACTGACCAGAAGCTGGCCAACGCCGCGCACCTGATGATCGCCAACCCGTTCCGGAACGGCGTCCGCGGCCTGCTGGCCACCCATCCGCCCATGGCCGACCGGATCCGGCGGCTGGAAAACATGGCCGGCCGTCCGCTGGGGTCCTGACCCTGAGCTCGGTCGCGGGCAGAGACGCCGGGTAGGGTCGGTTGCATGCGTTTGATATTGATCCGGCACGGACAGACTCCGTCCAATGTTGACCACTTCCTCGACACCGCGGTGCCCGGTCCGGGGCTGACCGAGCTGGGGCTCGAGCAGGCCGCTGCCCTTCCCGAAGCCCTGGCCGGAGAACCGATCGACGCCGTATACGCCTCCAACCTGGTGCGCACCCAGCTCACGGCCGCCCCGCTGGCGGCAGCCCTGGGCCTGCCGGTGGAAGTGCGTGCCGGCCTGCGTGAAGTTTCCGCGGGCAGCTTGGAAATGCGCAACGACCGCGAGGCCATCACCGGTTACCTCAAGACCGTGTACAGCTGGGTGAAGGGCGATCTGGACGTGCACATGCCCGGGGGCCCCGACGGCCACGAGACCTTTGACCGGTTTGACGCCGTTATCGCCGAGCTGCGGGCGGCCGGGCTGTCCACGCCCGTGGTCGTCAGCCACGGCGCCATGATCCGCGCCTGGTGCTCGTCCCGGGCAGCAAACGTGGAACCTGACTTCATTGTGGACAACGCGCTGAGCAACACCGGGGTGGCGGTCATGGAATCGCCCGGCGGCGGCGGCGCTGCCGGCCCGTGGAAGCTGCTGACCTGGATGGGCGAGGCCGTGGGCGGACGCGAACTGCGAGATTACGGCGAGGACGGTCCCGCCGCCGAGGATGTAAAGCTCTAGGCGAGGACAAGATGTTCCCAAGCGCCCGGGAGCCTACTGGGGATTTGCCCGCTGGTAGCTGGTGCAGGACTCGAAGAACTCGCGGAGCTTGACCGAATCCCCCTGCTTGGCCGGCTGAATTACCGAAGCCACAACAGCTTCGGGGGACTGATGGTGGGCGATGATGGCGGGCAGGGTCGGGTATTTCTCCAGCTCGCTCAGCGTGATCTCCTGCCGCTGCCGGTCGCCGGTGTCCTCGGCGTCGATGAACTCGCCCATCCATGCGCACATCCAATACTCGGCCACTGCCACGTCATACACCCCCTCCTCGATCACGGCGTCGCGGGGGAGGGAATCGGTCCGGAAGTCTTCATCGGACCAGACAACACCGTCCGGCAGTGCTTCCGGAAACCGGTCCCGGGCCGCCAGGACCTCCGCCGGTATCTCTGCCACCCCGAAGAACGTTGAGGTGTTTTCCGGCGGCACGGGTGCAGGCACGCCCGCGGGTGCGGATCCCTGGATGTAGGCGAAGTTCTCCAGCCCGGCATCCGGTTCAGCCTGCTCCTGTCCGGCAGACGGTGAACCGCAGCCTGCCGTAACGGCCACTCCGGCAAGGAGCAGCGCGGCGGCAACACGGCTGTGAACTTTCATGGTTCCCCCAAGTCCCGGCGCTGGCCCGGTGGCTGCCCCTAGCGGAAGTGTACCCATGGACACTTTGCAAGCAACCGCAGACACAACGACGGCGGCGCCACACCCCACCCAGGGGAGCGGCGCCGCCGTCGTACGTTCGTTGATTCACCGGCTGCCGGACGGCAGCTGAACGGGGAAGGCCTAGCGGAAGTTGATGAACTGCAGGTCTACGTCCACGTCGGCACCTTTGAGCAGGGCCATGGTGGCCTGCAGGTCGTCACGGGACTTGGACGTCACGCGCAGTTCGTCGCCCTGGATCCGGGAGTTCACGCCCTTGGGCCCCTCGTCACGGATGATCTTATTGATTTTCTTTGCCTGGTCCTGGGCGATGCCTTCCTTCATGGAGGCTTCGATCCGGTACTCCTTGCCGGAGGCAAACGGCTCGCCGGCGTCCAGGGACTTCAGCGAAATGCCGCGCCTGACCAGCTTGGACTGCAGGACGTCCAGGACGGCCATGACGCGCTCCTCGGAGTTGGCCTTCATGAGGATTTTCTCGCCGCTGAAATCCACCTCGGCGTTGACTCCCTTGAAGTCATAACGCTGGGACAGCTCCTTCTGCGCCTGGTTCAGGGCATTGGCAACTTCCTGTTTATCGATCTTGCTCACAACATCAAATGATGACTCGCTGGCCATGTGTGCTCCTTGCCGTAGTTTTTCTCCTGCGTCCAGCCTAGTAGCTCCGGGCATCCGTGGCAGCCCTCACAGGTTGCACACAGGCTACGCCGGGAGTTGTCCCATCTTTCGCGGCAACAGTATTGGGGTGACCACGACAGGAAAGAACCCGGAAGACCCCCGCCCGAGACGCACCTCCATGAACAGGCTGCGCACCGCGGCCGCGGGGTCCGTCCTCGCCGCAGTATCGATTACGGGGGTAGGCGCCGCCGCAGCCGCTCCTGCATCCGCCGCGGAGCTGCGGTCCTTCCTGGCGCCCCTGGAGCGTCCCGGCGGTGCCGCCGGCGCGGCCGTCAGTGACACGGACAGCGATGCGGACCGCCGGACCTCGGCTGAAGGGAGGCTGCTGGGCATCCGCCAGGACCTCGCGAACGCCGTCGCCTGGGGGTCGGTGACGCAGCAGCAGGCGGACCGGTTCTATGCGCAGATGCAGTCCCGGATTGCGCGCGGACTGTAGCCCTGAACCTCCCCGGCCGGGCCCGGAGCACCGGCTTCGGCCGCCGATTCGTATCTTGGGCAAAAGTTCTGTAAAGTTGTTTAGGCCGCAGTCGCTTGCGGCGGTCTTCTTCACTGAAGATGTTCGGCAGATTACCCGAGCGGCCAAAGGGGGCTGACTGTAAATCAGCTGGCAACGCCTTCACTGGTTCGAATCCAGTATCTGCCACCGAACGGGAGAAACCCGCTCCACCAGGAAACTGGTGCGGGCGGGTTTTTTCTTGCCCGGATAAGTCCGGCTGCGTCCGCCGCCCTGCCTGGATAAACCGACGCACTGCTCCCGCCGGCGCGGACCTGCACCTTCACCGCTGAGCGAACATATAGAGACATCTCCACCGGCGGCGGATAGCGTTGGAGGATGGCAACTATTGACATCACCGAGGCAACGTTCCCCGAGACCATTGAGGAAAACGACATTGTGTTCGTGGACTTCTGGGCGGACTGGTGCGGCCCGTGCAAGCAGTTCGCGCCGGTGTACGACGCCGTTTCCCAGCAGCACGAGGACATCACTTTCGCGAAGGTGGACACGGAAGCGGAGCAGGGACTGGCAGCCGCTGCCGGAATCACCTCCATTCCCACCCTGATGGCTTTCCGTGAAAAGGTCCTGGTCTTCTCCCAGCCCGGTGCGCTCAACGCATCCCAGTTCAGCGAACTGGTGGAAGCGGTTAAGGGACTGGACATGAAGGGCGTTCACGAGCAGATCGCCGCCCAGGAAAACGGACAGGCCGCCGGTTCCGACGGACAGGCCAGCTAGGACTTCGCACTTCCGCCTGACTCAAGGCCTGCCTCCACGCGCAGCCTTGTCCCCGATCGATCGAACGGCCGCGCAGATCCCGCAAGGGGCCTGCGCGGCCGTTCTTTTATGTCTCCGGCTACCCTGTTCGAGACCCGGCCTCCGGCGGTAGTGTCGGAGGAACCTTGAGCGGAGCCGGGGCACGCCGGCCACGCCGGCAGGCATCGGCCGCCCGCGGGGCTCACTGTCAAAGACGATAAGAGCGAGGCGAAAACCATGAGCGGAAACCGCGGAGTTGCGTATATCGAACCGGGTGTCGTGGAAGTGCAGGACATCGACTATCCCACCTTTGAACTCCGGGACGGCCCCGGAGTTAATCCGGCCAACGTGGGCCGGAAGGTGCCTCACGGCGCCATCCTGAAAGTGGTCACCTCCAATATCTGCGGGTCGGACCAGCACATGGTCCGGGGCCGCACCACGGCGCCGCCCAACCTGATCCTCGGGCACGAGATCACCGGCGAAATCGTGGAGACAGGTCCGGACGTGGAATTCCACTCCGTCGGAGACCTGGTGTCGGTGCCCTTCAATATTTCCTGCGGGCGCTGCCGAAACTGTAAGGAACGGAAAACCGGCATTTGCCTGAATGTTAATCCGGACCGGCCAGGCAGCGCCTACGGCTATGTGGATATGGGCGGCTGGGTGGGAGGCCAGTCGGAGTACGTCCTGGTGCCGTACGCGGATTGGAACCTGCTGCGGTTCCCGGACAAGGACCAGGCGATGGAAAAGATCCTGGACCTGACCATGCTCTCGGACATCTTCCCCACCGGTTACCACGGAGCCATCACGGCCGGCACCCGGGTGGGCTCCACCGTGTACATTGCGGGTGCGGGCCCGGTGGGCCTGGCTGCGGCCGCCAGCGCACAGCTGCTGGGTGCCGCCGTCGTCATTGTCGGGGACCTCAACGAGGAACGCCTGGCCCAGGCGCGCAGCTTCGGCTGCGAGACGGTGGACGTGTCCAAGGGCGACCCCAAGGACCAGATTGAGCAGCTGCTCGGAGTGCCCGAGGTGGACTGCGCGGTGGACGCCGTCGGCTTTGAAGCCCGCGGCCACGGCCACGGCGCGGCGACCGAGGCGCCAGCCACAGTGCTGAATTCCCTCATGGAGCTCACCGCGGCGGGCGGTGCCCTGGGCATCCCGGGCCTGTACGTCACCGGTGATCCGGGCGGCGTCGATGAGGCGGCCAAGGTGGGCTCGCTGTCCCTGAATCTCGGGGCGGGGTGGGCGAAGTCGCTGTCCTTCACCACCGGTCAGTGCCCGGTGATGAAGTACAACCGGGACCTGATGATGGCGATCCTGCACGACAAGGTGCAGATTGCCAAGGCCGTGAACGCGACCACCATCAGCCTGGACCAGGCGCCGGAATCATACCGGGAGTTCGACGCCGGGGTGGCCAAGAAGTACGTCATCGATCCGCACGGGATGGTGCGCTCCTAGCGGCGCCCGCACCGCACCCAGCTGTAAACGGCCCCGCGAAAGGGGGCCGGCCAAAGGGCCGAAACCACACGGTTGCGGCCCTTTGGCCGTGCTGGGAGGGGAGTTGCCTTCCGCTGCCGGAGAGCGCGGAAGTAGAGTCGGTTCACCGGGAATTCCCGCCGTTTCTTCGGCCCCGGATGCCCTCCACACACTCACCGATGCAGCGTTGGAAACGGGGATGTCATGTCCGCTCGCATGCTTGCTGATCACCACACGTTTTCTCTTCCGCCCCTCGCCGGGGGAGTCCGGCCATGAACGGGGCGGATACCGCCTGGGTCCTGATCTGTGCAGGCCTGGTGCTGTTTATGACCCCGGGCTTGGCGCTCTTCTACGGGGGCATGGTCCCCGTCCGGAATGTCCTGACCATGATGATGCAGAACATCATTCCGCTCGGCATCATCACCCTCACCTGGGTCCTGGTCGGGTACACCCTGGCCTTTAGCAACCAGGGAAATTCCCTGGTGGGGGAGTTCGACGCCTTTGCCCTGATCGACGTCGACACCCCGCAGTTCCACACGGTGGCGGCTGGGGTGACCATTCCGGCGCTCGCTTTTGTGGCATATCAGATGATGTTCGCCATCATCACTCCGGCCCTGCTGACGGGGGCAACAGCCGGCCGGCTGAAATTTGCCGGCTGGACCGTGTTCCTCGCAGCATGGTCCATCCTGGTTTACCCCCAGGTGGCACGCTGGCTGTGGCATCCGAAGGGGTGGCTGACCCAGCTGGGCGCGCAGGACTGGGCCGGTGGAATGGTGGTGCACGCCTCAGCGGGCGCAGCGGCCATCGCGGTCCTCCTGGTGGTGGGTCGCCGCTACGGCTGGCCAAACCCGAAAACTTCGCCCAACAATCTGCCCGTGATGCTGGTAGGCGCCGGCATCCTGTGGTTCGGATGGTTCGGGTTCAATGCCGGAGACGGACTGCAGGCGAATGACATTGCCGCCCAGGCACTGATCAACACGCACGTGGCCGGCGGTGCGGCAATGCTGACCTGGCTGTTGGTGGAACGCCTCAGCAGCGGACACTCCACGCTGGTTGGCGCGGTATCCGGTGCCATCGCCGGACTGGCCACCATCACACCCTGCGCCGGTTACGTCGGCACCGGCGCGGCCCTGCTGATCGGACTAATTGCCGGATGCGTGTGCTGCTTCGCGGTGCGGCTCAAGCATGTCCTGAAGTACGACGACGCCCTGGATGTTATCGCCGTCCATTTCTGCGGCGGTGTGCTCGGTTCGCTGCTTCTGGGGTTTTTCGCGGACAGCTCCGTCAACGCGGTCAGCGAGGACGGAGTCTTCACCGGCGGCGGGGGACTGCTCCTCTGGCACCAGGTGGTGGCCCTGGTCTGCATAGTGCTGTTCTCCTTCATCCTCAGCTGGATCATTGCGGTGGTGATCAGCCGCACCATGGGGCTGCGGGAACCCGGCCCGGAGCAGGAGGACCTGGACCACATCCAGCAGGGAGCCTCAGGGTACGCACTCAACGGGATCATTTCGCGGCCGACCGCCAGCGGACGGGCCGCTGAGGACGGGCTCTACACCGACCGCAGCACCGACAGCCGCATCGGCCCGCCAGCCTACCTGCTCAGCGCCGCAGTGAACACAGGCCGCATTGACGGCCTGCGGGATGCGCTGCTGATGGCCGGTGCCCGGTCCCTGGAGCTGTCCGACGCCGCGGTCTACACCGGCAGAATCCGGACCGAGAACTTCCGCGGCGGAAAGCGGAACATGGATTTTGATGACCAGCTTCGGGTGCTCGCCGCCGTCGACGCCGAACACGAGGAAGCCGTGACCGCTGTCCTCAAGCGGTTCGGGGCGCAGCCGGAATCCATCTACCGGCTTCCGGTCTCCCCGTCCTGACCCAGGAACCAGTTCCGCGCCGGGTTGCCCACCCCCGGGGCCGTTCGGTCAACCCCGGGCTGGGCAACCCATTCCACACCGTTGGCGAGAACCCGCTGGATCTGCGGTTGATGGTACACGGGGTACTCCTGGTCCCCGGGACTGAAGTAGAAAATCCGGCCCTTCCCCCGGGAGAACGTCACCCCGGACCGGAAGACCTCGCCGCCGGCAAAGGAACTAATGAAGATCAGGTCATCAGGCTCGGGGATATCAAAGAGTTCGCCGTACATTTCCTGCCGGGGAATAAGGATGGGACTCTCCACCCCGGCCGCGATGGGGTGGGACGGCTTCACCGTCCACACGAGCTCGCGCTCGCCCTCATTGCGCCACTGCAGTGAACAGCTGGTGCCCAGGAGCCTGGTGAAGATCTTCGAAAAATGCCCGGAATGAAGCACAACCAGCCCCATGCCACCCAGGACATGCCGGTGGACCCGGTCAACAACGGCGTCGCTGACCTCCGCGTGGGCCCAGTGCCCCCACCACAGCAGAACATCGGTTTCGGCCAGCCGGTCCTCGCTGAGCCCGTGTTCCTCATCAGCCAGGGTTGCGGTGCCAATCTCTGACGTCGGGAAAAACCCGGCCAGGCCGGCCTTAATCGCCCCGTGAATTCCCTGCGGATACATTTCCGCCATGGTGGGCGGATCATTGAGATCTTCGTGCACGCCCTCGTTCCAGACGAGAATTCGCAGCTTGTCCTCAAACGGCATTTACATCATCACCTCGCGGTATAGCGCTGCCGACTCGTAGCAGGCGTCAATGACCCTGGCCCGGGTCAGGGCGAGCGAACCATCGTGCTGTCCCCATACCGCCTCCCCGGCCCGGATGGTCTGGATAAAACTGTCCACAACGGCCTGATGAGCCAGCCCCGGCTGCGCCACCGGCGCATAATCGGCGTTCACGCCGCCTTTGTCCGTGAAAACACGCAAATCCGCCACGGGAGTGTTTGAGGCTCCGACGGCGCGCAGCTCGGCACCGCCGTCGGTCCCGTAAACGGTGAAGTCCAGCAGGTCCTCGGTCTCCCGGTAACTGGCCCAGCCCGCCTCCAGGAGCAGTGTTCCGCCGCCCTCCAACCGGATGAAGGCCGACGCGAAGTCCTCGACGTCGAAGGCGAGGTTGGTGTCCAATGCGGTGTAGCGCTCGTTTCCGCCGCGGCCCCGCGGCCCCAACTCGGAGTACATCGAGGCTGAAACCGAGAGGACTTTGGGTTCCCCCAGCAGGTGCAGGGCGTAGTCCAGGACATGCACCCCAATGTCCGCCAGCGGACCGCCGCCTGCCATGTCCTTGCTGGTGAACCAGCTGCCCAGCATGGGGATCCCCGCCCGGCGCAGCCAGGACGCTTTGGCGTAATACGGCCGGCCCAGTTCCCCCGCATCGATGATCTGCTTCAGCGCCTGGATGTCCCCGCGCCTGCGGTGGTTGAAGGCAACGTCCAGGACGCGTCCGGCCCGGCGGGCAGCGTCGACCATCTGCTGCCCTTCGCCGCCGTTGCGGGCAATGGGTTTTTCGCTGAGGACATGGAGTCCGCGGTTGAGGACGGCGACGGCGATCGGAGCGTGGAGGAACGTGGGAACCGCAACGCTGACGGCGTCCAGATCCTTCAGCTCCAGCAGCTCCTCCCAGCCGGCAAACGCATCCCGGATGCCGTACCGGCCCTGCAGCTCGGCAAGGAGGTCAGCTTCCATGCCGGCAACGGCCACCACTTCCACACCGTCCACCCGCTGGTAGGCCTCGATGTGTTGCCGGCCCGCCCAGCCAATCCCGACAACTCCAACTTTGAGGTCCTGCCGGTCAGCATGCTGCTCGTTCAAGTGGAGGATTCCTTTGCTGTTGGCCGTTGGCGATGCCGAAACAGTAACGGATTCACTGCGGGAAAACCACGCACCGGGCTGCCGGGGACCGGGCGGTGGGCGGGTCCCTGTCAGCGGCGCCGGTGGTCCTCGGGAGTCAGCCGCGGACCGAATGCCTGCTTCCGGAAACCGCTCAGCACCAGCAGGCGGACCACCCGCTGCCGGTGGCCCAGCCATGGTTTGAGCAGGGCCAGCATGCCGGCGTCGTCGGTTCGGCGTCCGGTGAGGGCCTCACCCACAAACGCCGCCAAATGGTAATCGCCCACGCTGACCGAATCGGGAGCGCCGTGCGTGCGCTGCGTGATTTCGGCGGCACTCCACGGGCCGATTCCCGGAATTGAGCACAGGCGTGAGGTGAGATCCGTCCCGAGCGGAGCTGACGCCAGCCGCTCCAGCCCGGATGCGGCGGCACACGCGCGCATGATGGTCCCCGAGCGGTGCGAATCCACCCCCGCACGGTGCCACTCCCAGCTCGGGACCCGGCGCCACTGCGCCGCAGCCGGCGGGGCCTTGAGTCCCGCCGGAGCGGGTCCGGGCGCGTCGGTGCCGTATTTGGTGACCAGATACCGCCATGAGTAATAGGCCTCCATGGCCGTGACCTTCTGTTCCAGGACCACGGGGACAATGCTGTCCAGCATCCTGCCGGTGCTGGGCAGGCGCAGGCCGCGGTTCCGGCGCCGCACTTGTGCAAGCGGAGCCGGAAGGGTTTCGGTGAAGGCGGGGCTGTCAAAATCCGTCCAGTCGTCGGCCTCGCCGAGCAGGGCCGGAACGCCGGCCAGCGCGCATTCGGCTCCCGGACCCCAGGCCCGGGCGAGGACCCGCGCGCCCGGTGCGGGAGCGTGCCGCTGGGAAAGGGCGAGGGTGGCGGTGCCCTCCGGTGTGGAGAATGCGAGCCAAGCGGCACCGGAACCGATCCGCACTGACGGATCCTTCCCTCCGTGCGCCAGGATCCGCAGCGAAGCGTCCAGGGAGAACGGGCGGTCCGATTCCCACAGCAGCGACAAGGAACCGTTTCCTGCGGCTGTGGAAATTTCTGAGCTGGACATCCCTGAACTGGACATCCCTGAGCGGGGCATTCCTGTGGGAGACACCGGCACGGACAACGACATAACTCCATCGTCGCATGCGCCGCTGACGCTCCCGGGCAGCATCGGAACACCGCCCGTGTGGCATTTGCTACGCCGCGTTCCGGGGAAAGCTGGACGGCCGGGGGTGAACAAGTAACGTGTTGCACATGGAGTATGCAGAGACTGTTCTGGACCTGATCGGCAAGACCCCGCTGGTGAAGCTGCACCACGTTACCGACGGGCTGGCGGCAACGGTGCTGGTGAAGCTGGAGTACCTGAACCCGGGTGGATCCATCAAGGACCGCATTGCCGTCAGGATGATCGAGGCGGCGGAACGCGAGGGCAAACTGAAGCCCGGCGGGACCATAGTCGAACCCACCAGCGGCAACACCGGCGTCGGACTCGCCCTGGTGGCCCAGCAAAAGGGCTACCGGTGCATCTTTGTCACCCCGGACAAGGTGGGGGTGGAAAAGCGCGACGTGCTGCGGGCCTACGGCGCCGAAGTGGTGGTGACCCCCACTGCCGTAGCCCCGGACAGCCCCGATTCCTACTATGGAGTCTCCGACCGCCTGGTGCGGGAGATCCCCGGCGCCTACAAGCCGGACCAGTTCTCCAACCCTGCCGCTCCGGCCAGCCACTACGAAACCACCGGGCCGGAGGTCTGGCAGGACACGGACGGCCGGGTGACCCACTTTGTGGCCTGCGCCGGAACCGGCGGCACGGTCACGGGCGCCGGCCGCTACCTGAAGGAAGTTTCGGCCAGCCGTGCCTCGGGACCCGTGCGCATTATTGCCGCCGACCCGGAGGGATCGGTCTACTCCGGAGGCACCGGACGCCCCTACTTCGTGGA
The DNA here is from genome assembly GCF_038405225.1 of Arthrobacter citreus. NCBI lineage: Bacteria > Bacillati > Actinomycetota > Actinomycetes > Micrococcales > Micrococcaceae > Arthrobacter > Arthrobacter citreus. The sequence continues at coordinate 230,742 of NZ_CP151657.1, forward strand.
GGGCGTGGGCGAGGACATGTGGCCGGAGAATTACGATCCCTCGGTCCCGGACGAAGTCATTGCCGTCAATGACACTGACTCCTTCGCGATGACCCGCCGGCTGGCCCGCGAGGAGGGCCTGCTGGTGGGCGGATCCTCCGGCATGGCCGTGACGGCCGCGCTGCGGGCGGCCCGGGACCTGGGGCCCGACGACGTCGTCGTGGTCCTGCTGCCGGACAGCGGGCGCGGGTACATGGGGAAGATCTTCAATGACGAGTGGATGCGCTCCTACGGATTCCTGCAGGGGCCGGAGCAGGAAGCCGCGGTCCGCGACGTCCTGGCCACCAAGGACGGATCGCTGCCGGACCTGGTGCACACCCATCCGAATGAGAGCGTCCTGGACGTTATCGGCATCCTGAACGAATACGGTGTCTCGGCCATCCCGGTGCTGTCCCAGGAACCGCCGGTCCGGATTGGCGAAGTGCTGGGATCCGCCGACGAGCGCTCGCTGACGGAGAAACTCTTCCGCGGCGAAGCCAAGCCCACCGACAGCATTTCCCAGCACATGGGACCGCGGCTGGCGATGGTTGGCGCCGGGGACTCCGTGGCCGCCGCCAAGGAAAAACTGCAGGAGAACGACGCCGTCATGGTCACCTCCGAAGGTGCCCCCGTGGGAATACTGACCCGCCATGACCTGCTGTCCTACATGAGCATCTAGCCGCCGGCACCGGCCACCGAGCAAGCACCAAGCAAGGAGCACACCATGAGCGAAGGCTTCAACACCCGCGCCATCCATGCGGGCCAAACCCCGGACCCCACCACCGGCGCGGTTATTCCCGCGCTGTACCAGAGCACCACCTACGCGCAGGACGGCATCGGCAAGCTGCGCAACGGCTATGAATACGGCCGCGGCACGAATCCCACCCGCGACGCGCTGCAGAAGCAGCTCGCCGCGCTGGAGGGCGGAGCACACGCTTACTCCTTCAGTTCCGGACTGGCCGCCGAGGACGCGCTGATCCGCGCCCTGCTGGCACCGGGGGACCACATTGTGCTCGGCAACGACGCGTACGGCGGAACCTACCGGCTGATCAACCGGGTCCTCGCCGGCTGGGGCATCACCAACGCGGCCGTGGATATGTCTGACATCGGCGCCCTCACCGCAGCGATTGCGGCCGGCAACACCAAGATGGTCTGGCTGGAAACGCCGTCGAACCCCATGATGAAGATTTCCGACATCGCCGCCGTTGCCCAGGCGGCGCACGACGCCGGCGCCTGGCTGGTGGTGGACAATACCTTCGCCTCGCCCTACCTGCAGCAGCCGCTGTCCCTGGGCGCTGACATTGTGGTCCACTCCACCACCAAGTACATTGGCGGGCACTCCGACGCGGTGGGCGGCGCCGTCATCCTGAACGACGGCGCGGCCGCCGAAAAGATCGGCTTCATCCAGTTTGCCGTGGGCGCCGTGTCCGCGCCGATGGAAGCCTGGCTGACCACCCGCGGACTGAAGACCCTGGGGGTGCGGATGGACCGGCACTCCTCCAACGCCATGGCCGTGGCCACCTGGCTGCGGGATCAGCCCGCCGTGGAAAACGTGCTGTACCCCGGGCTGGAGGACCACCCCGGCCATGACCTGGCCAAGGCACAAATGAAGGACTTCGGCGGCATGGTTTCGGTGTCCTTCAGGGGCGGTGAAGCCGCGGCCCGGAAGGTCGCCGAGTCCACCCGGGTGTTCACGCTCGCCGAGTCCCTGGGCGGGGTGGAGTCCCTGATGAACTACCCCTCCGAAATGACGCACGCCTCGGTAAAGGGGACGGAGCTGGCGGTGCCGGAGAACCTGCTGCGGCTCTCAGTGGGCATCGAGGACCTCGATGACCTCATCGCGGACCTGGCGCAGGCGCTGGGCCAGCTCGCGGACTGACCCGCGGCCGCGCTTCTTCGGCCGCTTAGCGGCGGCCGAAGAAGCGCTTTCGGGCCTTGGGCTCGCGCTCCTGGAAGAAGCGGCTGCTCTGCGGAAGCCACAGCAGCAGCACGCACAGGAGCAGCACCGAGCCAACCGCGATCAGGGCCGGGCCGCGGAGCAGCAGCGGAATGCCGACGATCAGCCCCACCGTGGTGAGGGTCTCCCGTGCGCTGCGCTTGCCCGCGCGCAGCCGGAGAACGCACAACGCGATGACGGCGGAGACCGCAAGCACGAGCACAGCCAGGGCCGTGAGGGCAGCGCCGTCGCGGTGCTGGGTGGCGGCGGAAACCAGGAAGGAAACCCCGGCCACGGCCACCAGCGCGGCCGCAGCGAGCCACGCGGCGGAGGCCGCGCGCATGATGCCCGGCAGCGGTGGGCGGGGAGCGCGGGGCGTGCCTGCTCCCGGACGGCGCCGTGCTGGCCGGGTCACCGGCGGTCAGCCACCACGGGCGTGCGCGTTGCGGTGTCGTAGCGGTAGACCTCGCGGCCGCCGATCCACACCGTGAGCGCCCGCTGCATCACATCGAGCGGATCACCGCTCCACAGCACGACGTCGGCGTCCTTGCCCGCTTCCAGCGACCCAATGCGGTCGCCCAGTCCCAGGACCTTGGCGGGGTTGATAGTGACGGACCGCAGCGCGGTTTCCCGGTCCAGCCCTTCCTTCATGGCCAGGGCCGCCTGGTAGATCAGGAAGTTGATCGGAACCACCGGGTGGTCGGTGATGATGGAGATCTCAACGCCGGCTTCGGCGAGCTTGCCGGGGTTCTCCATGCTGCGCTGGCGCAGCTCCACCTTGGAACGGGTGGTGAACAGCGGGCCGATCAGGACCGGTACCCCGCGCTCTGCCAGCACATCCGCCAGGAGGTGGGCCTCGGTGCCGTGGTCCAGGACCAGGTCATAGCCGAATTCGTCGGCCAGCCGCAGGGCGGTGCCAATGTCATCGGCGCGGTGTGCGTGCTGGCGCCACGGAATTTCCCGGCGCAGCACCATGGCAAGTGCCTCCAGCTGGGGATCGCGGGCGTCGTCGTCGTCCTTGCCCATGTGGTTCTGTGCATCCATGAAGGCCTTGCGGATCACCAGTGCGGTGCCCAGCCGGGTGGAAGGCGTTTGTTTCTTGTCGCTGTACACCCGCTTCGGGTTCTCGCCGAGGGCCGACTTCAGGCCGCTGGGGGAGCGGAGGATCATTTCCTCGACGTAACGCCCGTGGGTGTGCAGTGCCACGGCCAGTCCGCCGATGGGATTTCCCGAACCGGGGTTGATGTTGACGGCGGTGACGCCGCCGGCCAGTGCGTCGTCGAACCCCACATCGTGCGGGTTCACTCCGTCCAGGGCGCGGACTCCCGCCATGACGGGGTCGGTCATTTCATTGGTGTCGTTGCCGGCCCAGCCCTCACCCTCCTCATGCACCCCCAGGTGGGTATGGGCGTCCACGAGGCCGGGCAGCAGCCACTTGCCGCCGGCGTCCAGCACCTGCGCGCCTTCCGGAACGGTGACCCCGGGGCCCAGGTCCTGGATTTTGCCGTCCGCCACCAGGAGTGTGCCGGTGAAGTCCGGTGCGGTGACGGGGACGATGCGGGCGTTGACGATGGCCAAAACGGGTGCGGGCATGAGCTACCTTCCGGGGACTGATCGAGTGGGCCAAGCCTATCCTGCGCGCCCGCAGGGCCGAGGAGGCACGCCCCGCCGGTAGACTTGCACGGTACATAAGCGAGCCAGTTGTAGTGCAGGGAGAATCATGGGCCTGAAGACCCGATCCGGGATGGTCCGGCTGGCAGTGACCCTTGCTGCACTGGCTGCGGCAGCGGCAATGACCGCCGCCGCCTTTATTATTTCGCCCTGGCACGGCCTGGATTCCAGCGTTTATCTCTCCGGCGGACGGAGCGTGCTCGACGCCGGCGGAGAGCTTTACACCAAGGAGCTGCAGTACCGGGACGGCAGCAGCCTGCTCTTCACGTACCCGCCGTTTGCGGCCCTGATCTTTGCGGTCCTGGCGCCCTTCGGGCCAACCCTGGGGTTGAACATCTTCACCGGAATTTCGCTGCTGATTGCCGCTGCCACCGCAGTGCTCGGCGTGGCCTATGCCGCCGGACAGCCGGGTGTGCGGGCGGTCCTGAGGCATCCCGGGCTGCGGCCACTGGCGCTGGCCGCCTTCGGGTTTGTGGTGCTGCTTGGCCCCTGGCGGGAAACACTGGCGTTCGGGCAGATCAACATCCTGCTGTTCGGGCTGATCCTCGCCGACTTCCTGATCAAGCGCGACAGCTGGCCCACCGGACTCCTGACCGGCATCGCCGCCGGCCTGAAACTGACGCCGCTGGTTTTTGGCCTGTACTACCTTGCGCGGGGCGACTGGCGCGGGTTGCGCAACATGATGTTTGGATTCCTGGCAACCTTTGGGCTGGGCTTCCTCATCCTGCCCCGCGAATCGCGCACCTACTGGCTTGAACTGCTTCCCGACACGTCACGGATCGGCGGAGCCGGATACGTGGACAACCTGGGCATCAAGGGCGCCATCCTCCATTTCGCGGGACCGGACTTCCCGGTGGACCTGCCGTGGCTGCTGCTGTCGCTGGCCTGCGTGGCATCGGCTGTGATCATCATCCGGCTGGCCGGCATCAACGGTGACGGCTACACGGCGCTGGCGACGACAGCACTGTTGATGCTGCTGATTTCACCCGTGTCGTGGTCACACCACTGGGTGTGGGTGGCCCTCTTCCTTCCGGTTCTGGGACGCAACATCGCTGAGCTCACGGCCAGGGGCACAGGCCTGAGGAAAACCGGTATTGCCCTGCTTGCCTCGGCCGTTGTGGTGTTCCTGCTGTCACCGAAGTCCATCGGCTGGCTAATGGGCTCCCCAAACCTTGATTCCCAGGAACCCGCCCCGTGGCTCATGCTCTCCAGCATTGGCGTGTTCTGGGGGCTGGCCATGATGGCCTGGTGGACGGCTGTCCTGTGGAAAAACCGTCCGCCGCGCTGGTGGAAGCAGCCGGCCGGGCCGGGCATCGAGCAGTCCCGCCTGAAGGACGCCCAGCCATAGTCCGCCGGGGCTGCCCGTGCATTGACGCCGGATCGTAGGATGGTCCGCATGAACTCCGGAACCCTGCTGGCTGTGTGCCGTGTCCACGAACTGCTGCCCACCACGGACGCCACCGGCGTGACCGCCATCGACAAGAGGCCCGTGGACGGAGAGGTCCGGGTCCATGCGCTCGGTTTAACCGGAGACATCCAGGCCAGCCGCAAACACCACGGCGGCGAATCCAAGGCCGTCTACGCCTACTCCCAGGACGACGCGGAGTACTGGGCGGCAGAACTGGGAACGCCCATCCCTCCGGGACTCTTCGGGGAGAACCTGCGCATCACCGGCATCGCGGTCTCCGAAGCCGTCATCGGTGAACGCTGGCAGATTGGCGGGAAAACCGTGCTGGAAGTGACCTGCCCCCGCACTCCGTGCCGGAACTTCGCCGCCAGGATGCACCAGCCGCGCTGGGCGGTGCGGTTCACCGAGGCCGCCCGGACGGGAACCTATCTGCGGGTTGTGCGCACCGGCACCATCTCCGCCGGTGACACCGTTTCCGTCATCCACAAGCCGGAGCACGGCGTGACGTCCGGGGATGTGTTCCGCGGACTCTCCCCGGAGCAGACCCGTCTGCTGTCCAACGCGGCCGCTAGCGGGGACGTGAGCCTGTCCCCGGAAATACGGAAGGTGCTGCGGACGCTTGCCGCGCGTGAAGCCATGGCCGGCTAATTGCTGCAGCCGGTTAATTACTGCGCATCATTCGGCAGCCCCGGGCCGGATAAAACCGGCACGGCGATGGTGATCCACGGCCGCTGTGCCCAAGCTCACCGCCAGGTATGGACGGCCGGGCCCCGGCATGCCGTACACTTGAAACATCCCCCACTCCGGTATTCCCTTATTTTCCTGCGGTTTCTGACCGTTAGGTACGTTGTGTTGGGGCTCGCGTTTTCGAATGCGGGCAGATTCATCTTTTGGGAGCGCCGGCAAAGAAATCGTCACACCGGCCCACGTCACAATCCAGTGAAATTGGCCTACAGCTGTGACGGAAAGTCCTGCCATGGGATTGCAATAGCGCCGGACTTACGTCCTGCGGCCGTCCCTGGCCGCGCGGTCCCAATGAATGAGGATTATTTCTTTTGCTTGACTCTGTAGAAAACACCGAAACCGCAGCAACCGCCGCTCCCGAAGCAGTCGAAGAGAACCAGGTTCTTTTCAGCGACTTCGGTCTGGACCCGCGCGTTCTGCAGGCACTGGTGGACGTAGGCTACGAAAAGCCTTCTCCCATCCAGGCCGCCACCATTCCCCTCCTGCTTGAAGGCCGCGACGTCGTTGGCCTGGCGCAGACCGGAACCGGCAAGACCGCAGCCTTCGCGGTTCCCGCCCTGTCCCTGATGGCCGGCCTGCCCGCCACCAAGGACACCCAGATCCTCGTGCTGGCCCCGACCCGCGAGCTGGCTCTCCAGTCCGCTGAAGCCTTCGCTTCCTACGCCAAGCACATGGACAACTTCACCGTCCTGCCCGTCTACGGCGGATCCGCCTACGGCCCCCAGCTGGCCGGCCTGCGCCGCGGCGCCCAGGTTGTTGTCGGTACCCCGGGCCGGGTTATCGACCACATCTCCAAGGGTTCCCTGGACCTGTCCAACCTGCAGTACCTGGTTCTGGACGAAGCCGACGAAATGCTCCGCATGGGCTTCGCCGAAGACGTTGAGCAGATCCTGGCGACCACGCCCGCCGACAAGCAGGTGGCACTGTTCTCCGCCACCATGCCCGGCGCAATCCGCAAGATCGCCAAGAAGTACCTGAACAACCCGGCGGAAATCACGGTCAAGTCCAAGACGACCACCGGTGCGAACACCCGCCAGCGCTACGTGCAGGTCATGGGCCCGCACAAGCTGGACGCGATGACCCGCATCCTGGAAAGCGAAGACTACGACGGCGTTATCGCCTTCGTCCGCACCAAGATGGCAACCGAGGACCTGGCTGACAAGCTCAAGGCCCGCGGCTACCTGGCGGCGGCAATCAACGGTGACATCCCGCAGCAGCAGCGCGAGCGCACCGTCGAGGCCCTGCGCAGCGGCAAGATCGACATCCTGGTTGCCACCGACGTCGCCGCCCGCGGCCTTGACGTTGAGCGCATCAGCCATGTCATCAACTACGACATCCCGCACGACACGGAGTCCTACGTCCACCGCATCGGCCGCACCGGCCGCGCAGGACGCACCGGCGACGCGATCCTCTTCATGACCCCGCGCGAGAAGTACCTGCTGCGGGCCATCGAGAAGGCCACCCGCCAGCCGGTTGAGCACATGCAGCTTCCGAGCATCGACATCGTGAACAACAAGCGCCTGGCGAAGTTCTCCGAGCAGATCACCGAAACCCTGGCATCCGAGGATGTCTCGGTCTTCCGCGACCTGGTCACGAAGTACCTGGCCGACCACGACGTCACCGCCGAGGAAGTTGCCGCTGCGCTGGCCGTCATGGCCCAGGGCGGCCGCCCGCTGCTGATGGAAGAAATTCCGCAGGCTCCGGCCCGCCAGCGCGAGCGCTCCGAAGGCCGCGGCGACGCGACCGGATCCCGCGGTCCGACACGCCCGCTGACCGAAGGCAATGCGACGTACCGCATCGCCGTCGGCCGCCGCCAGCGCGTCATGCCCGGCTCCATCGTTGGCGCCATTGCCAACGAAGGCGGACTCTCCTCCGCTCAGATCGGCGGCATCGACATCCGCGCCGACCACACGCTCGTTGAGCTCCCGGCTGACCTCAGCCAGGACCAGCTGCGTGCCCTGTCCCGCACCCGGATCGGCGGCGAGCTGATCCACCTCGAGCTGGACAACGGCCGCAAGCCGGCCCGCGAAAGCGGCGGCTTCAATGACCGCGGCGACCGCGGCGGCTTCAAGAAGGATTTCAAGAAGCGCGACGGCGAGCGCTCCTTCGGCGACCGCAGCGCCAGTGACCGCGGCAGCGACCGCGGCGGCTTCAAGAAGCGCGAAGGCGACCGTGGCGGCTTCAAGCCGGCCGGTACCCGCCAGCCGCGTTTCCGCGACTAAGCAGCACCGGTAAACGCCGGATCCCGGGCACCCGGGGCACGGCGGCACCGGTAACAAAGGAAGGGCGCCCTGCGGAGAAATCCGCAGGGCGCCCTTCCTTTTTTGTGCCTGCCGTTCTGTGCCTGCCGGGGCAACCGCTGCCGGTCACACCGCCGCCGGGGCTAGGGGGAGGACAGCGTGCGCTGGCCCTCGAGCCGCAGTTCCAGATCGTTCATGACAATGGCGGCGAGGTCCTCGAGGGTTCGGATGTCGCTGTCCGAAAACTCGCGCGGCTCCCGGTCCAGGATGCACAGAGTACCCAGATTGTGCCCGTCGCGGCTGTGCAGGGGGACTCCGGCGTAAAACTGCAGGCCAAACTCCCCGGCAACCAGGGGATTGGCCAGCGTCCGCGGATCAGCCCGCGCGTCGGACACCACCCAGGCCTCGTCCTGCAGGATGGCCGAGGCACACAGCCCCGGATCCCGCCCGATCTGCTCCACGTCGGTGCCGTGATGGGACTTGAACCAGATGCGGTCGGTGTCCACCACGCTGACGATCGCCACGGGAACCGAGAACAGCCGGGCGGCCAGGGCGGTGATGCGGTCAAAGGCACCGTCCGGCGGGGTGTCCAGGAGGTTGTAGCGGCGGACGGCGGCGTGCCGTTCCGCTTCATCGGCCGGGATCAGCGGCGGGGTTCCCCGATGCCGGGCACGGGGCGCCACCGCCAGCTCGTACAGCGCCAGCGATACTTCGTGGGCGTCCGGGCGCTCCTGCGGCTCCAGGGCGGTCATTTGCTGCAGGAGCACCCGGAACCCCGTCTCCATGTCCGCCGGGATGGCAGGGGGCCGCAGGAGGCGTGCGACGGCACTCTCCAGGGCAGGCCCCGGGTAGGCGGGCTCACCGGTCAGGCACTGCAGCAGGACCAAACCGAGCGAATAGATGTCCGACGGCGCACCGACGGCGTCCCCGCGGGCCTGTTCCGGGCTCATGTAGGCGGCAGTGCCGGTGAAGGTTCCGTTCTGCGGCTGCTGGTCACCCGCAAGCAGCGCGACGCCGAAGTCAGTGAGCTTGGCCCGGAGCCGGGTCTCATCCCGCCGGTAGTCAAAGAGCATGATGTTGGCCGGCTTGACGTCCCGGTGAACAACACCGGCGACGTGCATGTAATCCAGGCCAACCGCCAGGTCGTATCCCAGCTGGGCCACTTGGCGGGCAGCCAGGGGGCCGTCCTGCAGGCGGCGGCGCAGGTCCGCCCCGTCCACCAGCTCCATCACCAGATACACCTGCTGAATTCCGGTGTCGCTGCGGTGGGACCCCGCATCCAGCAGCGTGACCAGGCTGTGGTGGTTCAGCCGGGCCAGGATCTTCGCCTCGGCGTCAGTCTGCTGCTGTTCCGCATCGGTGGCTGCAGCGGTGCGCACCACCTTGACTGCCACGTCGCGGTCCAGGAATACATCCCGGGCGCGGAACACGGTCCCCATGGAACCGGCTCCGATTTTCTCCTCCAGGCGGTACCGTCCACCCATCAGCGCACCAACCGGGTGCTGCGGTGAATCTGTCACCTATGCCTACTTTCTCGTGTCCTAAGCATACTGATAATTATGTCCGGCCCTTACCTGCAGGGGCCCGTGGCGGGCGGCCCGGAGAGGGCTTCCGGATGCTCCGCAACCGGCATTTGCCAAGTGGCCCGGATCACTTTATTGGCGCGGTTTTTCGCCGATTTCACGTTCTCCAAAAGTGCTGGTAAAGTATTTACTCGTTGCCCCGATAGCTCAGTGGTAGAGCGCCATCTTGGTAAGATGGAGGTCCCGGGATCGATTCCCGGTCGGGGCTCTCAATGGGAGGGCCCGTGTTGCTAAGGCTGTTTGTTTTGCAGAGGCCAATTTAGGGACGCGGGCTTCACTCATTCTTGGCGGTGTAGCTCAGTTGGTTAGAGCGCACGACTCATAATCGTGAGGTCGGGAGATCGAGCCTCCCCACCGCTACAGCCGGACCCCCGGAATCGCTAAGATTCCGGGGGTTTTTCTGTGTCCGGATGGCGGCGGCGTCCACACCGCACGCCGTTCGGCGGGGCCAGTGTTAAAAGCGGACAACCGGCGGGGGCCGGCAAAGCAGCGGCGATCGCTACGCGGGTGCCCGATGCAGGCGGCGAAGTACCATTCGAAATCAAACGTCCAGATCAATCGCCCCTTACGGAACGAAAGACGCAGACCCCATGACGCAGTACACACCCGAATCCGATCCCGATTACCCGGAGAACTGGCCCACTCGGCGCGGGCTTCGCGCCACCACCGCGGAGCGAAGTGCCGGACGTGCCGGGATGGATGAGTCGGAGGCCATGACGTTCTCCGACCGGATTTTCAGCGGCGGCGACGGCGTGAATGCCGGGGATGGCCGGAACTATTCCGGGACCCACCTTCCTCCGCTGCCGCCGGAGCCCGTATTCCAGCCGGTCGCCGGCGGTTCCGCTGACGCCCCGGCGGTTGATGCCCCGATTCCCGCGCCGGACCTGCCGCCGTATGACGCATTACCCCCGTATGACCCATCGCCGGCGCATGAGCCCCTGCCCCGATACGACGCCTTGCCGTCCCCGCAACAGGAGTCCGCCCACGCCGCCGGGCATGCCGCCACCCGGGCGGAACTGCGCGAGCGCACCCCTGGCGGCCGGCGCGCCTCCTTCCTGGACACCCAAACGGCCCGCATTCCCGCCACCCGCGGGTTCCGCGGACTGCTGGCCGGTCTGGGCCTGCGGATGTCGCCGTCCGAGTCCGAACTGGCTGAACGCCGGGACATCCGCGCCGTGAGCCAGCACTGGCCCGGCCCGCGGACCATTTCCGTGGTCAACGGCAAGGGCGGTGCCAACAAAACGCCCACCACGGTGATGCTGGCCGCCGTGTTCGCCCGCAACGGCGGCGGTCCCGTCCTGGCGTGGGACAACAACGAAACCCGCGGGACCCTGGGCTGGCGCACCGAGCAGGGGCCGCACGACGCCACCGTCATGGACCTGCTGCCCAACACCGGGAACCTGCTGTCGCCGTCGGCCCAGTCCGCCCTGCTGGCCCGCTTTGTGCATCACCAGACGGAGGACAAATTCGATGTCCTGCGGTCCAAGCCGGATGTCCTGGCCTCCGAGCAGAAAATCACGATGGCTGATTTTGACGCCCTGCACGAGGTCGCATCGAAGTACTTTCGGCTGAACCTCGTGGATTCGGGTAACGACGAAAGCGCCGAGCGCTGGCTGCGGATGATTCACCACACGGATCAGCTGGTGATTGCCACCACCACTGTGGAAGAGCACGCCGAGGCCGGTGCGCTGCTGCTGGAGGCGCTGCAGGAACGCGGCGGAGCCTTTGCGCAGCTTGCGGCCGGCGCCGTCGTGATCGTCAGCCAGTCCGACCGCAACGGCACCGACGCCCAGGTCCAGTCGGTGGCCCGGGGCTTCGGGCCGCTGGCCCGGGCCGCGGTCACCATTCCCTACGACGCAGCCCTGCGCAAGGGGCAGATCCGGTTCGGATCCCTGCGTCCGGCCACCCAGCGGGCCTGGCTTGCCGCCGCCGCGGCAGTGGCCGAGGGGCTCTCGGAGCCGGCCGGGGCTCTTTAGTCAGCTTGCTTATTGTCGTCCGGGTTTTCTAGGGTAGGAGCAAGGGAACGGCAGGGTTCCGGGGCAGATCCCCTGCCCTGCCGCACCAAGCATCGAGCGAATATCGGAGGCACCATGGCTGAACATGACATTTCCGGCAAGAAGGTCGCTTTTCTTCTGACCGACGGCGTGGAGCAGGTGGAGCTCACCAGCCCCTGGGATGCGGTGAAGGACGCCGGCGGCGAGCCAACGCTGATCTCGCTGTCCACCGGAACCATCCAGGGTTTTGACGGCATCGACAAGGGCGAAACGTTCACCGTTGATCTGGCCGTCGGGGACGCGAACGCCGATGACTATGATGCGCTGGTACTGCCCGGAGGGGTGGTAAATGCCGATTTCCTCCGGGTGGACAAAGCAGCCCAGGACTTTGCCCGCAGCTTCTTCGCCGCGCACAAGCCGGTGGCGTCCATATGCCACGGACCCTGGCTCCTGATCGAGGCCGGCGTTGTGAAAGGCCGGGACATGACGTCCTACCCGTCGCTGGCCACTGATCTAAAAAACGCCGGAGCCAACTGGAGCGATGAGGAAGTGGTGGTGGACCAGGGCCTGGTCACCAGCCGCAACCCGGGTGACCTGCCGGCCTTCAACGCCAAGCTCGTGGAGGAAATTGCCGAAGGCGAGCATCAGGGCCAACACGCCTGAATCAGCACGGGAACCGGCTGATCACGCCGGATAATGGGGTGGGGAAAAGTTTCCCCACCCCATTTTTCTGCCCAATGATCCGATCCACAGAGTATTCAATCCATAGAGCCGATCCTGCCGGGAGGTGCGCTTCGATGACCGTTGACGGCCGGTACCTGTGCACCGCGGTTTCGTGGGACGACGCCGGGCCGTATCTGGCGCTGCGCTCACCGGACGGCCGGCAGCTGGTCCGGCGGCTCGACGCAGGCACCGTTCTGGCCTACCGGGTACTGCCCGGAGAAGACGGTGCCCTCAAGTTCTGCCTCGGATCGGTAAAGGTCCAGGACCGGCACACCCGGATCCATGAGTCATGCCCCGGCCACTCACCGGCGGACCGCGGCTACCAGTGCGGATCCTGCTTCTCGCGGGATGATTGGCGGCTGGTGCACAACAGCCACCGTTCCGGAATCACCTCCCCGGGACTGAAGCTGTACCTGGCGCAGCCGCACTGGCTGTACGTGGCAACCTTCGCCGATGGAACAACGAAGGTGGGCACCGCAGCGGACGGGCACAAGCGCCTGCGCCTGACCGAGCAGGGGGCAGTGGCTGCACGGTACGTCGCCCGCGCGGCGGACGGGCGGGTGGTCCGGATCCTGGAAGACCTGGTGAAGGCCGAAGCGGGGCTGACCCAGGCGGTCCGCTCCGGAGCCAAGACCGCAGCCCTGGCCCGCCCGCTGGCATCCGGGGTTCTGGAGGGTATCAACGCATCTCACGCATCCGCCGTCCGGCAGCTGCTGGACACCTCCGGAATCGAGGGGTTCACCGTCACGGATGAGGTGTGGGACCGCCCGAAGCAGGCCACTGCGGTGCTGGACGCCGCCGGAGCGGCCCCGTACCCGCTGGATCCCGGCAGCGGAGAGCACGGACTGGTCATTGAGGCGATGATCGGAGCCGCGGCGCTGGTCCGGGTGGAGGAATCCGACATACCCTTCATCACCAACCTGGCCCGGCTCAAGGGCAGGCGGCTTCAGACCGGTGCCTACCGCACCCGGCTGCCGGCCCTGCAGACAGCCCTCTTTTAGCCGCCGGCGGTCCACGTCCCGCCAGCGCCCTGCACCGCGTCCTGCGTGGCTCCGTTTCGCGGCGGGCGGTGCCGCCCCTGTATTCTGGGACCATGCTAAACACTCCCTGGGAGACCGGTTCCGCCCTGTACCGCAAACTGGTCGTCTCCGCACTGGTGATCTCGGGGGCCGGAGTCCTTATGGTTGTGGTCGGAGCCATCAGTGACGCTCCGCTGCTGATGTACATTGCCGCCCCGGTGATTGGAGTAGGCATGTGCCTGCACCTCGCCGGTATGGTGGTTCGAGCCCGGGACGCCCGGCGCCGGATGAAGGGAACCAAATGAGCATCAATCCCGAACTGCAGGGACGCAGCTATCCGGCCAGTGCCCCGTACCAGGTGGGCCGCGAGAAAATCCGTGAGTTCGCACACGCTGTCAAAGCCACCAATGACGCCCACTTTGACGTTGCCGCCGCCGAACGCCTGGGGTACGCGGACCTGGTGGCTCCGCCCACGTTTGCCGTGATCGTAGCGCAGCGGGCGGACGCCCAGTTGATCGGTGATCCGGATGCCGGAATCGATTTCACCCGGGTGGTCCACGCAGACCAGCGTTTCACCCACCACCGGCCCATCATGGCCGGAGACGAACTCATCGCGGAGTTGACCGTGGATTCCGTCCGCGCCATGGGCGACGGCGCCCTGCTCACCACGCGCTCGGAGATCTCCACCACGGAGGGCGAAAAAGTCGCCACCGCCGTTTCATCCATCCTCGTCCGGGGAGAAGGGCAGTAACGCCGTGTCAATTGCATTGAGCGAGCTTGCCACCGGGCAGGAAATCGGTTCGGCAACACTGGAGATATCCCGTGCCGACCTCATCCGCTACGCCGGAGCGTCCGGAGACTTCAACCCCATCCACTGGAACGAGCGCTTTGCCCGCGGTGTCGACCTGCCCGGCGTCATTGCCCACGGCATGTTCACCATGGGTGCCGCCGTGCAGCTGGTGACGGACTGGATTGGTGATCCGGGCGCGGTGATCGATTACCAGACCCGCTTCACCCGCCCCGTCGTGGTGGAGGATCTCGTGGACACGCCGGGCGCCGTCGTCGAAATCACCGGTGTTATTGGAGCGCTCGACGCCGACAATTCCACTGCCCGCGTGGACCTCACCGTCACCTTCAACGGCCAGAAGGTCCTGGTCAAGGCCCAGGCGGTTGTACGGATCTGGTGAGTGCACTGACCTCCGTGCCCCTGGCATCGCTGACCACCTCCCGCGTCGGCGGCCCGGCACGCCGCTACATCAACGCGGAAACCGAAGACGAACTGATTGGCGCCGTCCGGGCAGCCGATGAAGCCAAGGAACCGCTGCTGATCGTGGGCGGCGGCTCCAACCTGCTGATTTCCGACTCGGGTTTCGGCGGCGCGGTTGTCCACGTCGCCACCCACGGGCTGGAGATGAGCGAGGGCGCCGACGGAACCGTGACGGCCCATGTGCAGGCCGGCCACCCCTGGGACGACGTGGTGGCGCAGACGCTGCGCGAGGGCTGCTCCGGGCTGGAGGCGCTGTCCGGCATTCCCGGCCTGGCCGGTGCGACGCCGGTGCAGAACGTGGGTGCCTACGGCGCTGACGTATCGCACAGCATCTCTGCGGTCCGGGTCTGGGACCGGCAGGACCGGAACATCGTGACGTTTACCAACGAGGACCTGCAGTTCGGCTACCGCGACTCGCTGCTCAAGCGGAGCACGGTCAACGGCTCCCCGCGCTATGTGGTCCTCACCGTCGACTTTGTCCTGTCCCGGGGCATGGACAGCGCGCCGGTGCGCTATGCCGAGCTGGCACGGGCGCTGGGCGTGGAAGTGGGGGAGCGGGCGGCTGCGGAGGACGTGCGCCGCGAAGTGCTGAGCCTGCGCGCCGGCAAGGGCATGGTGCTGAACCCCGGTGATCCCGACACTTACAGCACCGGATCCTTCTTCACGAATCCTGTGGTGCCTGAGGAAGCCGCGGCCCATTTGCCGCCTGAGGCTCCCCGGTATCCGGTGGCTCAGCCCGGCATGGTCAAGCTCAGCGCGGCGTGGCTGATCGACCGCTCGGGCTTCCCCAAGGGCTTCGGCCTGCCGTCCACCGGGCAGGGTTTCGACCTAGCCGGCGGAAGAGCGTCCCTGTCCACCAAGCACACGCTGGCCGTGACAAACCGCGGCAACGCCACGGCCGAGGATCTGCTGGCGATCGCCCGCGCCGTGGCCGACGGCGTGGAGGACGCGTTCGGCATCCGGCTGCACCCCGAGCCGCTGCTCATCAACTGCAGTCTCTGACCGCCTAGCGCGGCCCTCCGTTGGCCGGCCCGCGCCGCGCCCATGCCGCCGCCGCCCGGGTGCTGTGGATGGCTGCGCGGTCCCGGCGCGGATCCAGCAGATGAGAGTTGCACAGCCACTGAATCAGGCGCGGCGTCAGGCTGACCTGTGTTCTTCGGTCCTGAAGCTCCGGCAGCAGCCACTCCGGTTCCAGGAAGCCGCTGAGTGTGTAGGCGAGCACATCCGCTCCGAACAGCCGCGCAAAGGCCGAGTCCGGATCAAAGGAGCGTTCCAGGTCCAGCAGCTCAGCGTCTTCGGGGCAGAGGATCCGTTCGCCCTCCGTTTCGAGGTAATCCCGCAGATGCGCGCCCACGCGGAGATACCTCACACCTGTGGGTATCTTCTTGCCGATGCACGTGGACGCGAAAAAGCTGTCGAGGATGGAATCTATGGATTCCAGGGGTTGTCGGCCTGCCGGTATGTGCTCCATGGGAACACCGTCCCACCCGCCACTGACAATCGGCGGAAGGGGTAGTCTCAGACTCAACAGCCGGCACGGCATGGCAAGGACGGTACGGCAAGGACGGCACATGACGCGATGGAAATGGCCACTGGCGGCCTGGGCGGCCGGGTTCCTGGTCACTTTGGGCACCCTGCGGATGGCGTTGCGGATGCTGGACGGCGGAGCCCCGTGGCCGCTCGCCGCACTCGTGGCGGCTGCGGGCGCGGCCCTGGCTGTCCTGCTGATCCGCTTCGCGGGCCGCAGGAACTCAGCGGCCTAGCCGGAGGAACTCCGCGGCCTCAACCTGTGGGCTACAGGTTGCCGGTGGCGATCTTGAGCATGCGGCGCAGCGGCTCCGCGGCACCCCACAGCAGCTGGTCACCGATGGTGAAGGCGCTGATGTACTCCGGTCCCATTTCGAGCTTGCGGATCCGGCCCACGGGAATGTCCAGGGTTCCGCTGACGGCCACCGGGGTCAGCTCAGCCATGGATGCTTCCTTGGTGTTGGGTACCACCTTGGCCCACTCGTTATCGGCTGCAATGATGCGTTCGATCTCGGCTACCGGAAGGTCCTCGGTCAGTTTCAGGGTCAGGGCCTGGGAGTGGGAGCGCATGGCGCCGATCCGGACACACAAACCGTCGAACGGAATCCGCCCCTCGGTCTCGCGTCCCAGGATCTTGTTGGTTTCCGCGCCGGCCTTCCACTCTTCCTTGGACTGTCCGTTGCCCAGGTCCGCATCAATCCAGGGGATCACGGAGCCGGCCAGCGGCACGCCAAACTGGGATGAATCCATGGCCGGGTTCTTCTGCTGGGCCAGGACGGCGCGGTCGATGTCCAGGATGGCGGAGGAAGGATCCGCCAGATTGGCCGCAACGGCTGAATTCAGCGATCCGAACTGGTTCAGAAGTTCGCGCATGTGGCGGGCACCGCCGCCGGACGCCGCCTGGTAGGTCATGGAGGTGCCCCATTCCACCAGGCCGTTGCGGAACAGCCCGCCCAAACCCATGAGCATGCAGGAGACCGTGCAGTTGCCGCCCACGAAGTTCCTCACTCCGCGGGCCAGGCCGGCGTCGATGACGTCACGGTTCACCGGGTCCAGGACGATGATCGAATCCTGCTCCATGCGCAGCGTGGAGGCCGCGTCAATCCAGACGCCGTCCCAGCCGGCGTCGCGCAGCTTGGGGTATACCTCGGAGGTGTAGCCGCCGCCCTGGGCGGTGACGATGATCGGCAGTCTGGCCAGCGTCTCGACGTCGTACGCGTTCTGGAGTTCCCCGGCGCCTTCGGCGAAGGACGGCGCGGCGCCTCCGGCGTTGGACGTGGAGAAGAACACGGGGTTGATCAGGCCAAAGTCGCCTTCATCCTGCATGCGCTGCATCAGGACGGAGCCGACCATGCCCCGCCAGCCGACGAAACCAACGGTGGGGACGGAGGTAGCTGCGAAAGTCATGGTCCCAGTTTAGGGCAGGACTGCTTGGCCGTCCCGATCGGTGACGCCACCCGACGGCTTCTGTGTGCGGACCCACACGGCAATCCGGTAGGAGGTGCCGTTGGCGGCGCTGTGCCAGTTCTCAGCGGGGCTGACGGCGGTGAACGTCCAGTCCGGACCAAGCCGGGGTGCGTAGGTGTCACCCTCGACGCTTGTCTCGATCACGGTCACCACAGCGGCGTCGGCAAACGGCACGGCCGCCTCATACAGCTGCGCCCCGCCGATGATCCAGATCTGGTCCCCGCCGGGGCTGCGGCGGGCTGTATCCAGCGCATGCTCCAGGGAAGGGACGACGACGGCGCCGGAGGGCGAAATCTCGTCCGCCAGCGTTTCGCTTGAACTCACCACGATGTTGGTGCGGCCCGGCAGCGGACGGTAGGCGGGCGGGAAGGATTCCCAGGTGCGCCGGCCCATGATGACCGGATGCCCCGCGGTGGTGGCCTTGAAATGCGCCAGGTCCTCGGGCAGGTGCCAGGGCATGCCGCCGTCGCGTCCGATCACGCCGTCGAGGGTTTGGGCCCAAATCAGCCCAATCATCGGGTCCGCCGCCCCGGTCGTGCCGGCGGAAGCCAATGCCGATGCCAGATCCTGGCCCTCCGGGGAGCCTTTCCCGGCGGCGGGGAAATAGCGGTAACGCTCAGTGGATGAACTCAAGGGGTTGTGCCTCTCACACTGCAATCGGAGCTTTGATGCCGGGGTGGTGGCGGTAGTCCAGGACCTCGAAGTCCTCCAGGACGTAGTCGAAAATCGACTCCGGCTTCCGGGCCAGACGCAACTGTGGGTAGGGGTAGGGTTCGCGGCTCAGCTGCTCGCGGACCTGGTCCACATGGTTGTCATATATATGGACGTCTCCGCCGGTCCAGACAAACTCGCCCGGTTCCAGGCCGGTCTGCTGCGCCACCATCAGGGTCAGCAGCGCGTAGGAGGCGATGTTGAACGGAACTCCCAGGAACAGGTCCGCCGAGCGCTGGTACAGCTGGCAGGACAGCTTGCCGTCGGCCACATAGAACTGGAACATGGCGTGGCACGGCGGCAGGGCCATGTTATCCACCTCGGCGGGGTTCCAGGCCGTGACAATGTGGCGGCGGGAATCCGGATTTGTCCGGATGCTCTCGATCACCTTGGCAATCTGGTCAATGGAACCGCCGTCAGGCGTCGGCCACGACCGCCACTGGACACCGTAGACCGGGCCCAGCTCGCCGTCGTCGTCAGCCCATTCGTTCCAAATACTCACGCCGCGCTCCTGCAGCCAGCGAACATTGGAATCGCCGCGCAGGAACCACAGCAGTTCCAGGGCCACCGATTTGAAGTGCACCCGCTTGGTGGTGATCAGCGGAAAGGAATCCCGCAGGTCAAAGCGCATTTGGCGGCCGAACACGCTGCGCGTCCCGGTGCCGGTGCGGTCGGATTTTTGCGTCCCGTGCGCCATGACGTCGTGGAGCAGGTCTTCGTACGGGGTAGGAATAGTCACGGCACCCAGTCTAGTTGCATCCCGTCCCGCACGAAGGATTGGTCTTGACAGCGTGAATATCCCCTCATCAGTACGACGGATCGGTCCGGCTGAGTTGTTGGCCCGTTATCCGCACGAAGGATGGTCCGCTTGAGGGGAAATGGATCCATCGTGCAGATCAGGGGCTATCCGGTAATCCTTCGTGCAGATCAGGGGCTCAAAAGGACGTTTTTGGCGCTCTTGGTCCCGTTATCTGCGCGATAGAAGTTTTGATGGCCCGTTATCTGCACGAAGGATCGGTCCGGCGGGGTTGATGCCCCGTTATCTGCGCGAAGGATTGGTCGGGCGGCGTTGATGCCCCGTGATCTGCACGAAAGATGTGGCTACGCGGAGAGCTGCGCCACCGTCCGGCGGTAGCGGCTTCGGGCCAGCAGTCCGGCCCCGCCCATCGCGGCCAGGAACCCCAGAATGGGCAGGACAAACAGCAGGACCGAGCCGTCGGGCGGCAGGAACCAGCCGCGCATACTGATCCAGCCCACCAGCAGGGACAAGTCCACAGCTGTCAGGGCCAGGAAATACAACGTTGCATCCATGCCGGCCTGTTGGTGCACCTGCTCGTCAACGCCGGCCGGAGCGGCGTTGTTGAGCGGAAAAGGCCGGATAATCAGTGCTGTTACGTACAGGAACACGAGCAAACCGGCAGACAGCAGCGGGCCGAAGAACACCGTCCCGAAGGACTTCTCCTCATAGCGGTCCGCGGTGCCGGAGCCATCCCAGTGCACCGGCAGGCGTTCCGGCAGCGAGGGCCAGGCCGCAGCTCCGACCGCGGCCACCACCACCACGACGAGCCCGGCGGCCAGGTACCATCCGGGGTGGACGCCCGGAACGGCGGTGTCCCGGCTCACCGATCTCAGAGGGCTCCGCCGGCAGCTTCGGGAGCGCCGGCGTCGTGCTCGCCACCGTCGCCAATGCGTTCACGCGCCATGAAGTTCTCCAAATCAAAGAGGTTGTCCGCCCGCTTGGCCACGGTGAGGAGCGTGGACATGGACGCCACTTCCTCAACCTGCTCCTTCAGGAACCACAGCATGAACTGCTCACCCAGCGCATCTCCCTCTGCCCGGGCCGCCGCGAAGAGGGCTTCGATCTGGCGGGTGACCTGCTGCTCCTGCTCCAGGGCCAGGGCGATCGGTTCCACCACGGAGCTGAAGCCGTTGCGCACCGCGGCCACGCCGGGAATGCTCACGGGAAGATCGCGGTCCAGCATGTACTGCACCAGCATCATCGCGTGGTTGCGTTCCTCAACCGACTGCGCGTAGAAGTGCCGGGCCAGCTGCGGAAGGTCTTCGCCGTCAAAGAACACCGCCATCGCCACATACTGCTGCGATGCGTTGAATTCGTGGCCGATCTGGGCTTCAAGGAGCTCTGTGAAAGTGGTCATGCGCCTACCCTAGGCCCCCGTCCGTGCTGGAAAAAGCACGGTTAGGCTTAGCTTTGCACGGCGGGGCACGGGCAAAGCTGCCGCATTAGTCGTCGAAGGCCCGGAACCGCTCCAGCGAAACGATTCGGCCCTCGTCCGCGGCACTGACCTGGCAGATGATGGCCTCACCCGGAGCCAAATAGGGATCCTTGGACGGCAGGCCAATGGACAGGCCCGCCGGCATGTGTCGGGCCAGGACCTCAAAGACCACGGGGAGCACCGGCCGGTGGGTGCACAGCACCACGGGTTTGCCTTTGTCGAACTGCGCCTCCACGGCATTGCGCGCCTTGCCCGGCTTGCGCTTGGCGCTGCGTTCGGTGATGGCATCAACCGTCTTGAACTTCACGGACCGCGTCTTCACATACGGGCGGACCGTCTGCACGCACCGGACCCAGGGGCTGGAGACCACTCGGTCCGGGAGCCAGGCAGTCAGCAGCCGGGACACGGCCTGTGCCTGCCGCAGACCGGTGGCAGCCAGTGGCCGGTCACCCTCCGCCCGCGTCCAGGAAGAGCGGGGCTTGGCCTTGGCGTGGCGGACAATAATCAGCGGCCAGGTCCGGAGCCTGCCCTCGGCATGCGCCTCTTCGAGGGCATGCAGGGGCAACCGGTCGGAGGGATTGGTCAGCTCGGCGTGGGCCTCCTCCGGAGAACACCAGCGGACCCCGTCCACTTCCTTGCCGTCCGGCTCGGGCTTGCCGTCCTGGATCCGGGCGGCCCAGTAATGCACAATCTTCATGCCCGATGCCACGGGGTAGACGGGGGCAGGCAGCGGAATGCCCAGGCGGATGCCCACGCCGGCTTCCTCCCGCACCTCGCGCACGGCACACTCCGGGGTTGTTTCGCCCTCGTCCAGCTTGCCCTTGGGCCAGGACCAGTCCTTGTAGCGCGGACGGTGGATCATGAGCACCTCAAGCTGGCCGTTCCGCGTGCGCCAGCACAGGGCGCCGGCGGCAACCACCTTGATGTCCCCGGGCTCGCCGGCCCCGGCCTCGGTGGCTTCCCCGCCGTCGGCCCAGCCACGCCCACTCCTGGGCTTTGCGCGTTCATCCGGCAGGAGCGGCCGTCCGGCCGTTGATGTGTCAGGTTCAGAGGACATGGGAATCAACGGCGGACGAGTGCACGCTGGCGGGACCGGGACGCGAGCAGCCAGGACTGCACATCCTGAAGCGGTTCCCCCTCTTCATTCTTGTGGTGCCGGGTCCAGATGCCGTCCTTTTCCAGGTGCCAGCTGGCCGTCCCGGGGTCCATGTACCGGTCCATGAGGGAGATGAGGTCCGCAACGTCCTCGCGCGAGGCCAGCTGGACCAGGGCTTCCACCCGGCGGTCCAGGTTACGGTGCATCATGTCGGCCGAACCGATGAACACCACCGGGTCCCCGGCGTTGGCAAAGGCGAACACCCGGGAGTGTTCCAGGAAGCGGCCCAGCACGGAGCGGACCGTGATGTTCTCGCTGAGGCCTGGGACCCCCGGCCGCACGGAGCAGATGCCGCGCACAATGACATCCACCCGGACACCGGCCTGTGACGCGCGGTACAGCGAATCAATGATCGCCTCGTCCACCATGGAGTTCACCTTGATGATGACGCGCGCGTTCAATCCGGCCTTTTTGTTGGCGATTTCCCGCTCGATGCGGTCGATCAGGCCGGACCGCACGGAGCGCGGCGCCACGAGCAGACGCTTGAAGGTGGACTTCGGCGCGTAGCCGGACAGCTGGTTGAACAGCTTCGTCAGGTCTTCGCCCACCTGTTCGTTGGAGGTGAGCAGCCCGAGGTCCTCGTAGTACCGGGCGGTGCGCGGATGGTAGTTGCCGGTGCCGATATGGCAGTAGCGGCGCAGCCCGTCCACTTCCTGGCGGACCACCAGGGACAGCTTGCAGTGGGTTTTCAGGCCCACGATGCCGTACACCACGTGCACACCGGCCTGCTCCAGTTTGCGGGCCCAGGAAATGTTGGCCTGCTCATCGAACCGTGCCTTGATTTCCACCAGTGCCAGCACCTGCTTGCCGGACTCGGCGGCGTCGATCAGCGCATCCACGATGGGGGAGTCCCCGGAGGTGCGGTACAGGGTCTGCTTGATGGCCTGGACCCGAGGGTCCGCGGCGGCCTGTTCCAGGAAGGCCTGGACCGACGTGGAGAAGGAGTCGTAGGGGTGGTGCAGCAGGATGTCCCGGCGGCGCATGGCCGCAAAAACGTCAGCCGGCTTTGAGGTCTCCGATTCCTTCAGGTGCAGGCTGGTGTGCGGCACCTGCTTGGGATAGTGCAGATCGGCGCGGTCGATCCGGCTGATCGGGGCCAGGCCGCGCAGGTCCAGCGGTGCCGGCAGCGCGTAGACCTCGTCCTCCTCCACACCCAGCTCGCGCACCAGCAGCTCGCGGATGCTGGGGTTGATGTCGGTGGTGACCTCGAGCCGGACGGGCGGGCCGAACCGGCGGCGCAGCAGTTCCTTCTCCAGCGCCTGCAGGAGGTTCTCGGCGTCGTCCTCCTCCACCTCCAGGTCCTCGTTGCGGGTGACGCGGAAGGTGTGGTGCTCCATGACGTCCATGCCCGGGAACAGCTGGTCCAGGTGTTCGGCAATGACGTCTTCCAGCGGAATGAAGCGAGCCACCCGGCCGGCGACGTTTCCGGCGCGGGGGCCGTCCACGGAGATCAGGCGGGGCAGCTGGTCCGGGACCTTGACGCGGGCGAAGAACTCCTTGCCGCTGACGGGGTTGCGCACCACCACGGCCAGATTCAGCGAGAGACCGGAAATGTAGGGGAACGGGTGCGCCGGGTCCACGGCCAGCGGAGTGAGGATCGGAAAGACCTTGGACGCGAACTGGCGGTGCAGGTAGGCCTTGGCGGCGTCGTCGAGCTCGTTCCAGCTCACGAGGTGGATCTGTTCCTCGGCCAGGGCGGGCCGGATCTGCCGTGCGAAGACCTCGGCGTGGCGCTGCTGCAGCCGGTAGCCGGCCTCAACAATGTGCTCAAGCTGCTCGATCGGGCTCAGCCCGGCAGCGGAGGGCACTGCCAGCCCGGTGGCGATCCGGCGTTTGAGGCCGGCCACCCGGACCATGAAGAACTCATCGAGGTTGGACGCGAAAATCGACAGGAAGCTGACCCGCTCCAGCAGATACAGGTCAGGATCCTCGGCAAGCTCCAGCACGCGGGCGTTGAAGTGCAGCCAGCTGATTTCGCGGTCCAGGAACCGTTCCGGGCTGATGTCCCCCTCGGGCACGAGCGCGGGACCGAAGTCGGGTATATCGATCCGGTCCTCGGTGGCCCGCGGCGCCGACATGGACTCTGCCGACCCGAAAGTGTAATGCGGTTCGGCGGCGGTATCGGATCCCATGGTCTCTCCCTGCAGTACTGGCGGCGGTTCGGACTGCGCCCCGGGAAAGCCCCGGCGGACGCGCCCGTCAAATCAACATTACAAGCTGTTCAGCCTCAGCCGGCCGCGTACATCACATCCGCGTCCCAGCGGACAAAACCCAGCCGCTTGTAAAGCGCCATGGCCGGTTCATTGTCGGCGTCCACGTAAAGCATGATGGCCTGCAGGCCGGCATCCTGCAGGTGGCGGATTCCGGCGACCGTGAGCGTCTTCCCCAATCCCAGGCCCTGGGCCCCGGGAATGACGCCCACCACGTACACCTCGCCGATCGGCGGATGGCCGCCGGCCCCGGGATGGACCTTGGTCCAGTGGAAGCCGAGGATCGCGTCGTCGTCATCGCGGACGGCCAGGAGGAAACCCGCCGGGTCAAACCAGTCCTCGGCCATGCGCGCGTCCAGGTCGGCGCGGGTCATGCCGCCCTGCTCCGGGTGATGGGCAAACGCGGCGGCGTTTGCGGCAAGCCAGGCTTCCTCGTCCTGCCCGGGCCGGAAGGCTCTGATCGAGACGCCGTCGGGCAGCTCCGCAGCCGGCAGGCCCGAATCCTCGCTGCCGCGGGTCAGGCGAAGGCGCAGGAGCTCGCGCACCGGGCGGTAGCCAAACCGCTGCGCCAGCTCGACCGCGGCCTCATGGTTGCCGTGCGACCACCCCTGGGGCGGGGCCGCCGGGCCGCCGCTAACCTGTTCCTGCACCGAGGTGGCCAGGGCAGTGCCCACGCCCTTGCCCCGGTACGCCGGATGGACCACCAGCTCCAGGACTCCGGGCTCACCGTCCCGGCTGCCGGTCAGCACGGCAACGCCGGCCAGGTCTTCCTCCTCCGGGGACTGCCCGGCGGCGCAGGTGGAGAACACCATCAGGGAATCCGCGTCAGCTTCGGCGGACCGCAGGTCAACGAGCGTCTGCTCCGACAGCGGCGGGTTGCCGTCAGCTTCTTCGGCCGCCGCTGCCAGCTGGCGGATCCGGGCCAGCAGCTCCGGTTCGGGGGTCCCTTTGGTGAGCGTTACGGACCAGGGGGTTACGCGTTCGTCTCTCATTGAAGAAGCCTAACGCCACGCTGAACGGGAGTAACCCCGCCTCATGCCTCCTGGTTCGCAGCAGCCGCCTGATCTTCGGCCAGCCGCGACCGGGTGAAGCGGTATCCGACGTTGCGGACCGTGCCGATGAGGTTCTCATGGTCCGGACCCAGCTTTGCCCGCAGCCGGCGAACGTGGACGTCCACCGTGCGGGTGCCGCCGTAATAGTCATAGCCCCAGACTTCGTGCAGGAGCTGGTCGCGGGTGAACACGCGGCCCGGATGCTGGGCGAGGTATTTCAGGAGTTCAAATTCCTTGTAGGTCAGGTTCAGTGCCGTGCCGTTGACGCGCGCCGTGTAGCTGGCCTCATCGATGACGACGCCGGACGCCCGGATTTCCGTGCTGGCGGTTTCGGCGGCGGCACTGGTGCGTGCGGCCATGAGCCGCAGCCTGGCCTCGAGCTCGGCCGGTCCCGCGGAGTCGAGGATGACGTCGTCTGCCAGCCAGTTGGCTGCCACCGCGGCCATCCCGCCCTCGGTGAGAATCAGGATCAGGGGTGTGTCCAGGCCGGTGGCCTTGAGCAGCTGGGTCAGCGAGCGGGCTCCCACCAGGTCCTTGCGGGCATCAACAAGGACCACGTCGCTGGGATCGGTGTCAAGCAGGGCCGTGGGCTCGGCGGGCACAACCTGGACCTTATGGTTCAACAGTCCGAGGGCAGGCAGAACGTCCACAGAGAGGCCCTGGCTGTTGGTCAGGAGCAGAATGTGCGACATGGTTTCCTCCGAAAGTTGGGCGCACATCGTTGGGCACAAGCTTGACCGCGTTCGCAGGAGGCGAAGGTGTTGAAAGTATAACCATCGCGCTTCGCCCGGCCTGTAGCTTTCATCTGCACCGCGTAATAAGGCAGGATGGACCGAGTGAAACTTTGGAGCGTACCGGTGCTTGCGGCAGCAGCCCTCATAGGCATCGTAGGTGCTTCGTATTGGTCCGTGGCGGCAGTTGCCGTCATTTCCGGACTTCTGGCCGTGGCGGTGGGTATCGGCTGGCCGCATTTGCTTGATGTTCCCGCCAAGAAGACGCAGGGTGCCGTCCTGGCCCTTGCCGGGGCCGGAGCATGCGCCGCGGCGTATTTCGCCCCGGCCGCCGCGCTGTTGACCTGGCTGCCCGGCATCGCGGCGGCGGGTGTTGGCGCCATCTTCCTGATTCAGCTGCTGCGCGGCACCGGACAGGCGCACCGGCTCGAATCCACCATTGGCAACATAGCCGGCGTGCTGCTTGCCGTGATGAGCTCGGGTTGGGTGGCTGCTGACCGGCTGGCCAACGCCGACGGCAGCCCGGCCGGAGTGACCATCGGCGGGGCCGGCATATTCGCAGCCCTCGCCGTGACGCTGATTCCCCTGCCGGACCGCATCGCCGCGCCCCTGGGAGTTGCCGCCGGAGCACTGGCCGGGGCCCTGGCCGGAGTCCTGCAGCCCGAAGCGGGCGTTCCGGCAGTTGCGGCTGCCGCCATGGGGGCCGTGGGAGCGGCAGTGGTCATGGCGGTGCGCCGGCTGGTCCTGTCCCGTGACATCACCACCCGCCGCGGCCGGCTCGCGCTTTCACTGGCACCCGTCGGGGCGCTGGGCTCGGTTGTCTACTTCATGGCCAGGTTGCTCGTTCCCTGACCGTTCCGCCGGATGTCATGGAAGCAAACGCGTCCGGGTGCGGGTTAGGATGTAGCTATGGATTCGCTCTTAGCCCTTGAAATCTTCTTCATCGTTCTGCTCGGCATCACCGGCGTCGGCATGGCCGCTTTCGCCGGCCTGGTCATCAGCCGCCTGTATAAAGGGCAGAAGTAACCCACCCGCAGCAACCGAAGGAACAGGTCAGCGCCATGCCCATGGAGATCCCCACCGATCTGACCCCCGAACTCGTGCCGCTGTCCTGGCTGCTTGGCACCTGGGAAGGTTCCGGCCGTCTCGGGGAGGGTGAAGCCGACTCCGAGCACTTCTTGCAGCGCGTGACCTTCAGCCAAAACGGCCTGCCGTATCTGAAGTACGAGGCTGAAAGCTGGCTCACGGACGAGGAAGGCACCGTCCTGCGCCCCCTCGCGGTTGAAACCGGGTTCTGGGCACTCGACCGTCCCTTGAACGACGCCGACGGCGGCCCTGGCCTGACACCCGCGGACATCGTCCCGGCCATGCGCAGCGCCGACGAGGTGGAAAAGCTCCGCAACGACAACGGCGGCTTTGACATTACGGCCACGATTGTCCATCCCGGCGGCATCGCGGAACTGTACTACGGCCAGATCAAGGGCCCGCAGATCTCGCTGACCACGGACCTGGTCATGCGGGGCGTCAACTCCAAGGAATACACCGCCGCCACCCGTATCTTCGGTCTGGTCAACGGCGACCTGTACTGGCGCTGGGATGTGGCCGAGGGCGGCAACTCCCTGACGGCCCACGCTTCAGCCATCCTCAAAAAGAACGCCTGACCTGCTTCCCCCGGGAAAGCCGGAGGAATAGCGGCCCCCGCAAGGACGTTGCACTCCATATGACTTACCTGAGCCCCCTCTTGTCCCGTCACGGCGCGGTGGAAGCCGGCGGCCTTGATGCCGGCGTCGCCGCCCACTACGGCGATCCGCTGCGCGAACAGCGTGAATTGGCCCGCGGAAACGCCGTTGTGGACCTCTCGCACCGAGGCGTTGTCACCGTCAGCGGCCCCGACCGGCTGAGCTGGCTGAATACCCTTTCCTCGCAGGGCGTTCTCGACCTGAAACCCGGGATGAGTTCGGAACTGCTGCTGCTCAGCGTGCAGGGGCGGATTGAGCACGACGCCCGGATCCTCGACGACGGCAACACCGCGTGGCTGACCGTGGAGGCAGCCGAAGCCGAGCCCCTGGCCCAGTGGCTCGACCGGATGAAATTCATGCTCCGGGTGGAGGTGGCGGACGTCAGCGAAGAGTGGGCCGTCGTAGCATCCATGACCCCCGTGCCGGCGTGGGAGCAGTACCAGTCATGGACAGACCCCTGGCCGAACATCGGCCCGGGCGGCTACGCGTACACCGGTGTTCCCGAAGATTCCCACCCCGGCCGCGACCGGCCGTGGCACGAGTACCTCATCCCGGCACAGGAGCTGGAGGCGGCCATTGAAGCCTCCGGACGCACCCTGGCCGGCACCATGGCCTCCGAAGCGCTGCGCATTGCCGCCTGGCGCCCCCGGATGGGCGCGGAGACTGACGACAAGACCATTCCCCACGAGCTGGACCTGATCCGCACCGCCGTTCACCTGGCCAAGGGTTGCTACAAGGGCCAGGAAACGGTGGCACGGGTGCACAACCTCGGGCATCCGCCCCGCCGGCTGGTGTTCCTGCAGCTGGACGGCTCGCAGCACACCCTTCCCGCGCCCGGCAGCGCCGTGCTGCTGGGGGAGCGGAAAGTGGGCACCGTGACCTCCGTGGCCCAGCACTACGAGATGGGCGCAGTGGCCCTGGCGGTGGTGAAGCGCTCCGCGGACCCGGCCGCAGAACTTGTGGTGGACGACGACGGCGAGCCCTACGCCGCCGCGCAGGAAATCATTGTTGCGCCCGACGCCGGGCAGGTTGTCGGGCGTGCCGGTGGTTTCCTCCGCCCGCCCCGGCCATAGCCGGAATCAGATACAGCCGGATTCAGACACAGCCGGAATCAGATACAGCCGGATTCAGACACAGCCGGATTCAGATACAGCCGCGCTTAGTGGCAAGACGCTAGACCGACAGATCGCTTCAGAGGAGATCCAAGATGACCCCGGAACCCCGCCCAGAGATTGACGACGACATCATTGAGCTTGCGGGTTTGGTGTTCGACGCGGCGCGGGCCGGCGATACGGACGGGATCCGGGGCTATTTGGACGCCGGCGTGCCGGTGAATCTCACCAACGGTTCCGGCGACACGCTGGTGATGCTGGCGTCCTATCACGGCCATGAAGAGCTGACCGCCCTGCTGGTGGAGCGGGGCGCGGATGTGAACACGCAGAATGACCGGGGCCAGACCCCGCTCGCGGGTGCCGTGTTCAAGGGCTACACCGGTATCTTCTGCATCCTGTTGGAAGGGGGAGCGGACCCGGACTCCGGCTCGCCCAGTGCACGGGAAACGGCGGGGTTCTTTAAGCGGCAGGAAATGCTGGACCTGCTGCCCTAACTCCGGCCGGGCGGCGGCTAAGCCGAAAGCTGGACTTCGGAACAGACACCGACGGCCACAAATCCGGCACCGGCCGCGGTGCGGGCGGCTCCGAGATTATCCACCGGCGCACGGTACTGCGGGATCAGCCCCGCTGCCATGGCCTCTTCCACCGCCACTGAGGTGATGTAGCGTCCCAAGCCGCGGCGCCTGGCGTCCGGCATGGTGAGCGTGCTGATGTCCGCCAGGATGCCGTTCCGGATGGTGTACCCGGCTCCGGCCAGGGGGGCCGGTTCCTCGGCGCTGTCATCAACCAGGATGAACAGCTGCTCCTTCTCCGCCAACCCGGCCTCCGCGACGTCGTCGGGCGGGCAGCGGCGCTCGAGCTGAACCGCAAACTCCTGGTCCTCGGCAACCGCCATGTCGTCGGCGGGCTCCACCGGTCCGGGGAAGGAATCAGCGAAGCACAGCCGGTCGGATCCGACCGTCCGCCCGCCGTACTCCACTGAAAGACTGGCAAGGGCAGTCTGCCGGCTCAGCTCATCGGCGCTTTTGCCGCGCGCACGGTCTGCGGCCCAGCCCGGGCCGCAGAACACCTCGCGTCCGAACAGGCGCACAAATTTCACCTGCCGTGACTGTTCCTGGACGCTGTAGATGCGGCTGCCGTCCCCGGCTCCGGCCAGGGCATCGTCGGCCAGCCCCAGCCCGCGGGACCAGGCGAGCTGGATGATCGCAATTGTTCCCGGATCCAAATTCATACGTTTCAAACTACACCGCGCCCCTCGCCCGCCGACGAATCCAGCCGCCGAATTTAGCCGAAGAGGATGGACGCCTCGTCGTAGCGGCGCTGCGGCACGGTCTTGAGGTTATCCAGCGCCTTTTCGAAGCCCACGTGCACAATGTCGGTGCCGTGCAGGGAGACCATGGTGCCCCAGAGCCCGTCGATCACGGAGTCGATGGCCGCCATGCCCAGCCGGGTTGCGAGCACGCGGTCGTAGGCCGTGGGGACTCCGCCGCGCTGGATGTGGCCCAGCACGGTGGCGCGGGTTTCGATTCCGGTCCGGGCTTCGATTTCCGGTGCCAGCAGCTCTCCGATGCCGCCCAGCCGCGGCCGGCCGAAAGCATCCAGTCCTCGTTCGGAATGCGGGGACTCCATATCGGTGGTGACAAACCCCTCAGCCACGACCACCAGCGGTGCACGGCCGCGGTCGCGGGCCTGGGTCACCCATTCGGCGATCTGGTCCAGGCTCTGCGGGTTTTCCGGAATCAGGATGGCATGTGCTCCGGCGGCCATCCCGGAATGCAGCGCGATCCAACCGACGTGGCGGCCCATAACCTCTGCCACCATGCAGCGGTGGTGGGATTCGCCGGTGGTCCGCAGCCGGTCGATCGCTTCGGTGGCGATCTGGACGGCGGTGTCGAAGCCGAAGGTGTAGTCGGTGGCATCCAGATCGTTGTCCACAGTCTTGGGCACACCAACAATGTTCAATCCCGCGTCGGTAAGCCGCTGTGCGGCAGCGAGGGTGCCTTCACCCCCGATGGCGATGATCGCATCGACACCCAGCCGGTCCATCGTGGCCTTGATTTTCTCCGGGCCTCCATTGGGGCCGTCGAAGGGGTTGGTGCGGGACGTGCCCAGAATGGTTCCACCCTGTTTGGAAATGCCGCGGACGCTGGTCCGGGGAAGGTCGATGATGTCGCCGTCCACGACTCCGCGCCAGCCGTCCAGGAATCCCACGAACTCCTGGTCATGAACCTTGATCCCCTTCAGGACAGCACCGCGGATCACTGCGTTGAGTCCGGGGCAGTCGCCCCCGCTGGTTAGGATACCGATCTTCATGAGTGAAACCTCTGGTTCGTTTGGCGGGGCTGCTGGATCTTCAGCCTCGATTCTAGCCATCGCCGGTGCCCGGGCCACTGCCGGGGGCGCGCATTAAGGCTGCGGGACCGTGATTGGCTGCGGAACTCCGCCCTGAAAGGCTCGTGTTATGAAGCGTTAACGGTTGCCGATCCAGCGTTCCAGGACGATGCTTCCGTCCGATTTGGGCAGCAGCAGCCATGCCGCGAGGTAGGTCCAGACGCCCACAAAGGGCAGGAGGAAACTGATCAGGACCACTATCCGGACCACTGAGACGTCCCAGCCGAAGTGCTGTGCGATGCCGGCGCAAACACCTCCCGCCCACCCCTTGGTCCGGTGAATGGGCGAGGAACGCAGAATGCTGAAAAATCGGTTCATGGTTTTAGCCTGCCTGTTCGGTGCATGGTTTAGGAGCGGTTCCGCCCCGGGTGAAATGAGCACTGCGTTTGGTGCCCTCGAAGTTGGTACTGGGGTTGCATGGCTCGGGAAGCTGGTCAGCTGTTTTTGCGGTTCCGCTTGCCCAGGGCGGAAATCGCGCCGCCGACGAGCAGGGCGGTGCCGGTGCCCAGCGTTAATCCGAGCAGGACCACCAGCGGGTCAAACGCGATGTCCGTCAGCAGCCATGCCAGCAGCAGGATGCCGGCGGCGGTGAGGAGCAGGCCCCACACAATGGTGCTGGTCCGTGCCGGCCTGCGGCCTTCATCGGCGGCGGGGAAGCGGGCATCGGAAGTGGGCGAAGTGTTCATCGTTCGAGGTCGCTTTCATTCACGGTCACCAGCACGTTGCTGGCGAATCCCTTCACATGCACCACAAGCGGGTCTGTGCCTGTTCCATTGAGTTTCCGCTCCGAACTGCGCCATATGCTTCCGGACTCGGTGACAGAATCGCCGTCGTTGATCGCCACATTGCCGGCCAGCATGTCGGTGCGGACCAGGACGGGAATGTCATTGGGCACCAGGATGGTCATATCACTTGCAGCGACGGTCACCGGTACTTCCACGGAGGACCGGCCTGCGTCGGACAGATACCGCAGGTCAAGCTCTCCATCGCCGGCGGCGAGCGCATAACCGCCGGTGGCCGGCTGGGTGCTGTCCGGTGCCCAGTCCGCCTGATTGGCGACGACGACGTTGGCATAGCTTCCAATGCCGCTTCCGGTGGCGGCGGCAGACACCACGACGACGACGGCGGTCAGGCCCAGAACTCCCGAGGAACGGCCCATGGCGCCGAGCACCACAATGGCCAGTCCGTTGACCACTGCTGCGCCGGCCAGCGCCACGCCAACGGGTGAGCCCACATTCATCACGCCGGTGTAGTCCAAGGTCAGGATGATCCCCGCGGTGAGCAGGACCGCACCAAGAACGAGGGCCACCTCGGCGCCCCCGGGGCTGGTCCGCCGGTGCATGGTGCCGGGCCGTGCGTCGCGGTCCGGCGCACCCCCGTACCCGCCGGAGCCGGGTTGGGCTGGATACGAAGGACGCGCAGGATACGCCGGCGTCGGATAAGCCGGCCCGGGGCCCGCCGGAGCGGATCCTGTCGAACCGGGACCTGTCGAACCGGATCCGGTCGAACCGGGACCTGTCGAACCGAAGCCCGACGGCGCCGGATAAGTGCCCGCAGGATATACGGTTCCGGCGGATTTGCCCCCGGTCGACCCGGCGCTGACGCCGTTGCGGGAACGGGTCGACAGCCAATAGATCAGGAAGCCAACGCCAGCCACCCAGAAGAGGGGCCAGAAGAAGAAGCCGCCGAACCATCCGTCGTCGGCCCACCACAGGCTTGGTCCGGCCCCCAGGATGATGGCCGTTAGTGCGCCGGTGGTGCCCGTTGTCCAGGTTCCGCGCAGGGCTTCCTCAGCGTGGATGCGTCCGTCCGGTTCGGGGAGGAAAGCCCAGGCCAGCCCGTAGAGCAGCAGGCCGACTCCGAACAGGGCCAGGACCACAAACAGTCCGCGGACCAGTATGGGATCCAGGCCAATGCGGGAGGCCGTGCCGGAGGCTACTCCGCCGATCCAGCGGTCACCGCCGCGCACGACGCCCAGGGAGCGGACCCAGGTGAAAAACCCGCCCGGCCGTTGCTCCGTTCCGGTGCCGGGAGTTGGTTCGCTCTCCGGCCCCGGTATCCGGTGGGATCCGGCGGCGGTGGCATGCGGGGGCAGGGGCTGGGTGGGAGCACCGTGGGACGGCAATGGTTCGGTGGGTGCGCCGGAGGTTTCGGCGGCGGGCAGCCGGTCGTTTCCGGCCGGATCGGGTTCTGAGGGGAGCGGGGTCATGATTCAATTCTGTCGGCGAACCGGCGGGAAAGAATCGGGAACTCCCCTGAGGCAACCCTGAGTCAGCCCTGAAAAGGGGCCGGGACGTCCGTTACGGCCGTCGGGACGCGCCGGAACGTGCTTGGATAAAGGCATGAAGGCACCACTGATCCGCCCCGAGGACCGCCTGGTTGCCGGCGTCTGTTCCGGGCTCGCCGGACACCTGGGCTGGTCCGTTAATCTGGTCCGCGCGCTGATGGTGCTGCTGGCAGTGTCCGGCGGCGCGGGACTGGTCCTCTACGCCTGGCTGTGGATCCTGGTCCCGACGGCGGGGGAGGCGGCGGAGAACGCCGACGCGGGGCGCAATCCCCGGAGCGTGGCGCAAAACTTCACCGGCCACCTTTCCGGAAACCCCGTCCCCGGGCGCCCCTCCACCAAGCGGGGCTGGATTGAAGCCGCAGCCGGCAGGGACGTCCTGGCAGGGCTGGCCCTGCTGGCCGTTGCCGCGGTTTTCATCGCCCAGCGGTTCGGGGCCGACATCAACTGGCGGGTCATCTTCCCCCTCGGCGCCATTGTGGCCGGCGCCGTTTTGGCCTGGTCCCAGCTTGATGAGGCCCGCCGGGCAGGACTGCTCAGCCGTGCCGGCGCCGACCGGCGGTCCGGCCTCCTGCGCCTGGCGGCGGGATTGCTGCTGGTTGTTGTAGGCGTGCTCCTGATGGTCTCCGGAGCACTGGCCTGGGATGTGCTGTTTGCGGGACTGCTCGCCGCGGGTGCTGTCCTGGCCGGGGTCGCTCTTGTTTTCGCCCCCTGGGCGGTCAAATACTGGCGTGAGCTGGAGACGGAACGGGCTGGCCGGATCCGCGAACGCGAGCGCGCCGAGATCGCCGCCCACCTGCACGATTCCGTCCTGCAGACCCTGGCACTGATCCAAAACCGTGCCGGTTCCGAGCAGGACGTGGTGCGCCTGGCCCGTGCGCAGGAACGGGAGCTGCGGCGCTGGCTTTACGCCGACGACCCACGCGCCCCCGGGCAGCTGTCGGATTCCATCGCAGCTGTTGCAGCTGCGGTCGAGGATGAATACGGGTATCCGGTGGAAGTGGTGACGGTGGGGGATGCTCCGCTGGACGCTGCCACCGAAGCCCTGACCCAG
Source organism: Arthrobacter citreus (assembly GCF_038405225.1). Classification (NCBI taxonomy): domain Bacteria; kingdom Bacillati; phylum Actinomycetota; class Actinomycetes; order Micrococcales; family Micrococcaceae; genus Arthrobacter; species Arthrobacter citreus. The sequence continues at coordinate 265,013 of NZ_CP151657.1, forward strand.
GCCTCGCGGGCCGCACTCATTAACGCAGCCCAGCATGCCGGCGGTCCGGTCTCCGTCTATGTGGAGTGCACGGCGGACCGCGCCGAGATTTTCATCCGCGACCGCGGAAGCGGTTTTAACCCGGAGGCAGTACCCCCGGACCGGCTCGGCGTCCGCGAGTCCATTGTGGGACGCATGAGGCGCAACGGGGGCACCGCCGTCATCCGCAGCGGGCCGGAAGGGACTGAAGTGCGGCTGGCGCTGCCGCTGTCCCGGTCCGCGCCGGAAGCGGGCACCAACACCAATCAGACATCGGAGCACCAATGACAAGCGGCACCACCACCAACAGCGACGGCATCACTGTTAGCGACGGCATCAACGTTGTGGTCGTTGACGACCACGCCATCTTCCGGTCCGGACTCAAAGCAGACCTGGACGGCAGGCTGCGCGTGGTCGCCGAGGCGGACACTGTGGAATCTGCCGTTGCCGTTATCCGCGCCCACCGCCCCGCCGTCGTCCTCCTGGACGTGCACCTGCCCGGCGGTATTGGCGGAGGCGGCGCTGAAGTGATTGCCGGCTGCCGGGACATGCTGGGCAGCACCCGGTTCCTTGCGCTCAGTGTTTCGGACTCGGCCGAAGATGTGGTGACCGTTATCCGTGCCGGTGCCCGCGGCTACGTCACCAAAACCATTTCGGGAGCGGAGATTTCCGACGCCGTGGTGCGGGTGGCTGGCGGAGACGCCGTGTTTTCACCGCGGCTTGCGGGATTTGTCCTGGATGCTTTCGGCACCGGGGCCGTGGCGGCGGTGGACGACGAGCTGGACCGGCTATCGGCCCGTGAACTGGAAGTGATGCGGCTGATCGCCCGCGGGTACAGCTACAAGGAAGTGGCCCGGGAACTCTTCATCTCCGTGAAGACGGTCGAAACCCATGTCTCGGCCGTGCTGCGCAAGCTCCAGCTGTCCAGCCGGCATGAAATCAGCCGGTGGGCCGCCGACCGCAGGCTGCTCTAGGGAGCGGCCTGCGGTCGGCGGAAGGATCAACAGCTACTGAGCGCGGCCCAGGAATTCCTGCAGCCGGGCCATTCCGGTCGCTAGGTCCTCGTCGCCCAGGGCATAGGACAGGCGCAGGTAGCCTGAGGGACCGAACGCCTCACCGGGCACCACTGCCACTTCAACCGTTTCCAGGATCAAGGCAGCCAGTTCCGCCGAGGTCTGCGGCCGGACCGGCCCCTCCGCGCCCGGGAATTCCTTACCCAGCAGGGCCCGCACGTCCGCATAGGCGTAGAAGGCACCTTCGGGCATGGGGCAATCGACGCCGTCGATCGAGTTCAGCGCTGACACCATGGCGCGGCGGCGGCGGTCGAACGCCGTCTTCATTTCGTCCACGGCGGTCAACGGGCCGGACACGGCGGCCAGGGCAGCCATCTGGGACACGTTGGCGACGTTGGAGGACAGGTGCGACTGCAGGTTGGTGGCAGCCTTGATGACGTCAGGGGCGGCGATCATCCAGCCCACCCGCCAGCCGGTCATGGCGTAGGTCTTGGCCACGCCGTTGAGCACCACAACCTTGTCGCCCAGCTCAGGAGCCGCGGTGGCGATCGAGGTGAACTGAACGCCGTCGTACGTCAGGTGCTCGTAGATCTCATCCGTGACCACCCAAAGTCCCCGGGCCGCGGCCCAGCGGCCAATCGCGGCAACCTGCTCGGCGGGGTAAACGGCGCCCGTGGGGTTGGACGGCGAGCAGAACAGGAGCAGCTTGGTTTTGTCGGTGCAGGCAGCTTCGAGCTGCTCCACGGTCACCATGTAGCCCTGCTCCGGTCCGGCGAAGACCTCAACCGGGATGCCGCCGGCCAACCGGATGGCTTCGGGGTACGTGGTCCAGTACGGCGCCGGCAGCAGAACCTCGTCGCCGGGGTTCAGCAGCGTGGCAAAGGCTTCGTAAACGGCCTGCTTGCCGCCGTTGGTGACCAGGACCTGCGCCGGTTCCACCGCGTACCCCGAGTCCCGCAGGGTCTTCTCCGCGATGGCCTTTTTCAGCTCGGGCAGACCGCCGGCGGGGGAGTAGCGGTGAAAACGGGGATTCCGGGCGGCTTCGACCGCGGCGTCGACAATGTAGTCAGGGGTCGGGAAGTCCGGCTCGCCGGCGCCGAAGCCAATCACGGGCCGGCCGGCGGCCTTCAGCGCCTTCGCCTTGGCGTCTACGGCAAGAGTGGCGGATTCTGCGATGGAGGCGATGCGCTCTGAGATTCGGCCGGTTGAAGGCATGGCGTTCCCGTCTATGGTTGCGGTGCGGTGGTCAACCCCAGTTTAGGTGCAGGTCCCCGTGTGCACCGTTTCTTACGGCGGCAGCGGCCCCGCGCACTTGGGCGGAATCGGACCGGCACCGCGGGAAACAGCGCTCAAAATCACGTTGCCGCAGGCCCGGGACGGCCCGGTTCGACGGAACCGCAAACTTTGAGTAGACTAGACCTTCGGTGTTGAAGTCCTGACACTGGTCTGTGCCTGTCGCCGGTTCGCTGACGAGGGGCATTACCGGTAGAGTGGTTTCCTCCATAGGGTAGTGGCGCAATTGGTAGCGCAGCGGTCTCCAAAACCGCAGGTTGCAGGTTCGAGTCCTGTCTGCCCTGCGCACGGCTGTCATCACGACAGCTCAGCAGTCCTTCATGAAGCAGCAGTCCCAGCACGCGCTGCGGCTGTGAACCTAACAGATGAGTGAGGCGAAAGGTGACCGAGACAGCTGCCAGCAGCTCCAAGGGACACCCCTCCAGCGGGCCCAAGAAGCGCGGCTTCTTCGCGGCCATTGCGCTCTTCCTTCGTCAGGTTATTGCTGAACTGAAGAAGGTGGTCACACCCACCCGCAAGGAACTGCTGAGATACACCATCGTGGTTCTGGCCTTTGTGGTCGTGATGATCGTTATCGTGACAGTTCTGGATTTTGTCTTTGGTGCGGGAGCACTGTGGATCTTCGGTGAAGGCAGCGGCGAGAGCTAGCGCCCTGCCTGTGTTCCGCCCCGAGGGCAGGAACCGCAGGCCTTTGAGCTAGTGACAAACCCCATAGAGCTCTGAAGAAGAAAGCAGGAATCTACGTGTCCGAGCAAGAACTCGAATCACAGATCAATGACGAAACCGCTGATCTGGATGCCGAGGATGAAACGACCGCAGCAGACGCCGCCGAGGTGCCTGCTGAAGGCGACGCGCCGGCAGATGCCGACGAGGCCGTGAACTCTGATTCCGCAGACTCCGACGACGATTCCGAAGATTCAGCTGTGTCGGAAGACTCCGCAGAAGAGCCCGAGGAAGACCCGGCAGAAGCCTTCAAGGCCAAACTGCGCCGCCAGGAGGGTGACTGGTACGTCATCCACTCCTACGCCGGTTACGAAAACCGCGTCAAGGCAAACCTCGAGACCCGCATCCAGACCCTGGACATGGAAGATAATATCTTCGAAATCCAGGTCCCGATGGAGGAAGTCGTCGAGATCAAGAACACCACCCGCAAGATCGTCAACCGGGTTCGCATCCCCGGTTACGTGCTGGTGCGCATGGAACTTACCGACGCCTCCTGGGGCGTTGTGCGCCACACTCCCGGTGTCACGGGCTTCGTGGGCAACGCCCACAACCCGGTGCCGCTGAGCCTCAAAGAGGTTTACTCCATGCTGGAGCACACCGTGGTTTCCCCGAAGACCGAAGCCGGCAAGCCCGCGCAGGAGTCTTCGAACTACGCAGTGGACTTCGAGGTTGGCGAGCCCGTAACGGTCAACGAAGGACCGTTCGAGACGCTCCAGGCCACGATCTCCGAGATCAAGCCCGAATCCCAACAGCTGGTGGTCCTCGTGACCATCTTCGAGCGCGAGACTCCGGTGACTCTTGGCTTCGGCCAGGTCACCAAGCTGGCGTAGCACTAAAGACTTCGTTGTCTGCAGGTCCGCTTTACCCTGCCGGCAGCGTCCGGCCGCCACGCCATGGCGGCCACCAACCCGGACGGACGCTCCTGTTCCCCGGGAACATAATTTAGAGAAGGACCCTTTCATGGCCCCCAAGAAAAAGGTCACCGGCCTCATCAAGCTGCAGATCAACGCAGGTGCCGCTAACCCGGCTCCTCCGATTGGTCCGGCACTTGGCCAGCACGGTGTCAACATCATGGAATTCTGCAAGGCGTACAACGCTGCAACGGAATCCCAGCGCGGCAACGTCATCCCCGTGGAGATCACGGTCTACGAAGACCGTTCCTTCACCTTCATCACCAAGACCCCTCCGGCTGCACAGCTGATCAAGAAGGCTGCCGGCGTCGCCAAGGGTTCCGCAACCCCGCACACCGCCAAGGTTGCCAACCTGACGCAGGCCCAGGTCGAAGAGATCGCCACCATGAAGATGGAAGACCTCAACGCCAACGACGTGAAGGCTGCCGCCAAGATCATCGCCGGCACCGCCCGCTCCATGGGTATCACCGTAGAAGGCTAATTAGCCTTCACCCCGTGACGCGGGTCAGCCTGCGGAACAAACATTTACACTCATAAAAAGCCGGTCGCGCCAGCAGGCGCGACGGCGCGTGGCAGGGCCGAGCGCGGTCCGACAGACCACAACTGCACAAGGAGAAAAAGCAGATGGCAAAGCGCAGCAAAGCATATGAAGCAGCTGTAGCCAAGATCGATGCGGACAAGCTGTACGCACCGGTTGAGGCTGTAGAGCTGGCGAAGGAAACCAACCCGTCCAAGTTTGATGCCACCGTTGAGGTCGCATTCCGCCTGGGCGTCGATCCCCGTAAGGCTGACCAGATGGTCCGCGGCACGGTCAACCTGCCCCACGGTACGGGTAAGACCGCCCGCGTCCTGGTTTTCGCAACGGGCGAGAAGGCAGAGCAGGCTATTGCAGCCGGCGCTGACTTCGTTGGTTCCGACGACATGATCGAAAAGGTTGCAGCAGGCTGGGTCGACTTCGACGCCGCCGTTGCCACCCCCGACATGATGGGCAAGGTCGGCCGCCTGGGCCGTGTCCTCGGCCCGCGTAACCTCATGCCGAACCCGAAGACCGGTACGGTTACCCCGAACGTCGCCAAGGCTGTCACCGACATCAAGGGCGGAAAGATCGACTTCCGTGTCGACAAGCACTCCAACCTTCACTTCATCATCGGCAAGGTGTCCTTCGATCAGCAGAAGCTGGCCGAGAACTACGCTGCAGCCCTCGAAGAAGTTCTGCGCCTGAAGCCGTCCGCTTCCAAGGGCCGCTACATCCAGAAGGCAACCGTCTCCACCACGTTCGGCCCGGGCATCTCCGTGGACCCGGCCGTGACCAAGGTTCTTGCCGACGCGTAATTGGATTTAGGGCCTTACCGCCCGCAGGGACGCCAGCCGTCCCCTGATCCGCCAAAAGGCGGCCGCAGCTTTTGCTGCGGCCGCCTTTTGCGTATCCGCGCTCCGTTCCGGCAGGATGTGAGCCATGACTCAAACATCCGCCCTGATCGCTCCGCTGGCCATCCCCGAGACCCTGGACGCCTCGGATCCCGCCGCGGCGGACTTTATTGCGGCTGGCCGGCTGCTCAACGATCACATGCTTGAGCTGTGGGGAAACACCGATTTCCATGACACTCCGGAGACGCAGCTGGCCGGTTGCCGCACGACCCCCGTCCGGCGTCGGGTTCTCCTGGCTGCCCGCTCCGGTGAGGAAATCGTGGGGCTGGCCACTGTGGGCCTGCCGCTGGCGGACAACACGCATTCCGCGTTAATCAACGTGGTCGTCGCGCCGCACGCGCGGCGGACGGGCCTGGGATTACGGCTGCAGGCGGCGGCGGAGCAGGCCGCGGCCGCCAGCGGCAGGACAACACTCCTGGGGGAGACGGACCATCCCGCGCGGCCTGGTGGCAACGTCGGTACACTCGCACCGCAAAGCGGCACGGGCTCCATCCCGGCCGACGCCGCCGCGGCCTTTGCGCAAAAGGCCGGTTTCACGCTTGAGCAGGTGGAGCGGATCAGTGTCCTCAACGTGGCGGACGCCGCTCCCGGACAGGATGCCCTCGAAACCGCCGGCGCCGCTGCGGGCGCGGACTACGAGCTCGAGTTTTGGCGCGGATCCTGCCCGGAACACCTCGTGGATGCCTACGCCCGGCTCCGGCAAAAGATGAGCACCGACGCTCCCATGGCCGGACTAAACCTCGAAGAGGAGCACTGGGACGCGGCGCGGGTCCGGGAAACCGAGCGGAAGGCGCAGGACATGGATGCCGAGGTCCTGGTCAGCGCGGTGCGGCATGTACCCAGCGGCCAGCTCGCGGGCCACTCGATGCTCATGGTGTTCAACAGCAACCCCCTGGTCGCTTTCCAAGATGACACGCTCGTGCTCCGGGACCACCGCGGACACCGGCTTGGGCTGCTGCTCAAGACGGCCAACCTGGTGCGGCTCCGTGGAGAACTCCCTGAAGCAGTGCGCATCTGGACCTGGAATGCCGCCGAGAACAAGCACATGCTGGACATCAACGACCAGCTGGGTTTCAAGCCCGCCGGGTATTCGGGGGAATGGCAAAAGCTGCGGCCATCCCGGTAGCGCCCGCCTTGGTAAGCTCATCGTCTGACATCAGACTGTTTACCGAGAGGCATCATGATGCGAAAGACCTTGGTGGACACAGTCGCCGATCTGCTGCTGGACCGGATCATTGCGGGGGAGATCCGGCCGGGTTCGGCCCTGCCCTCGGAAGCTGACATTGCAGCTGAATCCAGCGTCAGCCGCCTGACGGTTCGGGAGGCGTTGAAGGCACTCCGGGCGCAGAACGTGGTCAGCGTCCAGCGCGGCCGCGGCACATACGTCAACGCGCCCGAAGAATGGACTTCCCTGGATGCCATGATCCGCGCGGCAGCCTTCGGCAAGGGCCGGAACAATACTTCGGTCCAGCTCCTGGAAGTGCGGCGGATGATCGAAACAGGTGCGGCTGCCCTCGCCGCGGTGCGGCACACCGAGGATGACCTCAAGCTGCTGCGGGGCCACCTTCAACGGATGGTGGAGGCATCGGACGCGCGCGATGTGGACCGGTTTGTGGCCGCTGATATTGCCTTCCATGACGTAATCCTCAGGGCGTCGGGAAATATGCTGGTTCCGGCCATGTACCTGCCCTTGGGCCGCCTGCTCAGCGCCGGCCGCAGGGAGACCTCCGCCGTGCCCGAAATCCAGGAACACGCGATCCTGATGCACCGCGCCATCTACGACGCTTTGGCCTCCGGCAACGCCGAAGACGCACGGGTTGCGATGGATAACCACATGAACCAGACACATGAGGACCTGGTGCATTACGTGATCGGTGACGACGCCGTGGCCACGGCCGGTTCCTAGCGGTCACGCCCCGGCCCCTGGCAGGCCGGCCCGTGTGTCTGGCCCCCGGTGTCTGGTCTCGGGTGACTGGCTCCGAAAACTCCACGCCGGATCATCCAACGGTGTTGATGTCCTGTTCTCTGCGCGAAGGATGCGGCTGAGGGACCCCGCGGGTTTCTGCGCGCATCTATTGTGCAGATCAGGGGCTTTCCGGAAATCCTTCGTGCAGATCAGGGGCGCTAGAGGGCCAATTTGGTGCTTTTGGTGCCATTATCTGCGCGAAGGATCGCGGGGACGGAGCGGATCGCCCTTTATCTGCGCGAAGGATCGCGGGGCCGGAGCGGATCGCCCGTTATCTGCGCGATGGATGCGGCTGAGGGACCCCGCGGGTTTCTGCGCGTATCTATTGTGCAGATCAGGGGCTTTCCGGAAATCCTTCGTGCAGATCAGGGGGCACAAGAGGGCCAATTTGGTGCTTTTGGTGCCATTATCTGCGCGAAGGATCGCGGGGACGGAGCGGATCGCCCTTTATCTGCGCGAAGGATCGCGGGGCCGGAGCGGATCGCCCGTTATCTGCGCGATAGATGCGGCTGAGGGGCCCCGCCCTGATGTGACCGTGCCCCGATTTCAGTTCCTTGCCCAACGCGCCACGAGCTGCCCGCGCATCCCGCTGCTTGTATCTTTGGACACACTTATGAGTAAGATGTCTGACATCTGACTACATAGGAGTTTTCATGGAAGATCTGGACATGCTGCTTGCGGAGTATCCCGCCGCAGTGCAGGTGCCGGCAGCTGCCGTAGCGGCCGGAACAGCGGGCAGCGTTTTTGTTGTTCTGGACGATGATCCCACCGGCACCCAGTCCGTAGCAGGGCTGCCCGTCCTCACCTCGTGGGAAAAATCCGACTTTGAGTGGGCCTTCAACACCGGCACCCCCGCCCTCTATGTGCTGACGAATTCCCGCAGCCTTTCAACGCAGGATGCGGCCCGGATCAACCGTGAAATTGTCGCCGGCGCCCTGGCCGCAGCCGCGGACCGCGACATCCGCCTGTCCTTTGTCTCCCGCAGCGACTCCACTCTCCGGGGCCACTTCCCGCTGGAAACAGATGTCCTGGGCGAAGCGCTCGTCGCCGCCGGATTCCCGGCACCGGATGCCGTGATCATGGTTCCGGCTTTTCCGGAAGCCAACCGGATCACCATTGGATCGGTGCACTACATGCGCAGCGCGGGGGAGCTCCAGCCGATCGCCGAAACGGAGTTCGCCCGTGACGCAACGTTTGGCTATGCCAACTCCAACCTCAGGAACTATGTCGAGGAGAAGACCCGGGGGCGGGTGGCCGCCGGCGACGTCGTGCCCCTTACCCTTGACGTCATCCGCAGTGGCCCGGAAGCCGTCGCGGCGGTCCTCGCCTCGGTCACCGGCGGCAATCCGGTGGTGGCGGACGCCGTGACGGAAGATGATCTGCGCCTGTTGGCACTGGGCCTGCAGCAGGCAGAAGCCGCCGGCCGGCGCTTCGTGTACCGGGTGGGTCCACCGTTTGTCCGGGCCGCCATCGGTCAGGAACAGCATGCCCCGCTGACCGCAGACGACGTTTATGGGCCGAGGAGCACCACCGGGCAGAACGCCCAAGCCGGCTCGCGCGAGGGCGGGCTGATTGTCGTCGGCTCGCACGTGGGCCTGACCACCCGCCAGCTGAACCACCTGCAGAGCACCCGCCCGCCGGCGTTTACCGCCGAAATCACTGTCGAACTCATCCTCGATGACGCGGCGCGTGAGGCGCACCTGGCCACGGTGGCAGACGCGGTGGCCTCGGCGCTGAAGAAAGGCGACGTCGTCCTGCACACCAGCCGGCTGCTGATCACGGCCGCGACGGGCGATGAGTCGCTGAATATTTCCCGCCGTGTTTCGGCCGCCGTCGTGGACGTTGTCCGCCGTGTCCTGGCCGCCAACCCGCCCCGGTTCGTCATCGCCAAGGGTGGCATCACATCATCCGACGTCGCGGCCAAGGGCCTGCAGATCCGCCGCGCCATTGTCCGCGGGCCCATGCTCCCGGGCATCGTCTCGCTGTGGGAACCCGTGGACGGCCCGGCACAGGGCATCCCATACGTGGTCTTCGCGGGCAACGTCGGAGACGACTCCTCACTAACCGCCGTCGTTGCCACCCTGTCCAAGCCCTGACACACACACCCGCTCCACACCCCGCTTCCAGCACACACAAAGGATCCAACCGATGAACACATCATCCGAATACACCGTCGCCGTCCTGGGCCTGGGCGCCATGGGCCTGCCCATGGCAACCCGCCTGGCCACGAGCCTGCAGGTGAACGGTTTCGACATCGCCCCTGCCCGCCTCGAGCTGGCCGGCGCCGCCGGCATCCGCACCTTCACCTCCGGGGCTGAGGCGGCAGCCGGAGCTGACGCCGTGCTGCTGGCCGTCCGCAACGGCGCCCAGCTCAACGATGTCCTGTTCGGCGACACCGGGATCGCCGACGCCCTGAAGCCGGGCGCCGTCGTCATCATGACATCCACCGTGGGCGTGGCCGCCGTTACTGAAGTGGCGGAGAAGCTGGCGGAGCTCAGCGTCGAGCTCGTTGACGCACCGCTGTCCGGCGGCCCGGTCCGCGCGGGCACGGGCGATCTGCTGATTGTGGTCGGAGCATCCGACGCCGCGCGGGACCGCGCCCAGCCCGTCTTGGACCTGCTGGCATCCACGCTGAGCATTGTCGGCAACAAGGCCGGCGACGGCCAGGCGCTGAAGACCGTGAACCAGCTGCTTTGCGGAGTGCACATCGCGGCAGCTGCCGAGGCGCTGGCACTGGCCAAGTCGCTGGGACTGGACGAGGGCAAAACGCTCGATGCCCTCCAAGCCGGCGCAGCCGCGTCCTTCATGCTCGGCAACCGCGGGCCGCGCATGCTCGAGGCCTATGAGGAAGGCGGGGCCGAAGTCCTTAGCCGCCTGGACATCTTCGTCAAGGACATGGGAATCGTCACCAAGGCGGCCCGCGAGGTGGCGCTGCCGACGCCGGTGGCAGCCGCCGCGGAACAGCTGTACCTGCTGGGCCAGGCTGCCGGACTTGGTGCCGCGGATGATTCCGCGGTCATCAAGGTGCTGGCTCCCGAAGGCTAGTCACTCCCCATCCTGCCGTACCTCCACCTGCACTACCCCCCACCTGCACTACCCCTCACCCGCATTACCTTCACCCTGTCAAAGGAGACACACCATGAGCGCACTGACGCTCCTGATCATCGCTGTGGCCGGCGTCGCCGTGCTGCTGCTGGCCGTGATCAAGTTCAAGATTCCGGCCTTCCTGGCACTGCTGACCGTCAGTGTGCTGGTGGCCGTTGCCGCCGGGATACCGCTGGACGAAGTAATCGCAGCCGTCCAGGCGGGTATGGGCGGCACCCTGGGTTCCGTGGCGATCCTGGTGGGCCTGGGCGCGATGCTCGGGAAAATGATCGAACTCTCCGGCGGCGCCGAGGCGCTGGCCGGCAAGTTTACGAAGATTCTCGGCTCCAAGCGGGTCACTGCGGCCCTGACCGGCGCGGCCTTCCTGCTGGCCATTCCCGTCTTCTTTGACGTCGGATTCATCATCCTGGTTCCGATCATTTACGGTTTCGCCAAGGCCGCCGGCGTCAACCCGCTCAAGGTCGGCCTGCCCGTGGCAGCCATTATGCTCGCCATCCACGTGGTGGTTCCGCCGCACCCCGGCATTGTGGGCGGCGCCGGGGTCATCGGCGCCGATATCGGCTGGATCACCATCCTGGCCCTTTCGGTGTGCGCCGTGCTCGCTTTCCCGGCGTACTTTGTGGCCCAGTGGATGAACCGCCGGGACTACCCGATGGTGGCCGCCACCGCTGAACAGTTCCGGCTCTTCGGCAGCGGGAAGTCCGATGTGGAGGTTGAATCCGGCGCCGGCAACACCGCCGTCAAAACATCAGTGCAGGCACCGCCATCCCCGGCGATGATCATCACCCTCATCGTCCTGCCCATCCTCATGATCATGGCCGGCACCGTCAGCGCCGTCGTCCTTCCCGATGACGCCGCCGCGCTGCCGGTCCTGAGCCTCATCGGTTCACCCGTGATCGCCCTGCTGGTGACCGTCTTCCTGGCGTTCTTCTTCCTGGGCATCCGCCGGGGCTGGAGCTCGGCGACCACCGGCGAAGTGATGGATGCCGCCCTGGCCCCCACCGCCATCGTCATTCTCGTGACGGGTGCCGGAGGCGCCTTCGGCAAGGTGCTGACCGAATCCGGCATCGGCACCGCACTGGCTGACACGCTGTCGTCGGCCGGCCTGCCCATCCTGCTGATGGCCTATGTGCTGGCCGCAGTGCTGCGGGCGGCGCAGGGTTCCGCGACCGTTGCCATCGTGACCACTGCCGGCCTGCTGGCGGCATCGGTCTCCGGCGGAGACTTCTCCGCCCTGCAGATGGCACTGATCACCATGGCTGTCGGATTCGGTGCGTTTGGCTTCTCGCACGTGAATGACTCCGGGTTCTGGATCGTGACGCGCTACCTTGGCCTGTCGGTGGCGGACGGACTGAAAACCTGGACTGTCCTGACCACCCTCCTGGGTATCTGCGGCTTCCTCCTGACCTGCGGCCTGTGGCTCGTCCTCAGTCCGCTGGCGGGCTGACATGAGAGCACGCCTGAACGATCTCGTCCTGGAGCGGCTGGCGGCAGGCTCGGCCGTCCCCGCATTCACCTGCTACGACTTCACCACCGCGCTGGCAGTGGTATCCGCCGCAGAAGACGCCCGGCTTCCTGTCATCCTGCTGGTGGCGCCGAAGACCGCCGCCGGACCCGGAGGGCTGCGGTTCATTCGGGCACTGAGGGGGCTGGCGGACGACGCCGGGGTGCCGGTGGTGGTCCAGCTGGACCATGCCACCGACGCCGGGCTCATCCAGGCTGCCGTGACAGCGGGAGCCGATGCCGTGCTCGCTGACGGGTCCCGGATGCCTCCCGTGCGCAACGCCGAGTTCGTGGCGTCGATTGCCTCCCTGACCTCCGGGTCCGGAGTCGTTATCGAAGCGGAACTGGGCGCGCTTGGGGGAGACGAAGACGATTCCCGGGGCGCCGCGAAGCACGATCCGGCGGCGGGGATGACGGACCCGGCAGCGGTTGCCGCTTTCCTGGACGCCTCCGCGGCGGACCTGCTGGCCGTGGCGGTGGGCAATGTCCACGGCAACTACTCGGGGGAACCGAGACTCGACTGGGAACGCATCTCCCGGATCCGGACAGCGGCCGGGACTGTGCCGCTGGTCCTGCACGGCGCCTCGGGCCTGTCTTCGGCGGACCTGGAACGGGCGGCATCCGCGGGGATCGGCAAGGTGAACGTCAACACCGAGCTGCGCACTGCAACCCTGGAAGCAGTGGCCGCCGCGTTGCCGGAAGCGATGTCCTCCGGGGCCAACATGCTGTCCCTGATGCAGGCGTGGTCACGTGCGGCCGGCAGCACTGCGGGACAAACCCTGAAACTGCTCAACGCGGCAGGATGACCCTGGCCGGGCCAAATCCAGCAAGGGATGCGGGATTTGGCCCGGCGGTGATTCTCCCGTACTCTTGAACTACCAAAGACCGTCGGTCGATGTGCTTTCAATCCCACCCTCGCCCTGGATCTCCAGGATCATGGGTGGAATCCGGTTGATCGGACATCCGAAAGTCCCGAGCATGGGGCGGCCTGCGCAGGTGAACGAACTCAGCTATTGGAACACATCTGTGTGTTCCGCTGCTCAGCCCCGTGCATCTGCCCGGGGCGTTTTTTATGTTCGGGACCCGATCCACCGGCACTATTTCCCCGGAAGGAGGGTTAGATGGCAACGCCAACAAAGGTATCGGCTGTTGAGGAAATCGTCACCGATTTCAAGGATTCAACTGCTGCCGTACTAACCGAATACCGCGGGCTCACCGTTGCACAGCTCAAGGAGCTGCGTCGTTCGCTCGGCCAGGACACCAAGTACTCGGTCGTCAAGAACACCCTGACTGGCATTGCAGCCAAGGAAGCCGGCATCGACGCGTTCGACGGCCAGCTCTCCGGTCCCACTGCAATCGCCTTCATCAAGGGTGACGCAGTTGCAGCTGCAAAGAGCCTGACGGATTTTGCCAAGACCAACCCGCAGCTGATCATCAAGACCGGTGTATTCGAGGGCAATGCCCTTGACGCTTCCGGTGTTGTTGCCCTGGCTGCCCTTGAATCACGTGAGCTCCAGCTTGCACGCGTCGCCGGTGTCCTCAAGGCACCGATGTCCATGCTGGCACGCTCGGTCGATGCACTGCGCCTGAAGCTCGACGAGGGAAGCGACTCTGCTCCCGCCGCCGAAGAGGCTCCGGCCGCTGAAGAAGCTCCGGCCGCAGAAGCAGCCACCGAAGAGTAATCGCTCTTCCAATCCACACTCCGGTGCCGAGCACCATATGGTGCCCCGAGCACCACTTATAGGAAGGACGCCACATCATGGCGAAGCTGACCAACGAAGAGCTCATTGCAGCCTTCAAGGAACTGTCCATCATTGAGCTTTCTGATTTCGTGAAGCTCTTCGAAGAGACCTTCGACGTTACCGCTGCTGCTGTTGCAGTTGCCGGTCCCGCCGCCGGTGCTGCCGAGGCCGAGGAAGAGAAGACGGAATTCGACGTCATCCTCGAAGCCGCCGGCGACAAGAAGATCGCAGTCATCAAGGAAGTTCGTGCCCTGACTTCCTTGGGCCTGAAGGAAGCCAAGGACGTTGTCGACAGCGCCCCGAAGGCTGTCCTGGAAGGCGCTACGAAGGAAGCCGCAGAGAAGGCAAAGGAAGCCCTCGAGGCTGCCGGCGCCACGGTTACCGTCAAGTAGTAGTTTTTCCCTTCGCGGTTCCGGCCGCGGAAACGGCAAAGACCCCGTCCCTTTGGGACGGGGTCTTTCTGTGTCCGGGCCGGGTTCCGGCCGGACGCCGCTAGTTCTGTTCGCGCCAGAGAAGCAGTGCTTCGCCCTGGCCGCCGCCGCCGCACAGGGCAACGGCGGCCCGGCCGGAGCCGCGCCTCATGAGTTCATGGGCAGCCGTCAGGGCAAGCCGGGCACCCGATGCGCCAATCGGATGGCCGAGCGCGATGGCGCCGCCGTTGAGGTTGCACTGGTCCAGGTCCATTCCCAGTTCGTTCAGCGACTGGACGGCAACGGCGCCAAAGGCCTCATTGATCTCGATGAAGTCCAGATCCGAGGCGCTCCAGCCGGCGCGGTCAAGGGCGGCGAAGACGGCGTTCGACGGCTGGGAATGCAGGGTGTTGTCAGGGCCCGCCACCTGGCCCGGAACGCCGACGACGGCGAGGACGTCGAGTCCGTTGTCCTCCGCGTAGGCGCGGGTCGTGAGAATCAGTGCAGCGGCGCCGTCGGACAGCGGGGACGAGTTCCCCGCCGTGATGGTGCCTTCAGGGTCAAAGGCCGGACGCAGGCCGGCAAGAGTTTCGGGAGTGGTGTTGGGCCTGACGCCCTCGTCGGCGGTGAGAACGAGAGGCTCGCCCCGGCGCTGGGGAACGGTGACGGGAACAATCTCCGCGTCGAAGACACCGGAGGCCATGGCTGAGGCTGCCCGGCGGTGCGAAGCGGCAGCAACTTCGTCCTGCTCCAGGCGCTTGATCGCCAGCTTCGTGTTGCCGCGCTCCGTGGAGATGCCCATGGAATCGTTGTCGAAGGCATCGGTGAGGCCGTCGTGGGCCACCGCATCCAGCGCTGAGATGTTGCCGTAGTTCCATCCCTGACGTGAACCGGGCAGCAGATGCGGGCCGCGCGACATGGACTCCTGGCCGCCGGCAACCACCACCGTGGCTTCTCCGCCCCGGATGAGCCGGGCTGCGTCAATGACGGCGGCAAGGCCCGAAAGGCACACCTTGTTGATGGTGACCGTGGGAACGTTCCATCCGATCCCGGCCTTGATGGAGGCCTGCCGTGCCGGGTTCTGCCCGCAGCCGGCCTGGACAACATGTCCCATGATGACGGCGTGGACGTCGGCAGCCGGAACGCGGGACTTTTCGAGGGCGCCGGCGATGGCAAAAGCACCAAGTTCAACCGCGCTGAAGGAGGCAAGCTGGCCGTTGAGCCGGCCCTGCGGAGTGCGGGCTCCGCCAACAATTACCACGTCGGTCATGGCTGCTTCTTGGCCTGCTGCGGCCTGGGCTGGGCGGTTGCTCATGGCGGGAAATCCACTTTCGTCGTTGAAATTGTCAGGGCCGGCGTGCATCTCAGCGGATTACAATGTGCCCGGATGCAGCGGCGCTGGAATAAGGGTACGCCAACGGCCGGGGGCGGGGGAGAGCCGCGTCACGCCGGAATGAGGCCCTGCACACCGCTGGCACGCACAATCCGGACATCGTGCGCTAAGATATTGGTATCCGATGCGTCAGCGGTGCGCCGGTGTTGCCTGTAGCTCCCCGTTCCACGGATCCGGTGGTCGAATGAAATCGACAATCACATCAACCGGACCGGCGGGTCGAGCCAAGCAGGGTTGCGGCGCCGGGTAGACTTGTCTGCCCATAATGCCCTATAGTTAATATTTGCTTCCCTCTCTTAACCTTCAGCCTTCATATAGCGGTGGGCTTTGTCCTGTGCCTGGCAGCGTTTCGCGCGCCCGGCGGGATGCAAGGACGCACGCGGACCAGGTCCGTTCTGTGCAGAGAAGGAGGCGCGAAACACGCCTGAAGGTCTGTGGAAGGATCCCTCTTGGTCGCCTCGAGCACCTCTAATAATGCAACCGCTAACATCCCGGAGAACATCGCTCCCCGGATTTCATTCGCAAAGATTCACGAACCTCTTGACGTTCCCAATCTTCTTGCCCTGCAGACCGACAGCTTTGACTGGCTCGTCGGCAACGAACGCTGGAAAGCGCGCGTCGAAAAGGCCAAGCAGACCGGGGAACAGGGCATTGCCACCACCTCCGGCTTGGCCGACATCTTCGAGGAAATCTCCCCGATCGAGGACTTCCAGGGCACCATGTCCCTGAGTTTCACCGAGCCGGAATTTGCCGACCCGAAGTACACCATGGCTGAGTGCAAGGACCGGGACGCCACGTACTCGGCCCCGTTGTACGTTAAAGCCGAATTCATGAACAACAACACGGGCGAAATTAAGCAGCAGACCGTGTTCATGGGCGACTTCCCGCTGATGACCGACAAGGGAACGTTCGTCATCAACGGCACCGAGCGTGTTGTTGTTTCCCAGCTGGTCCGTTCGCCGGGTGCCTACTTCGAGCGCACCGCGGACAAGACCAGTGACAAGGACATCTACACCGCGAAGATCATTCCTTCCCGCGGTGCATGGTTCGAACTGGAAATCGACAAGCGCGACCAGGTTGGCGTCCGCCTTGACCGCAAGCGCAAGCAGTCCGTCACCGTTCTGCTCAAGGCCCTGGGCTGGACCGAAGGCCAGATCCTCGAGACCTTCGGCGAGTACGATTCCATCCGCGCCACCCTCGAGAAGGACCCGACGGAAACCCGCGAGGATGCCCTGCTGGACATCTACCGCAAGCTCCGTCCGGGCGAGCCGCCCACGGTCGAGGCTGCCCAGACCCTGCTGGACAACCTGTACTTCAACCCGAAGCGCTACGACCTGGCCAAGGTTGGCCGTTACAAGATCAACCGCAAGCTGGGCATCGACAAGCCGCTGACGGACTCCGACGCATCGGTCCTGAACAACGATGACATCGTTGCCATGATCAAGTTCCTGGTGGCCCTGCACGCCGGCGAGAAGACCGTTCCGGGCAAGCGCAACGGCGAAGACGTCGACATCCGCGTCGAGGTTGACGACATCGACCACTTCGGCAACCGCCGCATCCGCGCCGTCGGTGAGCTCATCGAGAACCAGATCCGCACGGGTCTGTCCCGCATGGAGCGCGTTGTGCGTGAGCGCATGACCACCCAGGACGTCGAGGCCATCACGCCGCAGACGCTGATCAACATCCGCCCCGTCGTGGCAGCGATCAAGGAGTTCTTCGGAACCTCCCAGCTTTCGCAGTTCATGGACCAGAACAACCCGCTCGCCGGACTGACGCACAAGCGCCGCCTGTCCGCGCTGGGCCCGGGTGGTCTGTCCCGTGACCGCGCAGGCATGGAAGTCCGAGACGTCCACCCCTCGCACTACGGCCGCATGTGCCCCATCGAAACACCTGAAGGCCCGAACATTGGCCTCATCGGTTCGCTGGCGTCCTACGCCCGGATCAACGCCTTCGGTTTCATCGAAACCCCGTACCGCAAGGTCATCGACGGCGTCGTCACCGACCAGGTTGATTACCTGACCGCCGACGACGAGGTGGAGCGCACCATTGCCCAGGCAAACGCTCCGCTGCGCGAAGACCAGCACTTCGCCGAGGACCTCGTCCTCGTCCGTGCCCGCGGCGGTTCCGGCGAGCCCGTGCTCGTTGAGCCCAACGGCGTGGAGTACATGGACGTCTCCCCGCGCCAGATGGTTTCGGTGGCCACCGCCCTGATCCCGTTCCTGGAACACGATGACGCCAACCGCGCCCTCATGGGTGCGAACATGCAGCGCCAGGCCGTGCCGCTGCTCCGTTCCGAGCGCCCCGTCGTGGGTACCGGCATGGAGAAGTATGCAGCCGTTGACGCCGGCGACTCCGTCACCGCCGCCAAGCCCGGCGTCGTCACCGAGGTCTCCGCTGAGCTCGTCACCGTCATGAACGACGACGGCACCGAGTCCAACTACCCGATCATGAAGTTCGCGCGCTCCAACCAGGGCAACGCGTACAACCAGCGGGTCCTGGTGTCCGAAGGCGCACGCGTCGAGGTCAACAGCATCATCGCCGACGGTCCCTCCACGGACCAGGGCGAGCTGGCACTGGGTAAGAACCTGCTCGTGGCATTCATGTCATGGGAAGGCCACAACTACGAGGATGCGATCATCCTCTCCCAGCGCATGGTCTCGGACGACGTCCTGACCTCCATCCACATCGAGGAGCACGAAGTTGATGCCCGCGACACCAAGCTCGGTGCCGAGGAAATCACCCGTGACATCCCCAACGTGTCGGAGGAAGTGCTCTCCCAGCTGGACGAGCGCGGCATCATCCACATCGGTGCCGAGGTTGAAGCCGGCGACATCCTGGTAGGCCGCGTCACCCCCAAGGGTGAAACGGAACTGACCCCGGAAGAGCGCCTGCTGCGCGCCATCTTCGGCGAGAAGAGCCGCGAAGTCCGCGACACCTCCCTGAAGGTTCCCCACGGCGAGTCCGGCACGGTCATCGGTGTCCGCATCTTCGACCGCGACAACGACGACGAGCTGCCCCCGGGCGTAAACCAGCTGGTGCGCGTCTACGTGGCACACAAGCGCAAGATCACGGACGGCGACAAGCTGGCCGGCCGCCACGGTAACAAGGGCGTCATCTCCAAGATCCTCCCGATCGAAGACATGCCGTTCATGGAAGACGGAACCCCCGTTGACATCGTCCTGAACCCGCTGGGTGTTCCGGGTCGAATGAACGTCGGCCAGGTCCTGGAAATCCACCTTGGCTGGGCTGCCAAGCAGGGCTGGAAGATCGACGGCAACCCCGACTGGGTCAAGAACCTGCCGGAACTGCCGCGTGAATCCGGTCCCACCACGGTTGCCACCCCGGTGTTCGACGGTGCCAGTGAAGATGAAATCACCGGACTGCTCGACTCCACCAACGTGACCCGTGACGGCAACCGCCTGATCGGCGCCTCGGGTAAGGCCCGGATGTACGACGGCCGCTCCGGCCAGCCGTTCCCGGAGCCCATCTCCGTGGGTTACATGTACATCCTCAAGCTGCACCACCTTGTTGATGACAAGATCCACGCACGCTCCACCGGACCGTACTCCATGATCACGCAGCAGCCGCTGGGTGGTAAGGCACAGTTCGGCGGCCAGCGCTTCGGCGAAATGGAAGTCTGGGCCCTGGAAGCGTACGGCGCCGCCTACACGCTGCAGGAACTGCTGACGATCAAGTCGGATGACATCCACGGCCGCGTGAAGGTCTACGAGGCCATCGTCAAGGGCGAGAACATCCCGGAGCCCGGCGTTCCGGAGTCCTTCAAGGTGCTCATCAAGGAAATGCAGTCGCTCTGCCTGAATGTGGAAGTACTCTCCACCGAGGGCAACACGATTGAAATGCGTGACTCGGATGAAGAAGTCTTCCGGGCCGCGGAAGAACTGGGTATCGATCTGTCCCGCGCAGAGCCCAGCTCCGTAGAAGAGGTTTAGCAGCGCCGGCCGGTCCGCTTTACGCGGGCCGGCCTCCGCCAGCCCCTTCCCGTACCCGAGACATTCAGATTTAGAGAACAAGAGAGAACAGGGACCCATGTCCAACGATTCCACGTTCGGCCTCATGCGTATCGGCCTTGCCACTGCGGATGAAATCCGCGGCTGGTCTTACGGCGAAGTCAAGAAGCCGGAAACCATCAACTACCGAACCCTGAAGCCCGAGAAGGACGGTCTTTTCTGCGAAAAGATCTTCGGACCTTCCCGCGACTGGGAATGCTACTGCGGTAAGTACAAGCGCGTACGTTTCAAGGGCATCATCTGCGAGCGCTGCGGCGTCGAGGTCACCCGTGCCAAGGTGCGCCGCGAGCGCATGGGCCACATTGAGCTCGCCGCTCCCGTGACCCACATCTGGTACTTCAAGGGTGTTCCGTCCCGCCTGGGCTACCTGCTGGACCTGGCGCCGAAGGACCTCGAAAAGGTCATTTACTTCGCCGCCTACATGATCACTTCCGTGGACGAGGAAAACCGCCACGCGGAACTTCCGAACCTGCAGGCTGAGCACGACCTGGAGCGCAAGCACCTCGTCGACCAGCGCGACTCGGACATCGCCGCCATCGCCAAGGACCTCGAAGGCGAGATTGCACGCCTCGAGGGAGAAGGCGCCAAGGCAGCGGACAAGAAGAAGGCCCGCGACTCCGCCGACCGCCAGATGGCCAAGGTCCGCCGCGACGCCGACAACAACATCGAGCGCCTCGAGCAGGTTTGGGAACGCTTCAAGAACCTCAAGGTCGGCGACCTCGAGGGCGACGAAGGTCTCTACCGTGAACTGCGCGACCGCTATGGTCTGTACTTCGAAGGCTCCATGGGTGCCGAAGCCATCAAGCAGCGCCTTGAGGACTTCGACATGCAGGCCGAGTCCGAGCTGCTGCGCGACATCATCCAGAACGGCAAGGGCCAGCGCAAGACGCGTGCCCTGAAGCGCCTGAAGGTTGTCAACGCATTCCTGACCACGACCAACAGCCCGCTGGGCATGGTCCTGGACGCCGTCCCGGTGATCCCGCCGGAACTGCGCCCGATGGTCCAGCTCGACGGCGGACGTTTCGCAACGTCCGACCTCAACGACCTGTACCGCCGCGTGATCAACCGCAACAACCGCCTGAAGCGCCTGCTGGATCTCGGTGCCCCCGAGATCATCGTGAACAACGAAAAGCGCATGCTCCAGGAAGCCGTTGATTCCCTGTTCGACAACGGCCGCCGCGGCCGTCCGGTCACCGGACCGGGCAACCGTCCGCTGAAGTCACTGTCCGACATGCTCAAGGGCAAGCAGGGCCGCTTCCGCCAGAACCTTCTGGGTAAGCGCGTTGACTACTCCGGCCGTTCCGTTATCGTCGTTGGCCCGCAGCTGAAGCTGCACCAGTGCGGTCTGCCCAAGCAGATGGCGCTGGAGCTCTTCAAGCCGTTCGTGATGAAGCGCCTGGTTGACCTCAACCACGCGCAGAACATCAAGAGCGCCAAGCGCATGGTCGAGCGTTTCCGTCCGCAGGTCTGGGACGTGCTGGAAGAGATCATCACCGAACACCCGGTGCTGCTCAACCGTGCACCCACCCTGCACCGCCTGGGTATCCAGGCCTTCGAGCCGCAGCTCGTTGAGGGCAAGGCCCTTCAGCTGCACCCGCTCGTTTGTGGCGCGTTCAACGCTGACTTCGACGGTGACCAGATGGCAGTTCACCTGCCGCTGAGCCCGGAGGCCCAGGCCGAGGCACGCATCCTGATGCTGTCCTCGAACAACATCCTGAAGCCCTCGGACGGCCGGCCGGTAACCCTGCCTTCGCAGGATATGATCATCGGCCTGCACCACCTCACCACCAAGAAGGAAGGCGCCGCAGGCGAAGGACGGTTCTTCACGACCCCGTCCGAAGCCCTGATGGCGTACGACCTTGGTGAGCTTGACCTGAACGCTCAGGTCAGCATGCGCCTGGAAGGCTTCGTGCCTTCCGCTGACCGTCCGGCTCCGGAAGGCTGGGAAGAAGGCACCCCCGCCCTCATCCAGACCTCCCTCGGCCAGGTCATCTTCAACCAGACCCTGCCGGCGGACTACCCGTGGGTTGAGAAGGTTGCAGACAAGGGCCAGCTGTCCGCCATCGTGAACGACCTGGCGGAGCGCTACCCGAAGGTCATGACGGCGGCAACGCTGGATAACCTGAAGGACGCCGGTTTCTACTGGGCCACCCGCTCGGGCGTTACCGTTGCCATCTCCGACATCTCCGCGCCGATCGACAAGCCGGCCATCATGGAGGTTTACGAGGCACAGGCTGCCAAGGTTGAAAGCCAGTACGGCAAGGGCCTGATCGCTGAAGACGAGCGCCGCCAGGAGCTCATCGACATCTGGAACAAGGCAACCAACGAAGTTGCCGCGGCCATGCGTGCGAACATGCCCAAGGAAAACAACATCAACCGCATGGTGTCTTCCGGTGCCCGTGGTAACTGGCTGCAGGTCCGGCAGATTGCCGGTATCCGTGGCCTGGTGGCAAACCCGAAGGGCGAGATCATTCCCCGCCCGATCAAGTCCTCCTACCGCGAGGGCCTGTCGGTGCTGGAGTACTTCATCGCCACCCACGGTGCCCGTAAGGGTCTCGCCGATACCGCTCTGCGTACCGCCAACTCGGGTTACCTGACCCGTCGTCTGGTGGACGTTTCCCAGGACGTCATTGTCCGCGAGGAAGACTGCGGCACCGAGCGCGGCCTGAACGTCACCATCGCGGTTCCGGACTCCAACGGCGAACTGCAGCTGCACGAAGAGGTAGAGAACTCGGCGTACGCCCGTACGCTGGCCACCGACGTCTCCGACGCACAGGGCAATGTCCTGGCCAAGGGCGGCGACGATGTGGGCGACGTCCTCATCGCGAAGCTGTTCGAAGCCGGCGTCACGGACATCAAGGTCCGCTCCGTACTCACCTGTGAGTCCGCCGTCGGAACCTGTGCACTGTGCTACGGCCGCTCCCTGGCCACGGGTAAGACCGTGGACATTGGCGAGGCCGTCGGCATCATCGCCGCACAGTCCATTGGTGAGCCGGGTACCCAGCTGACCATGCGTACCTTCCACACCGGTGGTGTTGCTTCCGCGGAAGATATCACCCAGGGTCTGCCCCGTATCCAGGAGCTCTTCGAAGCACGTACCCCCAAGGGTGTAGCTCCGATCTCCGAGACCGCGGGCCGGGTCACCATCGAAGAGTCCGACCGCCAGATGCGTCTGGTTGTCACTCCCGATGACGGCTCCGAGGAAATCGCGTACCCGGTACTGCGCCGTGCCCGCCTGCTGGTTGCCGACGGCGACCACGTTGAGGTTGGCCAGCAGCTGGTCTTCGGTGCGGTGGATCCCAAGCAGATCCTCCGTATCCTCGGCCCGCGCAAGGCACAGGAATTCCTGGTGGACGAAGTCCAGCGCGTGTACCGCAGCCAGGGTGTAGGCATCCACGACAAGCACGTGGAAGTCATCGTCCGGCAGATGCTGCGGCGCGTGACCGTGATTGAGTCCGGCGATTCGGATCTCCTCCCGGGTGAGCTGGCCGAGCGCCGCCGCTTCGAGAACGAGAACCGCCGCGTGGTTTCCGAGGGCAAGAAGCCGGCTTCAGGCCGTCCCGAGCTCATGGGTATCACCAAGGCGTCGCTGGCAACCGAGTCCTGGCTGTCCGCTGCTTCCTTCCAGGAAACCACCCGCGTCCTGACGCAGGCGGCCATGGAAGGCAAGAGCGATCCGCTGCTCGGCCTCAAGGAGAACGTCATCATCGGTAAGCTGATCCCGGCCGGAACGGGCCTGCCCCGTTACACCGAGGTCACTGTCGAGCCGACCGAAGAAGCAAAGGCCAATCTGTTCACCGGCCCGAGCGCCTTCAGCGACTTCGACTACGCCGGAGTTGACGGCGGTCTGAGCCCCGAGTTCCACGCCATCCCCCTGGATGACTACGACATGGGCAGCGACTTCCGCTAACCTGCAACGCTGATGCCGGACATGTCCCGGCGGCAGTAGGGGAAGGTCCCGCACCGTTTGGTGCGGGACCTTCCGCGTTAACCCCCGACCATGCCGGGCTGGGCCCGCAGGCCACGCCGAAAGGAGTAGGCTTGAAGGAGGCGGTGCAGGAACGCCCGCAGCAGCAGCCGCACAGCAGATGCCTTCACAGCCGGCAGTCCGAAGTGTGATCTCGGGCGCATCGGCGGTAGGCGGGGATTAAGTCTGATAGACTGAATATCAATTGTTTGTGTGGCAGTGGATGAAGGACGGTCACGAAATCCCTCGGGAGCTTCGTGGAGCGGGCCTGTTTCCGGGTTGCAGGGTTCCTGTGCAACGAATGCCACACTTTTGCACGCCTACGGTCGCTTTCGGCGAGAGTATCGGAACTTATCGAGGCATTGCGGCAACGACGACTTAAAGCGCGTCGCCTCGGCTGTTCCGACAGCTGACAGCGGGGCGGTGCAACCAAGAGAACTTATCTCGAGAAAAAACGGAGAACACGAAAGTGCCTACGATTCAGCAGCTGGTCCGCAAGGGCCGGTCACCCAAGGTCTCCAAGACCAAGGCTCCCGCCCTTCAGGGAAGCCCCATGCGCCGTGGTGTTTGCACCCGCGTGTACACCACCACCCCGAAGAAGCCGAACTCTGCGCTCCGTAAGGTTGCCCGCGTGCGCCTCAACGGCGGCATCGAAGTAACCGCCTACATCCCCGGTGTTGGCCACAACCTGCAGGAACACTCCATCGTCCTCGTTCGCGGCGGTCGAGTGAAGGACCTGCCCGGTGTTCGTTACAAGATCGTTCGCGGCGCACTGGACACCCAGGGTGTCAAGAACCGCAAGCAGGCTCGCAGCCGTTACGGCGCGAAGATGGAGAAGAAGTAATATGCCCCGCAAGGGTCCGGCCCCCAAGCGGCCGCTAGTTCTGGATCCCGTTTACGGTTCCCCTCTGGTCACTCAGCTGATCAACAAGGTTCTCGTTGACGGTAAGAAGTCCACCGCAGAGCGCATCGTTTACGGTGCACTCGCCGGCGCTCAGGAAAAGACCGGGGGAGACCCCGTTGCAGCCCTGAAGAAGGCCATGGACAACATCAAGCCGAGCCTTGAGGTTAAGTCCCGCCGCGTTGGCGGCGCCACCTACCAGGTTCCCGTCGAGGTCAAGCCGGGCCGTGCAACTGCACTGGCTCTGCGCTGGCTGGTTGGCTACTCCAAGGCCCGCCGCGAGAAGACCATGACCGAGCGTCTGCGCAACGAGATCCTGGATGCTTCCAACGGTCTCGGTGCTGCAGTGAAGCGCCGCGAAGACACCCACAAGATGGCCGAATCCAACAAGGCCTTCGCCCACTACCGCTGGTAATAAGCCTGGCCGACGGCGGCCGCTACTGAAGGCCCTGTATCCCGCTGAGGCGGGGTGCGGGGCCCGAAGCAGATAAACGCAGTCGAACCGGCAAACACCAAATAAGGGAGAAACCGTGGCACTTGACGTGCTTACCGACCTGAATAAGGTCCGCAACATCGGCATCATGGCCCACATTGATGCCGGCAAGACCACCACCACCGAGCGCATCCTGTTCTACACCGGTGTCAACCACAAGATTGGTGAGACTCACGACGGTGCGTCCACCATGGACTGGATGGCACAGGAGCAGGAGCGGGGTATCACCATTACCTCCGCAGCTACCACGTGCTACTGGGACAACAACCAGATCAACATCATCGACACCCCGGGTCACGTTGACTTCACTGTCGAGGTTGAGCGGTCCCTGCGCGTGCTCGACGGCGCCGTTGCTGTCTTCGACGGCAAGGAAGGCGTGGAGCCGCAGTCCGAGACTGTTTGGCGCCAGGCTGACAAGTACAACGTTCCGCGCATCTGCTTCGTCAACAAGATGGACAAGCTCGGCGCTGACTTCTACTTCACCGTTGACACCATCATCAACCGCCTTGGCGCCAAGCCGCTGGTTATCCAGCTGCCCATCGGTGCCGAGAGCGACTTTGAGGGCGTTGTCGACCTCGTCGAAATGCGTGCCCTGACCTGGCGCGGCGACTCCAAGGGTGATGTCACCATGGGCGCCAAGTACGAGATCGAGCCCATCCCGGCCGATCTTCAGGAAAAGGCAGAAGAGTACCGCGCTGCGCTGATCGAGGCTGTTGCCGAGGCCAGCGACGAGCTGATGGACAAGTACCTCGAAGGTGAAGAATTCACCACCGAGGAAATCAAGGCCGGCATCCGCCACCTGACCATCAACTCGCTGGTATACCCGGTGCTTTGCGGCTCCGCGTTCAAGAACCGCGGCGTACAGCCGATGCTTGACGCCGTCGTTGCCTACCTGCCGAACCCGCTTGACGTGCCGAACATCAAGGGCCACGACATCCGCGACGAAGAGGTTATCCTCGAACGCGCCGCAGATGCCAACGCTCCGTTCTCGGCCCTGGCGTTCAAGGTTGTGACGCACCCGTTCTTCGGACGTCTGACCTACATCCGCGTGTACTCCGGTCACGCTGCTTCCGGCGCCCAGGTCATGAACGCGACCAAGCAGAAGAAGGAGCGCATCGGAAAGCTCTTCCAGATGCACGCCAACAAGGAAAACCCGGTTGACGAGATCACGACGGGCCACATCTACGCGGCAATCGGCCTGAAGGACACGACCACGGGCGACACCCTGTGCGACCTTCAGAACCCGATCGTGCTGGAATCCATGAGCTTCCCGGAGCCCGTGATTTCCGTGGCCATCGAGCCGAAGACGAAGGGTGACCAGGAGAAGCTCTCCACGGCCATCCAGAAGCTCTCGGAAGAGGACCCGACCTTCCAGGTCTCCCTCGACGAGGACACCAACCAGACCATCATCGCCGGTATGGGCGAGCTGCACCTGGACATCCTGGTTGACCGCATGCGCCGCGAATTCCGCGTCGAGGCAAACGTGGGCAAGCCCCAGGTTGCTTACCGCGAAACCATCAAGCGCGCTGTGGCCAAGCATGACTACACGCACAAGAAGCAGACCGGTGGTTCGGGCCAGTTCGCAAAGGTCCAGATCGCTCTCGAGCCGCTGGATACGTCGGAAGGCGTATTCTACGAGTTCGCCAACAAGGTCACCGGTGGCCGTATTCCGCGTGAATACATCCCCTCCGTTGATCAGGGTATCCAGAGCGCCCTCACCGAGGGTGTACTCGCCGGTTACCCCGTGGTCGGTATCAAGGCAAGCCTGCTTGACGGTGCTTACCACGATGTTGACTCCTCGGAAATGGCGTTCAAGATCGCCGGACGACAGGCTTTCAAGGAAGCCGCCCGCCTGGCGAACCCTGTGCTGCTCGAACCGCTGATGGATGTTGAAGTCCGCACCCCTGAGGAATACATGGGTGAAGTTATCGGTGACATCAACTCCCGCCGCGGCCAGATGCAGTCCATGGAAGACGCCGCAGGCGTCAAGGTCATCCGCGCCCACGTTCCGCTGTCCGGCATGTTCGGGTACATCGGCGACCTGCGTTCAAAGACGCAGGGCCGTGCCGTTTACTCCATGTCGTTCAACAGCTACGCAGAGGTCCCGAAGGCAGTAGCCGACGAGATCATCCAGAAGGTGCGCGGCGAATAAAACCCTGGTCGGTGTTCCGGGGGAACTTCGGAACACCGCACCGTGTGCAGCGGGCCATGGCTTCGGCCGGAAGCCCGCTGCATAGCCAAACTGAGCGGCCTCGCCAGGCTGCTGCGGAAAAACGGCAATTTCATCAAATAAACAGCCCCCAGTAGACTTACATCAGTTTCAGCAGCGAGAAGCGCTGTTGAAGATTGAGTCTTCAACCTTTCTAGGAGGAACCCGTGGCGAAGGCAAAGTTCGAGCGGACTAAGCCGCACGTCAACATCGGCACCATTGGTCACGTTGACCATGGAAAGACGACGTTGACCGCTGCCATTTCGAAGGTACTTGCTGACAAGTACCCTGATCTGAATGAAAAGCGCGATTTCGCTGCTATCGACTCTGCACCTGAAGAGCGCCAGCGCGGTATCACCATCAACATCTCGCACATCGAGTACCAGACCGAGAAGCGCCACTACGCACACGTAGACGCCCCCGGTCACGCTGACTACATCAAGAACATGATCACTGGTGCAGCTCAGATGGACGGCGCAATCCTCGTGGTTGCCGCTACCGACGGTCCGATGGCACAGACCCGTGAGCACGTTCTGCTCGCCCGCCAGGTTGGCGTTCCCTACCTGCTGGTCGCACTGAACAAGTCCGACATGGTCGATGACGAGGAACTTCTGGACCTCGTTGAAATGGAAGTTCGCGAACTGCTGAGCTCCCAGGAATTCGACGGCGACAACGCTCCCGTCGTGCGCGTCTCCGGCCTCAAGGCTCTGGAAGGCGACCCGAAGTGGGTTGCTTCCGTCGAAGAGCTCATGGACGCCGTTGACAACAACGTGCCGGACCCGATCCGCGACAAGGACAAGCCGTTCCTGATGCCGATCGAGGACGTCTTCACGATCACCGGTCGTGGAACCGTTGTCACGGGCCGCGCCGAGCGCGGTACCCTCGCCATCAACTCCGAGGTCGAGATCGTCGGCATCCGTCCGGTCCAGAAGACCACGGTTACCGGTATCGAGATGTTCCACAAGCAGCTTGACGAAGCTTGGGCAGGCGAGAACTGTGGTCTCCTGCTCCGCGGCATCAAGCGCGAAGACGTAGAGCGCGGCCAGGTTATCGTGAAGCCGGGTTCCATTACCCCGCACACCGATTTCGAAGCCAACGTCTACATCCTGTCCAAGGATGAAGGCGGACGCCACAACCCGTTCTACTCGAACTACCGCCCGCAGTTCTACTTCCGTACCACGGACGTAACCGGCGTTATCACCCTGCCCGAGGGCACGGAAATGGTTATGCCCGGCGACAACACTGAGATGACCGTTGAGCTCATCCAGCCCATCGCCATGGAAGAAGGCCTCGGCTTCGCTATCCGCGAAGGCGGCCGCACCGTTGGTTCAGGCCGTGTCACCAAGATCATCAAGTAATTTCCTTACTTGCTGAATCTTTAGTGAGTTGCCGGCCCCAGCGGCCGGTCACGAACTGAAAAGAAGTCCCCGCTGCCACAGGCAGCGGGGACTTCTTGCTATAACGGCCGCTTCCCCGCGGGATGGCTTTCCCGGCGGTTCCACTGCTTCCTCCACAGGGGCTGTCTCCGGATGGTGTTGTCCACAATGCGCGCCGGTGACCAGTCAAGACCCCCGCCACGCCTAGGATGTGGACCAGGCTGCATTCTTTTACCGGGGGGTTACTGAAGACATGGGCGCGTTGATAACGGTGGTGGTGCTCGTCTTTGCGGGTATCGGATTTGCCATCGGGTGGTTCTGCCGGAGCGGTATTTCGTCCCGACGGTCCGCAGCTGCCGACGGCGCCCTTACCGCGGCCGCCGCCGATGCCCTCTCCCGGGCCTATGATGACGGGTTTCGGGCCGGTTACGGCAGCGCCGCTGCAGCTGCTGCGGGTTCGGGGGAGCGGATGGAGACGCCGGCCCGGGTGGCTGGCCCCACAGCAGGGGGTGCCCCCGCACCGACAGGTGCCCCAACTTCCTTTAGCAGCCCGCCACCGATCAGCACACAGGCCAGCGCACCGCCCAGCGTCCCGGCCAGCGCACCGCCCAGCGTCCCGCCGGCGCCCAACGCCGGGACACGGCTTGGTCCACCGGCCCCGTTCAGCCCTCCGGCTCCACCTCGCCCCTCGGCATCCTTCGGTCCTCCAACATCCTTTAGCCCTCCGGCCCCTTTCGGCTCTTCGGCACCGTTTGCCCCCTCCGCTGCCTTTAGCCCGCCGCAGCTTCAGGCTCCGTCCCTTCCACCGGCCCCGGCTCCGCCGATGCCGGGACCCGCATCCGGCCTGAACTTCCAGCCCGCCGTCCCAGGCCCGCCCCGGCCGCCGTCCGCTGAGGAACTAGCCAGGCGGGCCGCTGAAGAAGAGGCCCGCAAACGGCGCCGCGACCTGCGGAACATCAACATCACCCTGTACGCCGCATGCCTGCTGCTCGTTGCCGCGGCATCACTGTTTATTGGGCTGGCCATACCCGAAGGCGCCAGGTTCGCGGGCGTTTCCCTGGTAACCGGGCTGTTTTATGCCGGCGGACTGGTGGTCCACGCGCGGAGCCGTCGGCTGCGTCCTGCCGGGGTTGCCTTTACCGGCACCGGGCTTGCCCTCATTCCGGTGGTGGGGCTCGCCCTGCATAACCTCGCGCTGCGGGATGCACCGCTGTCCTGGCTGGTGACCTCGGTAGTCGGCACTGCGGCCTTTGGCTACGCTGCGGCCCGGCTGGAGAGCCGGGTGGTGGCTTACCTGTCCATGACGTTCCTGCTCTCCACGGCGCTTGCATCAGGTGCCTCGATGCGCTCCGGGATCATGTGGTATTTCCTGTTTACCGTGCTCCTGGCGATCGCTGTGTCGCTGGTGGCCATGCGCCGTCCTGCGTGGCTCGGGAACATCTATATGGCGGCCTTCATACAGTCCCACCGCTTTCTGGTCCCGGCGACGGCTGTGGTTGCCCTTCTGACCGCTGTGGAACTGGGCGGCTGGCAGTTCTCCCTTCTGTTCCTCGCCTTCTCCTGCTACTACGCAGTGATCTCGCTGCAGGCCGGGCGCCGGGAAAGGCTGTTCAACAGCTACGGGTTTCGGGTGACGGCAACAGCCGGTTTGGCCGTCCTGGCCTACAAGGTGACGGGTGATACAGCGGCTGCCCTCCTGGCAGCTTCCCTGCTGCTGTTGGTGCAGGCAGCCGGTCTGCTGGCCTTGCGCCGCCGCTATTCAGCCCTGGGCGGCAAACCGTTTTTTGTCGCTGATTACGTGCTCGTGATCGTGCTTCAGATACTGGCCGGACTGACCGCGGGCCAGTCAGCAGCCGGCATCCTGCCGGAAGGCAGCACCAGCCAGATACTGTTCACCGCAACAGCCGTGGCGGTCCTGCTGACGTGCATGGGCGGGGCATGGAGAATCAAGACAATCCCCGATGCCGTTCCGGCCGGCGCAGTCCTGCTCGGATTTCCTGCCTGGTTCAACGGTTCGTCGGGCACGTTGTGGCCGGCCGTTATCCTGCTGGTGCTGCTGGCCGGATACTTCGCCCTTCGCACAGCGGGCAGCAGGGGGGCGGCGAAGGAAGACTACCGGCTGTGGGTCAGGGCAACGGCCGTCATGCTGGTTGCCGTGGCGTCGATGGCTGTCCTGGAAGCCACAGGAGCGGGCGTGCGGGAAGCCTTGATCTGGTCCCTGTTCGCGACAGCCGCCGTCATACTGCTGAACCAGCTCGTTTCCGTGTACCTGCTGACCCTACGGGCCGGAAACGCTGTGCCACGCACCCGCGGCGAATCGACCCGCCGGGAAGTTCCAGTGGTTGCCGTTACCGCCGGGTTGGCGGTAATGCTGACCATGGCGCTGCGGCTGGCGGAGGATCCGGAGATCACAGTGCCACTGTGGATTTTGTTCTCCGCGCTGTCGGTGAATGTGCTGACGTCCCTGGTGCTGCGCCGGTTCTTCGAAGAACGCCCGTGGCTGGAATGGGTGGGTGCGGGCGGTTTTGCCGTGGCTGCCGCGGTGGGCGCCGGCTTATTGGGAGTGCGGGGATACGAGGTGCTCACGGGTGCCGCGCTGGTTTACAGCGGATTCATGGCGGTGCGCGGTGCCCGGTCCGGCCGACGGGGCGGCTACCTGCTGGCGGGGCAGATTCTGCTTACCGTCCTGGTGGCGCTGGTGGCAGCCGACCTGGATCTTTCCGTGCATGGACTATTCACAACCACGGCACTCTCGGTGATGCTGCAGCTGGTCCTGCGGACAGCCTTGCAGGACCGTTTGGCCGCGGCCGGCATGGGTGGACTGGTGGCCGCCGCGCAGTGGGGGAGTGCCGGGGTGCTGGTGTTCCTTCCCCTGGCATACGAGGGCGTTGCTGCCCGCCCACTGGCGGGGACGGTGTCAGTGCTGCTGGTGACAGCTGCAGCCGGCGCACTGTTCCTCCAGCTGTCTGTGGTTGCTCGGCGCGCAGCGGGCAAAGCCGTGCCTTTCACCGGCGGTTCACTGGCCGGGGCTGCAGCATTGGTGGCTGCGCTGACGGTTTGGCTGCGGCTGGCGGTTGCCCCGGAGACCGGGCCGACCGTATGGGTGCTGTCCTCGGCGCTGGCAGCCAATGTACTGACATCGGTGACGCAGCGCCGGCTGTTTCCGGAGAAGCCCTGGCTTCAGTGGGCTGGACCGGCGGGGTTTGCAGCGGCTGCCGCCATCGGTGCCGGTCTGCTGGGCATCCGGGGATATGAGGTGCTGACAGCGGCGGCACTCGGATACTGCGTGTTCATGGTTCTCCGCGGCGCCAGGGCCAACCACCGCGGCGGATATCTGCTGGCCGGACAGGTCCTCCTGACTGTGCTGGTAGCCCTGGCGGCGGCGGACCTGGACCTTTCAGTCCACGGAACCTTTGTTGCAGTGGCGGTCTCCGTGGCCGTGCAGCAGGTGCTGCGGACACTGGTGCACGGCAAGTACGACGGCGCAGGGCTGGGACAGTGGGGCAAAGCGGCGCTCTGGGGGAGTGTGGCGGCGCTGACCCTGCTGCCCCTGGTCTATGCCGCTGTCACCGAGGACTATGCCCGGCGCCAGGTGGTCGTGATTTCCCTGTCCCTGCTTCTGGGCATGGCAGTGATGGTCAGCGCGGCGGTTCGTGACGCCAGGATCCTGTATCCCGCGGTGTATGCGTTGGGCATGCTGCCTCTGGTCCTGACGCCCGTGTTGGGCTTTGGCGCCTCCGGGACTTTCAGCGGCGGGACAGCCGAGGTGTCGGCGCCGGTGAGCCTTGCCGCCGGCAGCGCTGTATACCTGCTTCTTTCAGCGGGTGCCCTGGCTGTGGAAACCCGGAGCGCGATTGGCACCGCAGTGCGCAACCCCCTGCTCACCGGCGGGGCGCTGTACTGTATTCCAGCCCTGGCTCTGGCCGGGATGGACGGCAACACGCTGCTGACAGGATTAGGCATCCTGCTGCCGGCGGCAGGCTTCCTGGTGGTTTCCTTCACACGGCGGGTTCCGTGGCTGGCCACCGTCACGGTGGTCCTGGTCCCGGGAGCCTTCTTCAGTATTCAGTCCTGGCTCGTCACGGATGTGCTGGAGACTTCCCTGAACGGCGCAGCCGCCCTGCTGTGGTCCGGCTTCGCAGCTGCGCTGCTGCTCTACGCGGCGGGCTATGTTCTTTCGGTCCTGCCGCAGGGTGCGGCCATGGAGCTGCGGCGCCGGATCCTCAGTTCCGGAGCCGCCGTCATTGCCGCCGGCGCCGGTGTCTGTGCCATGCCGTATGACCACATCTCCTCCGTGTATGGTTCCGTGCTCCTCGTCGCCGCCCTGGCAGCTGCAGTGCGGGAGTTCCCGCCGGCCTGGCGGGAAACTGCGGGAGAAACCGCAGCACTCGTGGCCGCGCTGTCCGTCCAGCGGATCACCTGGTACGCCATTGATGGAGCCGGCTGGTTCTGGCTGCTGCAGTACTGGGTAGTGGTCCTGGCCGCACTTGCCGCCTACGAGTACCGGCGTGGACGCGCGCAGCGGGGCACTGCTGTCCTGTCCTTTGCGGCGGGGCTGCTTTCCCTAACGGGACTCAGCAGCATCATCAGCGCTGACACCTCCGAGCAGGTGTGGGCGCTGCTGGCCCATTCCGGGCTGCTGGCCTTTGGCGTCGTGACCAACCGGCGGCTGTTCACCTTCTGGGGCGCAGCCGGCGTCGCGCTGGCGGTGCTCTGGTACCTGCGCGGCTACACCTTCCTGCTCCTGGCCCTTCTAGCTGCGGCGCTGATAGCGCTGGCGGTCTGGCGCCTGACCCGTGTGCGGTCGGACCCCGTGACGGAAGCTGACGGCTAGGGCCGGGCGCCGGGCTGGTTTAGGATCGGTGAATGGAATTACTGATTATTCTCGCCGTGGTTGTCGCCGTTGTGGGTGGAGTGGCCTGGGGCCGGAGAAGTTTCCGCCGTGAAATCGACCGGGCCAAGCGCATCCGCCGGGCGAACCGCGACGGCCGGTCCTAAAAGCGGAGCGTCACGCTCCCTCGGCCTGGTTTTCCCGCGCTGTCGGGCTGCGGTAGACTGGGAAACGTTGACTTGCCGGTGATCGCAGCATCACCGCCGTAGTCTGCCGGAGGCCGCCGGATTGGCGGATTCACCGCAATTCTGGCAGACTAGAGAAGTTGTTCAAGCGCTTAGGTGCCCGCATGTGCTCGTTTGGCCGGTTTCGGCCGGCATGGCAGTGCATGATGAGATGTCGTCCCGGTCAGGATAATGCCTGACGCAGGGTCGGATCCTTCAGGGTAAAAGCCCATATATAACCCGCCCCCAATCTTGCCCGGGTATCGCAGATCAAGAATCCGCGACACGCCCGAGCGCGGGGGTCGGAGCCTCGGCAGGGTGAGGAACCCGGATTTATCCGGATTCAGTCTGTTGGAGGAGTGCCAGGCCGTAAAGGCAGCTAGGTACAAAAACTGTACAGAGAGCAATACTCGAAGAAAGAGGCACGACGCCATGGCGGGACAAAAAATCCGCATCCGGCTGAAGTCGTATGACCACGAGGTCATCGACGTATCAGCACGGAAGATCGTTGAGACGGTCACGCGTGCAGGCGCAACGGTAGTAGGCCCCGTGCCGCTGCCCACGGAAAAGAACGTGTACTGCGTTATCCGTTCGCCGCACAAGTACAAGGACAGCCGCGAGCACTTTGAAATGCGCACGCACAAGCGTCTGATCGACATCATTGACCCCACGCCCAAGGCCGTTGACTCGCTGATGCGTCTCGACCTGCCTGCCGACGTGAACATCGAAATCAAGCTGTAGGGGGGGGAGCGGATACTTATGTCTACTTCACTTACACGCCAGGTCAAGGGCCTTCTGGGCACCAAGCTGGGCATGACCCAGGTCTGGGACGAGAACAACAAGCTCATCCCCGTCACCGTCGTTCAGGCTGACTCGAACGTCGTTACACAGCTGCGCAACGCGGAAAAGGACGGCTACACCGCCGTTCAGATCGGCTACGGCCAGATCGACCCGCGCAAGGTGACCAAGCCGCTGGCCGGCCACTTTGAAAAGGCAGGCGTCACGCCTCGCCGCCACGTTGTTGAACTGCGCACCGCTGATGCAGACACCTATGAGCTGGGCCAGGAACTCTCCGTTGAGATTTTCGAAGCCGGCCAGAAGGTCGACATCACCGGAACCTCCAAGGGCAAGGGCTTTGCCGGTGTCATGAAGCGTCACGGCTTCCACGGCGTCGGTGCCTCCCACGGTGCACACAAGAACCACCGTAAGCCCGGTTCCATCGGTGGCGCATCCACCCCGGGCCGCGTCTTCAAGGGCGTTCGGATGGCTGGCCGCATGGGCGCCGTCCGCCACACCACGATGAACCTCACGGTTCACGGTGTGGACGCCGAGAAGTCGCTGCTGCTGATCAAGGGTGCCGTTCCCGGCGCCCGCGGCCAGGTCGTCCTCGTACGCACCGCCGTGAAGGGAGCTTAGTCTCATGGCTAACGAAACCACTGTTGAATTCCCCGCAGCGCTCTTCGACGTTCAGGCGAACGTTCCGCTTCTGCACCAGGTAGTAGTTGCTCAGCTTGCAGCTGCCCGCCAGGGTACGCACAAGACGAAGACCCGCGCAGAGGTCTCCGGTGCAGGCCGCAAGCCGTTCAAGCAGAAGGGTACCGGCCGCGCCCGTCAGGGTTCCATCCGTGCTCCTCACATGACCGGTGGTGGCGTTGTCCACGGACCGACGCCCCGCGACTACAGCCAGCGCACCCCCAAGAAGATGATTGCCGCCGCACTTCGCGGAGCACTCTCCGACCGGGCACGCAACGGCCGCATCCACGTCCTTGAAACCCTGGTAGCCGGCGAAACGCCGTCCACCAAGGCTGCACGCGACGCCCTGCGTTCACTTTCCGACCGCAAGAACATGCTCGTTGTCATCGAGCGCGCCAACGATGTTGCTGCACTTTCCGTGCGCAACCTCCCGGCTGTTCACGTGATCTATGTAGATCAGCTGAACACCTACGACGTGCTTGTTGCTGATGACGTGGTCTTCACCAAGGCTGCCTACGACGAGTTCGTCGGCAAGAACACTGTCAAGGAGGACGCCAAGTGAGCGCGACCACCGCAAAGGACCCTCGCGACGTGGTGCTGGCACCCGTCGTTTCGGAAAAGAGCTACGGCCTGATCGACGAAGGTAAGTACACCTTCCTGGTCGACCCCCGCTCCAACAAGACCGAGATCAAGCTGGCCGTGGAGAAAATCTTCTCCGTCAAGGTCGACTCGATCAACACCATCAACCGTGCCGGTAAGCGTAAGCGGACCAAGTTCGGATGGGGACAGCGCAAGAACACCAAGCGCGCCATTGTCACCCTGAAGGACGGCACAATCGACATCTTCGGCGGTCCGCTCAGCTAGGGCGGAGACCACTTTAACGAGGAAATAAATAATGGGAATCCGTAAATACAAGCCGACTACACCGGGCCGTCGCGGCTCGAGTGTCGCCGACTTCACCGAAATCACGCGGTCGACGCCGGAAAAGTCGTTGGTACGCCCGCTGCCCAAAAAGGGTGGACGTAACAACACCGGTAAGATCACCACCAGGCACAAGGGTGGTGGGCACAAGCGTCAGTACCGTCTGATCGACTTCCGCCGCCACGACAAGGACGGCGTCGACGCTCGCGTTGCCGAGATCGAATACGATCCGAACCGTACCGCCCGCATTGCGCTGCTGCACTACGTTGATGGCACCAAGCGTTACATCATTGCCCCGAACAAGCTCAAGCAGGGCGACCACGTAGAGGCCGGAGCCGGCGCTGACATCAAGCCCGGCAACAACCTGCCCCTGCGCAACATCCCCGTGGGTACCACCATCCACGCAGTTGAGCTGCGTCCGGGCGGTGGCGCCAAGATGGCCCGCTCCGCCGGTGCATCGGTTCAGCTTGTTGCCAAGGAAGGCCGCTTCGCCCAGCTGCGTCTGCCTTCCGGCGAAATCCGCAACGTCGATGCGCGCTGCCGCGCCACCATCGGCGAGGTCGGCAACGCCGAGCAGTCCAACATCAACTGGGGTAAGGCCGGCCGTATGCGCTGGAAGGGCGTACGCCCGACCGTCCGCGGTGTCGCCATGAACCCGGTCGACCACCCGCACGGTGGTGGTGAAGGTAAGACCTCCGGTGGACGCCACCCGGTCAACCCGAACGGTAAGCGCGAAGGCCGCACACGCCGCCCCAATAAAGAGAGCGACAACCTCATTGTGCGTCGCCGTCGTTCCGGCAAGAACAAGCGATAGGAGCCTGGAAACATGCCACGCAGCCTGAAGAAAGGCCCCTTCGTCGACCAGCACCTGTTCCTTAAGGTAGCGGCCGAAAACGAAAAGGGCACCAAGAACGTCATCAAGACGTGGTCCCGTCGTTCGATGATCATCCCCGACATGCTCGGGCACACGATCGCCGTACACGATGGACGTAAGCACATTCCGGTGTTTGTCACGGAGTCGATGGTCGGGCACAAGCTCGGCGAATTCGCCCTGACGCGTACATTCCGCGGCCATGTGAAGGACGACCGCAAGGGCAAGCGCCGCTAGGCGCTGCTCTTTCGGCAGAAGACGAGAGAAGGAAAGCAATGGAAGCCAAGGCAATTGCGCGTCATATCCGCGTAACGCCTATGAAGGCCCGGCGCGTCGTCAACCTTGTTCGTGGCAAGCAAGCGAATGAGGCAATGGCAATTCTGAAGTTTGCCCCCCAGGCAGCATCGGAGCCGGTACTTAAGGTAGTTCAGTCGGCCATGGCCAACGCACGTGTCCTCGCGGACCGTGACGGCGTGGCCTTCGACGAGGGTGACCTCTTCATCAGCGACGCATTCGTTGACGAAGGGCCCACCATGAAGCGGTTCCAGCCCCGTGCACAGGGCCGCGCGTACCGCATCAACAAGCGGACCAGCCACGTCACTGTGGTTGTCGCAACCCCCAAAATCGAGGAGGAACGCTAAGTGGGACAGAAAGTTAACCCGCACGGGTTCCGACTCGGCATCACCACTGACCATGTGTCGCACTGGTTTGCTGACAGCAACAAGCCGGGCCAGCGCTACAAGGACTTCGTCCGCGAGGACATCAAGATCCGTCAGCTCATGTCCACGGGCATGGACCGCGCCGGCATCGCCAAGGTAGAGATCGAGCGCACCCGCGACCGTGTCCGCGTGGATATCCACACGGCACGTCCGGGCATCGTTATCGGCCGCCGCGGCGCCGAAGCGGACCGCATCCGCGGCGAGCTGGAAAAGCTCACGGGCAAGCAGGTTCAGCTGAACATCCTCGAGGTCAAGAACCCCGAGATGGAAGCACAGCTTGTTGCCCAGGGCGTTGCTGAGCAGCTCTCTTCCCGCGTGGCTTTCCGCCGTGCCATGAAGAAGGCCATCCAGTCCGCACAGCGTGCCGGCGCCAAGGGTATCCGTATCCAGTGCTCCGGCCGTCTGGGCGGCGCTGAAATGAGCCGTTCGGAGTTCTACCGCGAAGGCCGTGTGCCCCTGCACACCCTCCGCGCGCAGATCGACTACGGCTTCTTCGAAGCCAAGACCACCTTCGGCCGCATCGGCGTGAAGGTCTGGATCTACAAGGGCGACGTCACCGCTAAGGAACTGGCTGCACAGCAGGCTGCCGCACCGTCCCGCGGACGCTCCAGCGACCGTCCGGGCCGCGGCCCGGCCGACCGTGGAGACCGTGGCGGAGAGCGCCGTCGTCGTCCCGAGCGTAGCGACAAAGCCGCCGCGCCTGCTGCTGCAGAGGCCCCGGCCGCTGAGGCAGCTGC
This sequence comes from Arthrobacter citreus, assembly GCF_038405225.1. Taxonomy (NCBI): domain Bacteria; kingdom Bacillati; phylum Actinomycetota; class Actinomycetes; order Micrococcales; family Micrococcaceae; genus Arthrobacter; species Arthrobacter citreus. The sequence goes on from NZ_CP151657.1 coordinate 303,268, forward strand.
CCCCGCAGCAGAAGGAGGACAGGCTTAAATGCTTATCCCACGTCGAGTCAAGTTCCGTAAGCAGCACCACCCGGGTCGTTCCGGCGCTGCAACCGGCGGCACTGCAGTCAGCTTCGGCGAGTGGGGCATCCAGGCTTTGACGCCTGCGTATGTCACCAACCGTCAGATTGAAGCTGCACGTATTGCCATGACGCGCCACATCAAGCGCGGCGGAAAGGTCTGGATCAACATTTACCCGGACCGTCCGCTGACGAAGAAGCCGGCCGAAACCCGCATGGGTTCCGGTAAGGGTTCTCCGGAGTGGTGGGTTGCAAACGTCAAGCCGGGTCGGGTTCTCTTTGAGATCTCCGGTGTCAATGAAGAGGTAGCTCGTGAGGCCCTGCGCCTGGCGATCCATAAGCTGCCGTTGAAGGCACGCATTGTGCGTCGCGAGGGTGGTGAATAGAAATGGCAATTGGTTCAAAGGAACTGGCACCGAAGCAGCTGGACGGCTTCGATAAGGACCGTCTCGTCGAGGAACTTCGCAAGGCCAAGGAAGAGCTGTTCAACCTCCGCTTCCAGTCCGCAACCGGTCAGCTGGAAAGCCACGGCCGTCTGCGCGTAGTGAAGCGCGACATCGCACGCATCTACACCGTGCTGCGTGAGCGCGAGCTGGGGATTCGTCCCGAGGTCGTTGCTCCCGTCGAGGAAGCAGCTCCCGAAAAGGCAGCAAAGAAGTCCAAGAAGAAGGCTACCGAGTCTGAAGCTCCGGCCGAGGTCGCTGAGGATGATGCCAAATGAGTGAAAACAAGAATGAGGCAGCAGTGACAACTGACGCAAACGGAGCCGATGCCCGCGGGTACCGGAAGACCGCACGCGGCTACGTGGTCTCTGACAAGATGGATAAGACCGTCGTTGTTCAGGTTGAAGACCGCGTCAAGCACGCCCTGTACGGAAAGGTGCTTCGCCGCACCTCGAAGCTCAAGGCCCACGACGAGCAGAATGCTGCCGGCGTTGGAGACCTCGTGCTGATCGCCGAAACCCGGCCGCTCTCCGCTACGAAGCGGTGGCGCCTGGTCGAGATCCTCGAGAAGGCTAAGTAACACCAGCAGTACATCCGGCCGGCCCGCCGGCGAGCTGATCCCCGCAAGGGGAAAAGCCCGCCGGTAACCGCCCACCGGCGACAGGGCCCCGGCCGCGTTATCATCCGATTTCGCATCCGGGGCCCTTTCGCGATAAACTTGAAATCTTGTCTGTGCGGTGCGGAAGTGTGTCCAGTTTTGGACACCGCATCCTCACCGCCGTATGAGACAAAAGCCCGATAATCTTGTTCGGCACTGAGCCGCGGCCCGCCGCGGTCAGCCCCTGAGGGGGAGTGCTGAGTACCAGTATTACGGGGTCCACCCATATCCGTTCCGCAAGGCTCAATTTGAGAACCGGCGCGACGACAGGAGTTATAAGTGATTCAGCAGGAGTCGCGGCTTAAGGTCGCCGACAACACTGGTGCCAAGGAAATCTTGACCATCCGTGTTCTCGGTGGATCCGGACGTCGCTACGCAGGCATTGGCGACACCATCGTTGCCACCGTCAAGGATGCAATTCCCGGCGGCAACGTCAAGAAGGGCGATGTGGTCAAGGCCGTCATCGTTCGTACCAAGAAGGAACGCCGTCGCCAGGACGGTTCCTACATCAAGTTCGATGAGAACGCTGCAGTGATCTTGAAGAATGACGGAGACCCCCGCGGTACCCGCATCTTCGGCCCGGTCGGCCGCGAGCTTCGCGACAAGAAGTTCATGAAGATCATTTCGCTGGCTCCGGAGGTGCTGTAGTCCATGGCAAAAATCAAAAAGGGTGACCTCGTGCAGGTCATCAGCGGCGCAACTGCTGCCCGCGGCGGAGACCGCGGCAAGCAGGGCAAGGTTCTGAAGGTCTACACCGACACGAACCGCGTTTTGGTTGAAGGCGTCAACACGGTCAAGAAGCACACCAAGGTCGGCCAGTCCTCCAAGGGCTCCAAGACCGGTGGCATCGAGATTGTCGAAGCTCCCCTCCACGTTTCCAACGTCGCGATCGTTGACCCGGAAACGAAGAAGCCGACCCGTGTTGGCTACCGTCAGGAAATCGTCGAAAAAGACGGCCGTGAGCGCACTGTGCGTATCCGCGTCGCCAAGGGCTCTGGGAAGGACCTCTAATGACTGAGACCGTCACCAAGATCGTTCCCCGTCTGAAGACCCGCTACGCAGCGGAGATCAAGAAGACCCTGCAGGACGAATTCAGCTACGCAAACGTCAACCAGGTTCCCCGCCTTGTCAAGGTTGTTGTGAATATGGGTGTTGGAGATGCCGCCAAGGACTCCAAGCTCATTGACGGTGCAGTCAAGGACCTGACCCAGATCACGGGTCAGAAGCCGCAGGTCACGAAGGCCCGCAAGTCGATCGCACAGTTCAAGCTGCGCGAAGGCATGCCCATCGGCTGCCACGCAACTCTGCGTGGAGACCGCATGTGGGAATTCGTCGACCGCCTGGTTACCCTGGCGCTGCCGCGTATCCGCGACTTCCGCGGCCTCAACGGCAAGCAGTTCGACGGCAACGGCAACTACACGTTCGGTCTGACCGAGCAGTCGATGTTCCACGAAATCGATCAGGATAAGATCGATCGCGTTCGCGGCATGGACATCACCGTAGTGACCACCGCAAAGACCGATGACGAGGGACGCGCGCTGCTCAAGGCGCTCGGCTTCCCGTTTACATCCGAAGATTAATTACTACGTAACAGGTCCGACGGACCTCCGCTCGGGTGCGCCTGAGCGCGAACTCCGCAGGAAACCGTTACGAGGGAGGGCAAGAGCCCAATGACAATGACAGATCCTGTCGCAGACATGCTTACGCGTCTGCGCAATGCAAACTCGGCATATCACGATACCGTGTCCATGCCTTACAGCAAGCTCAAGGCGCGCGTCGCTGACATCCTGAAGGCCGAGGGCTACATCGCCGGCTGGAAGGAAGAAGAGGCCGTCGTCGGCAAGAAGCTGACCCTTGATCTCAAATTCGGTCCGAACCGCGAGCGTTCCATCGCCGGCGTGCGTCGTATCTCCAAGCCCGGTCTGCGCGTTTACGCAAAGTCCACCAACCTGCCGCGTGTTCTCGGTGGTCTGGGTATCGCAATCCTGTCGACGTCGTCAGGTCTCCTGACCGACCGCCAGGCCGCTAAGAAGGGTGTAGGTGGGGAAGTCCTCGCCTACGTCTGGTAGCAGGGAAGGGAAAGAAAAATGTCACGTATTGGACGTCTGCCCATCCCGGTTCCTGCCGGAGTAGAAATCGCCGTTGACGGCGATCTCGTATCGGTCAAGGGTGCCAAGGGCGAGCTGAAGCACACTGTGCCCAGCCCGATCACTGTCACTCTCGACGACAGCACCATCACCGTTGCCCGCCCGAACGACGAGCGCGAATCCCGTGCCCTTCACGGCCTGACCCGCACCCTGATCGCCAACATGATCACCGGTGTGACCGAAGGCTACAAGAAGGACCTGGAAATTGTCGGCACCGGTTACCGCGTGCAGGCCAAGGGAGCGGACCTCGAGTTCGCCCTGGGCTACAGCCACCCGGTTCCGGTCACGGCACCCGAGGGCATCACGCTTACCGTCGTGGGTCCCACGAAGGTCACAGTGTCCGGCATCGACAAGCAGCAGGTGGGCGAGGTTTCGGCCAACATCCGCAAGCTGCGCAAGCCCGATCCCTACAAGGGCAAGGGTATTCGTTATGCCGGCGAGATTGTCCGCCGCAAGGTCGGAAAGGCTGGTAAGTAACCATGGCCATCAGCATTAATAAGAAGCGTAATTCGAAGAGCAAGTCGGCTGCCCGCAGCCGCCGCCAGCTTCGCATCCGCAAGCGGATCTCCGGTACCGCGGCTCGTCCGCGCCTGGTGGTCAACCGCTCGGCCCGCCACGTATTCGTTCAGGTTGTCGATGACACCCGCGGCGTAACCGTAGCTTCGGCTTCCACCATGGAAGCAGACCTGCGCGCACTGGAAGGCGACAAGACCGCCAAGTCCAAGCGCGTTGGCGAGCTCGTTGCAGAACGTGCCAAGGCTGCCGGCGTGGAAGCCGTTGTCTTCGACCGCGGTGGCAACCGCTACCACGGCCGCATCGCGGCCGTTGCCGACGGCGCACGTGAAGGTGGGCTGTCACTGTGACCGAGGTTAACAAGGAAAAGGAAAACCAGGTGACTGAAGCTACAGCTGCGCAGGCAACTGAAACCAAGGACGCCGCAGCTCCCGCCACTGACGACCGCCGCGGCGGCCGTAAGGGCGAGCAGCGCTCCGACCGTGGAGGCCGCGGCGAACGCGGTGGCCGCGGTGGCCGCGACGGCGGACGCAACGATGAGAAGGACAAGTTCATTGAACGCGTCGTGACCATCAACCGCGTTGCCAAGGTGGTCAAGGGTGGTCGTCGCTTCAGCTTCACCGCTCTGGTGGTTGTCGGCGACGGCAACGGCATGGTTGGTGTCGGCTACGGCAAGGCCAAGGAAGTTCCCTCCGCTATCGCGAAGGCCGTCGAAGAAGCCAAGAAGACTTTCTTCCGCGTCCCGCGTATCGGTGGAACCATTCCCCACCTTGTCCAGGGTGAAGCTGCCGCAGGCGTCGTCCTGCTGCGTCCGGCTTCCCCGGGTACCGGTGTTATCGCCGGTGGTCCGGTCCGCGCCATTCTCGAATGCGCCGGAATCCACGACGTTCTGTCCAAGTCGCTCGGGTCCTCCAACGCCATCAACATCGTGCACGCCACGGTTGATGCGCTGAAGCGCCTCGAAGAGCCTCAGGCAGTGGCTGCCCGCCGCGGCCTGCCGCTGGACGAGGTTGTGCCTGCTGCGATGCTCCGCAACATGCAGAAGGCAGGTGCCTGATGACTACTCCGAAGAACGTTGCCGTCAGCACGGCAAAGCTCAAGATCACCCAGATTAAGTCCACCATCGGTGGTAAGCAGAATCAGAAGGACACGCTGCGCTCATTGGGCCTGCGACGCATCGGTGCAACCACCGTTCGCACCGCAGACGCCGTGACCGTTGGCATGATCAACACGGTTCCGCACCTCGTGAAGGTTGAGGAGGCGAATTAACATGGCCGAAGATAACAACAACGAACACGCGCTGAAGGTTCACCACCTGCGTCCGGCACCCGGTGCCAAGACGGCCAAGACCCGTGTTGGCCGCGGTGAAGGTTCCAAGGGTAAGACTGCAGGCCGCGGTATGAAGGGCACCAAGGCCCGTTACCAGGTCAAGGCCGGTTTCGCAGGCGGGCAGCTGCCGCTGCACATGCGTCTGCCGAAGCTCCGCGGCTTCAAGAACCCGTTCCGGGTCGAGTTCCAGGTTGTTAACCTGGACAAGATCTCGGAGCTGTTCCCGGAAGGCGGCGACATCACTGTTGCCGACCTGGTTGCCAAGGGCGCCGTTCGCAAGAACCAGCCCGTCAAGGTCCTGGGCACCGGCGACATCACCGTCAAGGTGAACGTCACCGCTGATGCATTCTCCGCCAGTGCGGCAGAGAAGATTGCCGCAGCAGGCGGAACGACCTCGGCGCTCTAAGCACCGTGTACGTTCCGTGCAGCGACTTCCGGCGGTCGGGAAACCGGCTGCCGGATAACCGCTGCGCGGTTTGCAGGACCAGCACTAAACTCTTGGCGGGCCGCACTGCGGCCCGCCTGGAGTTTAGTTTTGTTTAAGGCACTACCACGCCGCGGGCTTCGTTAACGTTCTACGGGGCTTGAGCGGATAGACTCTGTTTTTGTTACCAGTCCAATCGGACTCACCTACTTCAGATCTCATTCAGGAGGACGCTTGCTTAGCGCTATTGGCCGGGCTTTCCGGACGCCAGACCTGCGACGCAAGCTGTTGTTTACGCTGGGAATCATCACTATCTTCCGCATGGGTGCTTTTATCCCGGCCCCGGGTGTTGACTACGGCAATGTGCAGCAGTGCTTGGCTCTGGGTGCCACTTCGGGTGGCCTCTACGAATTCGTTAACCTTTTTAGCGGCGGCGCCCTGCTGCAGGTCTCCATCTTTGCCCTGGGCATCATGCCGTACATCACCGCCAGCATCATTGTTCAGCTGCTGCGCGTCGTGATTCCCCACTTCCAGGCGCTCTACGAGGAAGGCGCACAGGGCCAGTCCAAGCTGACGCAGTACACGCGTTACCTGACCATCGCCCTGGGCCTGCTCAACGCCACCACTGTCGTATCGCTGGCCCGCACCGGAGCGCTGTTCAACAACATGTGCTCCGTGCCGATCATCCCGGACGACAACATCATCACCATCCTGCTGCTGATCATCACCCTGACAGCCGGCACAGGCCTCATCATGTGGATGGGCGAGCTGGTCACCGAAAAGGGTGTCGGCAACGGCATGTCCCTGCTGATCTTCACCTCCATTGCCGCCGGTTTCCCCAGCTCGCTTGGCGCCATCCTCAGCGCCCAGGGCTGGACGGTATTCCTCGGCGTCATCGGCATCGGCGTCCTCGTGGTTGCCCTGGTGATCTTCGTGGAGCAGTCCCAGCGCCGCATCCCGGTGCAGTACGCCAAACGCATGGTGGGACGGCGGACCGTCGGCGGCACCAACACCTACATCCCGATCAAGGTGAACATGGCCGGGGTTATCCCCGTCATCTTCGCCTCGTCGATGCTGTACCTGCCGTCGCTGATCGCCCAGTTCAACACCCCCGCCACCGGGAATCCCCCGGAGTGGGTCGTCTGGATCAACAACTACCTCACCAGCGGAGACCACCCGTTCTACATGGCGGTCTACTTCCTGCTGATCGTGTTCTTCACGTACTTCTATGTGTCGATCACGTTCAACCCTGAGGAGGTCTCCGAGAACATGAAGAAGTACGGCGGTTTCATTCCCGGCATCCGTGCCGGCCGCCCCACCGCCGAATACCTGCAGTACGTGCTGTCCCGCATCACCCTGCCCGGCGCCCTCTACTTGGGGTTTGTAGCCCTGATTCCGTTGATCGCTCTGGTGCTGGTCGGAGCGAACGCGAACTTCCCGTTCGGCGGAACCTCGATCCTCATCATGGTTGGTGTGGGACTCGAAACAGTCAAACAGATTGATGCACAACTGCAGCAACGTCACTATGAAGGGTTATTGCGATGACAAGAATGCTCATTATCGGGCCTCCCGGCGCCGGTAAAGGTACACAGGCCGCCCGAATCTCGGACCGGCTTGGCGTCACGGCAATATCCACCGGCGATATCTTCCGCGCGAACGTCAAGAACCAGACGCCGCTCGGCCTGGAAGCCAAGAAGTACATCGATGCCGGGAACTTCGTGCCGGACAGCGTCACCAATGACATGGTCCGCGCCCGTCTGCTCGAAGACGACGTCGCTGACGGCTTCCTCCTGGACGGCTACCCGCGCACCGCAGCGCAGGTTCAGGAACTGGACGAGATCCTGGCCAGCAAAGGCCAGAAGCTCGACGTCGTGCTGCAGCTGACCGCCGACGACGAAGAGCTCGTCGAGCGCCTGCTGAAGCGTGCCCAGATCGAAGGCCGCGCCGACGACAACGAGGACGTCATCCGGCACCGTCTGGACCTTTACAAGGCCCAGACGGCCGACGTCGTCGCCAGTTATGACAACCGCGGCATCGTGGCGCGGGTGGACGGGCTGGGCGGCATCGACGATGTCACCGAGCGGGTCATGGAAGTTCTCAAGGATATTAGCTAAAGAGTTAGAAGAGATATGTTCGGCCAGCCCAGGATTGAATACAAGACCAATGCGCAGATGCGCACCATGCGCGAGGCCGGCCTCGTGCTGATCCGGGCACTGGACGCGGCAGTGGAGTCCGCGGTGGAGGGGGCAACCACCGCGGACGTCGACGCAGTTTTCGCCGCGGTGCTCAAGGAGGCGGGGGCAACCTCGAACTTCCTCGGTTACCACGGATACCCTGCAACGGTCTGCGTTTCCGTGAATGAAGAAGTGGTCCACGGCATCCCGGGGGAGAGGATCCTCAAGGACGGGGACATCCTCTCCATCGACGGCGGTGCCGTGGTCAACGGCTGGCACTCCGACTCCGCGCGCACCGTGATTGTCGGCACGGCGGACCCCGAGGATCAGCGCCTCTCCGACGTCACCGAACAGGCCATGTGGCACGGAATAGCCGCCGCTGCCAAGGGCCGGTTCGTCGGAGACATCGGCGCAGCCATCGATGACTACGTCTCCGGCGTTCCGGGCAAGCCGCTCGGCATCCTGGAAGACTACGTCGGCCACGGCATCGGAACCCAGATGCACCAGGCACCGGACGTGCTCAATTACCGGACATCGCACAACGGTCCCAAGCTTCGGCCGGGACTGTGCCTGGCCATTGAGCCGATGCTGGTGCGGGGCAAGATCGAAACGCTCACACTGGATGATGACTGGACAGTTATCACCACCGACGGCTCCCGGGCCTCGCAGTGGGAACATTCGGTCGCGATTCACGACAAAGGTATCTGGGTCCTCACATCGCCCGACGGCGGAGCCTCGCGGCTTGCGCCCCTGGGCGTAACCCCGGTGCCCATTCCCGAAGACTGACCCGACGGGCCCGGTGGCCCGCAACCCCGGCCGGGGCGCGGGACGATTTAACTTATCCGGGCCTGTCGAGTAGAGTTATCTGTTGGTTGTCTCTACATTCGTGCCCTTTTCCAAGCATGTGCGCCGTGTCAAAACGGCCCCTGCGCGGTAGATGCGCAGGAAGCACCGGAGAGAACCAAAGACATAAACCGTCCTTCGTGCATACGGGGGACACAGACGTTAGCGGAGGATATGGCCAAGAAAGACGGCGTCATTGAGATTGAGGGCTCGGTCAACGAAGCCCTGCCCAACGCGATGTTCCGCGTTGAGCTGGCCAACGGCCACATTGTGCTCGCACACATCTCGGGAAAGATGCGTCAACACTACATTCGCATCCTCCCCGGAGACCGCGTTGTGGTGGAACTTAGCCCGTACGACCTCACTCGAGGCCGTATCGTCTACCGCTACAAGTAAAAACCGCCGCACTGGCAGACAGCGTCCCGGACATTTGGGGCGCCGGCTGCATGCGGCCCAACCCTGCAACCACGCAAAGGATAACCATGAAGGTCCAGCCGAGCGTCAAGCAGATCTGCGATAAGTGCAAGGTGATTCGCCGTAACGGTCGAGTCATGGTGATCTGCGAGAACCCGCGCCACAAGCAGCGCCAGGGCTAATTTCCTGCTCTCAGGGACAGCCCACGCGTAGTAGTAGTAATTGAATATGGCAGTGCAGCGTTGATACGCGTAACGCATACCCCCGGCCCGGAGGCCGGGGACCTGGCAACAGGGATGCACTGCTTCAGACCTCCGGTGACACAAAAGGAGAACCGCCGATATGGCACGTCTCGCTGGCGTTGACATTCCCCGCGAAAAGCGGGTTGTGATTGCGCTTACTTATATCTACGGCGTGGGTAAGACCCGTGCAGACCAGACCCTGGCAGAGACCGGCATCAGCCCGGACACTCGCGTCAAGGACCTCACGGATGCTGAGCTCGTTCAGCTGCGTGACTACATCGAGGGCAACTTCAAGGTTGAGGGTGACCTCCGCCGCGAGGTGGCCGCCGACATTCGCCGCAAGGTTGAAATCGGCAGCTACCAGGGTATCCGCCACCGTCGTGGCATGCCCGTACACGGCCAGCGCACGAAGACCAACGCTCGTACCCGCAAGGGCCCGAAGCGTACGGTTGCCGGTAAGAAGAAGGCCGCCCGCTAAATAGCGGTGTGAGGCCAAGGCCCGTCAGCGGGCCACCTAAACCAAACTCTTTGTAGGAGAAGTAATGCCCCCCAAGACTCGTGGAGCGGTCCGCAAACCGCGTCGCAAGGATAAGAAGAATATCGCGCTTGGCCAGGCGCATATCAAGAGCACCTTTAACAACACCATCGTGTCCATCACGGACCCGTCCGGTGCTGTTATCTCATGGGCTTCCGCCGGTGAGGTTGGCTTCAAGGGCTCGCGTAAGTCCACCCCGTTCGCTGCGCAGATGGCTGCTGAAGCCGCTGCAAAGCGCGCCCAGGAGCACGGCGTCCGCAAGGTCGACGTCTTCGTCAAGGGTCCGGGATCAGGCCGCGAAACCGCCATCCGTTCGCTCCAGGCCACCGGCCTGGAGGTTGGCTCCATTTCGGATGTCACCCCGAGCGCGCACAACGGCTGCCGTCCCCCGAAGCGCCGCCGCGTATAAGCAGCACTTGCGGTACCGGTTTCATCCGGCGGGCGGTCCACCCTTCGGGGCGGGCCGCCCATCGGACGCCTCCGGCTCCGGGCACGTGGCTGCTAGCCGTCCAAGACGCCCGCGGAAGACCCGTCGTCGTCGTTTCCACCATTTGTGTTGCGTCATATAGCGGACGCTCGCTGAAAGGAAATGCAAGTGCTCATTGCACAGCGCCCTACCCTCACTGAAGAAGTCGTAGCCGACAACCGCTCGCGGTTCATCATCGAACCGCTGGAACCCGGTTTCGGCTACACCCTTGGCAACTCCCTTCGCCGTACGCTCCTGTCCTCGATTCCCGGTGCTGCAGTAACCAGCATTCGGATCGACGGCGTGCTGCACGAGTTCACCACGGTTCCGGGCGTGAAGGAAGATGTCACCGAGATCATCCTGAACGTCAAGAACCTGTCGGTCTCCTCCGAGCACGACGAACCCGTTGTCGCCTACCTGCGCAAGCAGGGTCCCGGCGTCGTGACGGCTGCGGACATTGCTCCGCCGGCCGGCGTGGAGTTCCACAACCCGGATCTGCACATTGCCACTCTCAATTCGAAGGGCAAGTTCGAACTCGAACTGACCATCGAACGCGGACGCGGCTACGTTTCTGCCAGCCAGAACAAGTCCGGTGACCAGGAAATCGGCCGTATTCCGGTCGACTCCATCTACTCACCGGTCCTGAAGGTTACCTTCCGCGTGGAAGCTACCCGTGTTGAACAGCGCACCGACTTCGATCGCCTGATCGTTGACGTTGAAACCAAGGATGCCATTGCACCGCGCGACGCAGTCGCCTCTGCCGGCACCACCCTGGTTGAGCTGTTTGGCCTGGCCCGCGAACTGAACAGCGCAGCTGAAGGTATTGAAATCGGACCGAGCCCCACGGATGCCGCACTGGCAGCCGACATGGCCCTGCCGATCGAAGACCTTGAGCTGACCGTGCGCTCCTACAACTGCCTCAAGCGTGAAGGCATCCACACTGTGGGTGAACTCGTTGCCCGCTCCGAGGCTGACCTGATGGACATTCGCAACTTCGGTGCAAAGTCCATTGATGAGGTAAAGGCAAAGCTGGTCGAGCTCGGTCTGTCCCTGAAGGATTCCCCTCCCGGATTTGACCTCGCCGCCCGTGCCGCAGCTATTGAAGAGGACGAGTCCGAATACTCGGACGACGAGCTCTAACACACGCAAAATTTTGCCGTCCGGGCCTGAAAGGCACCGTGCGGCACCGTTTGAGGAGAAAATGTAATGCCTACACCCACCAAGGGTAAGCGCCTCGGAGGCAGCCCGGCCCACCAGCGCCTGATGCTGGCGAACCTGGCTGCTCAGCTGTTCGAGCACAAGCAGATCACCACCACCGTGACCAAGGCCAAGCGCCTTCGTCCCTACGCCGAGCGCCTGATCACGTTCGCAAAGCGCGGAGACCTGTCTTCGCGCCGCCGCGTCCTGGGCCTGATCTCGGACAAGGGTATTGTCCACGAGCTCTTCACCGACATTGCTCCGGCAGTCGAGAAGCGCGACGGCGGTTACACCCGCATCACCAAGATCGGCAACCGCAAGGGCGACAACGCTCCCATGGCTGTCATCGAACTGGTTCTCGAGCCCGTCTCGGCGAAGCAGGCCGTTGTGGCCGAGGCCGAAACCGCAGCAGCCGTGGCTGCTCCGGCACCGGTTGAGGAATCCGCTGAGTCTGCCGATTCCGCAGAGTCCGCCGATTCCGCTGAGTCTGCCGACTCCGCTGAGTCCGCAGATTCCGCTGACGAAGCAGTGGAGACCGAAGAGAAGAAGTAATTTCTCGCTTCGGCACCATGTCCCTTAATATTGAGGGCATGAGTATCGAAAGGCCCGCCGTACCCTCACCGGACGGCGGGCTTTTTCGTGTCCGGATGGATCTGTCCTACGACGGCGCGTCCTTCTACGGCTGGGCGGTCCAAGATGACCTTCCGACCGTCCAGGGCACCCTGGAAGCGGCGCTAAAGGTACTGGTACGGAGGCCGGTCCGGCTGACGGTGGCCGGGCGGACCGACTCGGGGGTGCACGCCCGCGGCCAAGTGGTCCACTTTGACCTCACAGGGGAGGAATGGACGGGCCTGTCCCGCGGTGCGGCACTGACTCCCGAGGAGGCCCTGATCCGCCGCATGCGGGGAATCCTCAACAAGGACCTCACCATGCCGCTGCGCAAGGCCAAGGCGTCCAAGCGGGTCATCCACGCCATGGAAGGCGCCATCACGGTCCACTCGGCATCCCTGGCGCCAGAGGGCTTCGACGCCCGCTTCTCGGCCCTGTGGCGGCGCTACAGCTACCGCATCGCCGACCGGGAAGCCAGCCGCGATCCGCTCACGCGCACGGTCACTCTGTGGCACGACTTCGCGCTGGATGAGCACCGGATGAACGCCGCAGCCGACGCCGTGCTGGGGGTGAAGGACTTCCTGTCCTACTGCAAGCCCCGCACAGGGGCGACAACGGTCCGCGAGCTGCAGGAGTTTTCCTTTCTGCGCCGGCCCGACGGCGTGATCGAAGCCCACCTGCAGGCCGATGCCTTCTGCCACAACATGGTTAGGTCCCTCGTGGGCGGCGCCATGCTGGTGGGGGCGGGGGAGCGGACCCCCGAATGGCTGGGGGAACGTCTGCAGGCCCGGATCCGCGATTCAAAGTCCCTCCTGGCTGCGCCCCATCCCCTGATCCTCGAAGAGGTAAGGTATCCGGCCGATGCCCAAATGCAGCAGCGGGCCGAGAGCACGCGCGCCAAGCGCTCCCTCTCCGGCTTTTGACCTCGACCCGCAAGCAGGCTATTGTTTATAGTCGTTGTGCGTGTCCTACCTCGATAGGTCTATGCCCACGGGAGCGGCTCGGTTGCAGAGCCACCTGGCCCCGGGGAAATAGCCGAGTACATCAGGACCACTGGTTACATCAGTCCTCACCTGACCATCCGGTAAACGCATAGAGAAGCTGCGGACCATGTGGCATCCATATGAGCCGCGCCACCTAAGAAGAAGAAACGAAGGCAAAAACCGTGCGTACGTACACCCCGAAGCCCGGCGACATCAACCGCCAGTGGCACGTCATTGACGCCACCGACGTTGTCCTAGGCCGTCTTGCCAGCCAGACCGCAACACTGCTGCGCGGAAAGCACAAGCCGACCTTCGCTCCCCACATGGACATGGGCGATTTCGTCATCATCATCAACGCCGAGAAGGTTGCCCTCACCGGCGCCAAGCTCGAACAGAAGCGTGCCTACCGCCACTCGGGTTACCCGGGCGGTCTGTCCTCCGTCAACTACGCAGAACTGCTGGAGTCGAATCCGGTACGTGCAGTTGAGAAGGCCATCCGCGGCATGCTGCCCAAGAACTCCCTGGCTGCTCAGCAGATCAGCAAGCTCAAGGTCTACCGCGGTGCAGAGCACCCGCATGGAGCCCAGCAGCCCAAGACCTTCGAAATCACCCAGGTCGCCCAGTAGTTCTGGCCCCGCCAACTAAAGAATTAATTCAAGGAGAATCGTGGCTCAGAACACTGAAGAGCTCAATGAAACAACCGAGGAGCTTTCGAGCTACACCTCGGAAACCCCTGACGCAGCCGAGGCTGCTGTCAAGGAACGCCCGGCCCTGACTGTCTCCGGCTCTGCCGTTGGCCGCCGCAAGCAGGCTATTGCCCGCGTGCGCGTTGTCCCGGGTACCGGCAAGTGGCTGGTAAACGGCCGCGACCTGGCTGCTTACTTCCCGAACAAGCTGCACCAGCAGGACGTCAACGAGCCGTTCAAGGTCCTTGACCTTGATGGCGCCTACGACGTTATCGCCCGCATCCACGGCGGCGGCGCCTCCGGCCAGGCCGGCGCGCTGCGTCTGGGTGTTGCCCGTTCGCTGAACGAGATCGACCGCGAGAACAACCGCCCGACGCTGAAGAAGGCCGGTTACCTGACTCGTGACGCACGCGTCATCGAGCGCAAGAAGGCCGGTCTCAAGAAGGCCCGCAAGGCACCTCAGTACTCCAAGCGCTAATTCAGCGCTTCCCAAGACACATTCGCTGGAGCGAATGCGTCTTGGGGCCCTCGCGCCGAATTGGCGCTTGGCTCCACGCGCTAAAAAGTCGTTGGGGCCGGCGCGATCAGCGCGGGACAGCAGAAAGTGCGTCTTCCAGCTTTGGAAGGCGCACTTTCTGCGTTATGGACAAGGGAGTTTTCCGCCCTTTCCGCTCTCCGCTAAGTGTTGTTGGACACAGCAACCACCTACCTACCTGCCGGCGCTTCGTCTGCTGCGGCATCGAAGTGGCACAATAGCCCAGTGGGTTGCCCCTGGGGCTGCCTTCAGCCCTGCCCCCTGTTTGAGGATAATGTGCGATGACTAGATTGTTTGGAACTGACGGCGTCCGTGGATTGGCCAACGGCCTGATTACCGCCGAAGTGGCCCTGGGCCTGGCGCAGGCGGCCGCCGTCGTTCTGGGGCACCGGCGCGTTGAAGGCGGCCGGCGGCCTGTTGCAGTTGTTGCACGCGACCCCCGCATCAGCGGTCACTTCATCTCAGCGGCAGTGGAAGCAGGACTTGCGAGCTCGGGCGTTGACGTCTTTGACGCCGGCGTCCTGCCGACCCCCGCTGCGGCCTTCCTGGTCGCAGACCTTGACGCTGACTTCGGCGTCATGATTTCCGCCTCCCACAATGCGGCTCCCGACAATGGCATCAAGTTTCTGGCCCGCGGCGGCCAGAAGCTTGACGATGCGGCTGAAGATGCCATTGAAATTGAAATGGACAAGCCCAGCCTTCGTCCCACCGGCGCCGATGTTGGACGCATCCACCGGTTCGCTGATGCCGAAGACCGCTATGTCATCCACCTGCTCCAGACACTCCCGAACCGGCTGGACGGCCTGAAAGTGGTCTTGGACTGCGCCAACGGAGCCGCGAGCGGTTGCTCGCCCCAAGTTTTCGCCGATGCAGGGGCCGAAGTGGTGGTCATCGGGGCGGACCCCGACGGCGTCAACATCAATGAAGGCTGCGGATCCACCCACCTGGAAAAGCTGCAGGCGGCAGTACTGGAACACGGTGCAGACCTGGGCGTTGCGCACGACGGCGACGCCGACCGCTGCCTTGCCGTGGACCACGAGGGAACCGTCGTGGACGGTGACCAGATCATGGCGATCATGGCGGTTGCCCTGAAGTCCGCCGGCAAGCTCAAGGATGACACCCTCGTGGCCACGGTGATGAGCAACCTGGGCCTGAAGCTCGCACTGCGCGAAGCGGGCATCAGCCTTCGCGAGACCGGGGTGGGGGACCGGTACGTACTTGAGGGCATGCGCGAGGGCGGCTACAGCCTTGGCGGCGAGCAGTCCGGGCATGTCATTTTTTCTGAGCACGCAACAACCGGCGACGGTGTCCTCACCGGCCTGCAGCTCGCTGCTCAGGTGAAGCGCACCGGACGCACCCTCAAGGATCTTGCACAGGTCATGAACAAGCTCCCGCAGGTCCTGATCAACGTTAAGGGCGTCGACAAGGCAGCGGTCGGCAGCAATGACGCCGTTCTCCGCGCCGTGATGGACGCACGGACGATCCTGGGCGAAACAGGCCGGGTACTGCTCCGTCCCTCGGGCACCGAAGCGCTCGTCCGGGTCATGGTCGAAGCTGAAGACATGGAAACAGCTGCCTCAGTGGCTGCGAAGCTGGCCGAGACGGTGGAAAACAACCTGGCGCTGGAGCCGACCGAAGCCTGAGGGAGGGCCGGCCCCTACGTCTTGCGCAGCAGCATCCTGGTCACCGAGTGGTCGGCGTCCTTGGTCAGCACCAGCTGAGCACGTCCGCGCGTCGGCAGGACATTGGTCACCAGGTTTGGTTCATTGATGCGCTTCCAGATATCCAGCGCCGTGGCACGGGCTTCAGTGTCGGTCAGCCCGGCATAGCGGTGGAAATAGGATTCCGGATCAGCGAAGGCACCGCCGCGCAGTGACATGAAGCGCTGGACGTACCATTCCTCGATGTAGGAGGTGCGGGCGTCCACGTAAATGGAAAAGTCGAAGAAGTCGCTCAGCGCCAGTCCTGCCCTGCCGTCCGCCCGGGTGCGGGCGGGAGCCAGGACGTTGAGGCCTTCGACGATCAGCACGTCGGGCCGGTGTACGACAATTTCCTCATTCGGCACGATGTCGTAGGTCAGGTGCGAGTAGCGCGGCGCGCGCACTTCCTCGGCCCCGCTCTTGACGGCGCTGACAAAGCGCAGCAGGGCCCGGCGGTCGTAGGACTCCGGGAAACCCTTCCGGTCCATCAGACCCCGGCGCTTCAGCTCGGCGTTCGGATAGAGGAATCCGTCGGTGGTGATCAGTTCCACGTTCGGGGTATCCGGCCAACGGCGCAGCATCTCCCGCAGAACGCGCGCCGTGGTCGACTTTCCCACGGCCACTGACCCGGCCACCCCGATAACAAACGGTGTCCGGGTGGTTTTCTCGCCCAGGAAAGTGGTGGTTGCGCTGTGCAGCCGCCCGGCAGCCGCAACGTAGAGGTTGAGCAGGCGCGAGAGGGGCAGGTACACCTCCCGGACCTCGTCCAGGCTCAGCCGTTCGCCGAGCCCCCGCAGCCGCAGGATGTCGTCCTGGTTCAGGGGCGACCGTATTTCGTTGGAAAGCCGTGACCAGGTCTGCCGGTCCAGTTCCACGAACGGGGAAAAGCCACTGTCCGGTGCATTTCCGGAGGCTTTGGCTGGATGAGGGGCTGCCTTTGTACGGTCTGTCACTTTACGATTCTGCCCTGCCGTGCAGCCATTCCAAAACGGCCATGCCACGGCCCCGGCCGCGGCGGTTCGCAGGTGGTGCCGGTATTTTGGCGATGTAGGTAGTCGTGCCGGTAGTCTTAGCCGTATGTGTGGAATTGTTGGATATGCCGGTCGCCGCCCCAGTGCCGCCGCCGCAGGTGAGCTCAAGAGTCACGAGCACGGCGCGCTTGACGTCGTCATGGAGGGCCTGCGCCGACTGGAATACCGCGGGTACGATTCGGCGGGCGTTGCCGTTCTGACCGAAACCGGAATCGACTCCCGCAAGAAGTCAGGCAAGCTGGCCAACCTGATCGCCGAACTGGCCGCCGCACCCCTGCCCGAGGCAACCACGGGCATCGGCCACACCCGCTGGGCGACCCATGGTGGTCCCACTGATGAAAATGCCCACCCGCACCTGGCGGACGAGGGGCGTCTTGCAGTGATCCATAACGGGATCATCGAGAATTTCGCGGAACTCAAGGCAGAGCTGCTCGCAGCCGGCGCCGAGTTCATTTCCGAAACCGACACCGAGGTTGCTGCCGCATTGTTGGCCTCCGTGTACCGCGGCGAAGGCGGCGGAGACCTGGCCCTGTCCATGCAGCTTGCCTGCCGTCGGCTGGAGGGCGCCTTCACTCTGCTGGCCATCCACGCCGATTCACCGGACCTGGTCGTCGCTGCCCGCCGCAACTCCCCGCTCGTGGTGGGGCTGGGAGAGGGCGAGAACTTCCTGGGATCCGACGTCTCCGGCTTCATCGACTTCACCCGCCGCGCCGTTGAGCTGGGACAGGACCAGATCGTCAGCATCACCCCCGAACTGGTGGAGATTACCGACTTCTACGGCAACCCCGCCTCCGGCACCGAGTTCGAGGTCAACTGGGACGCCGCTGCAGCGGAAAAGGGCGGCTACCCGTCCTTCATGGAGAAGGAAATTAATGACCAGCCGCAGGCCGTGGGCGACACCCTGCTGGGCCGTTCCGACGTCGAAGGGCGTCTGACGCTGGACGAACTGCGCATTGATCCCGAAGAGCTCAAGGCCATCAACAAGATCATGGTCCTGGCGTGCGGAACTTCGGCCTACGCCGGCCAGGTGGCCAAGTACGCCATTGAGCACTGGTGCCGGATCCCGGTGGAGGTTGAGCTCAGCCACGAGTTCCGCTACCGCGACCCGATTGTTGACGCCAACACACTGATCGTCGCGATTTCCCAGTCCGGCGAAACCATGGACACCCTCATGGCCGTCCGTTACGCCAAGGAACAGGGCGCCAAGGTGCTTGCAATCTGCAACACCAACGGCTCCACCATCCCGCGCGAGTCCGACGCCGTGCTGTACACCCACGCCGGCCCCGAAATTGCGGTGGCTTCCACCAAGGCCTTCCTGGCGCAGATCACCGCCGCCTACCTGCTCGGCCTTTACCTGGCCCAGCTCCGCGGAGACAAGTTCCAGGGCGAAATCAAGGACATGCTCTCGGACCTTGGCAAGGTTCCCGCCAAGATCCAGCAGGTGCTGGATAACTCCGGACAGATCAAGGAACTCGCCGAGCTGATGGCGGACGCCAAGTCCGTGCTCTTCCTGGGCCGCCATGTTGGCTTCCCCGTTGCAATGGAAGGCGCCCTGAAGCTGAAGGAACTGGCCTACATCCATGCCGAGGGCTTCGCCGCAGGCGAGCTCAAGCACGGACCCATTGCGCTGATCGAAGAGGGCCAGCCCGTGTTCGTAGTGGTCCCCTCACCGCGGGGCCGGGATTCGCTTCACGCCAAGGTGGTTTCCAACATCCAGGAGATCCGCGCCCGCGGCGCCAAGACCATCGTGATTGCCGAAGAGGGCGACGACGCCGTGAAGGCCTATGCCGAGCACGTCTTCTACGTTCCCGAGACACCCACGCTGCTGGCACCGCTGCTGACCACCGTTCCGCTGCAGATCTTCGCCTGTGCCCTGGCCACTGCCAAGGGGTTCGACGTGGACCAGCCGCGGAACCTCGCCAAGTCAGTCACGGTCGAATAACCGGTGATCATTGGGATCGGCGTCGACGTGGTGGATATGCCGCGTTTTGGACGCCAGTTGGAACGGACACCCGGGCTTAGGACGCGGCTTTTTGTTCCAGCCGAACGCGAGCTGAACCTGCGTTCCCTCGCAGCCCGGTTTGCCGCGAAGGAAGCCGTTGCCAAGGCACTCGGCGCCCCGGCCGGCATGAACTGGCAGGACTGCCAAGTGGACCTTGACGCCGCCGGAGCACCCAGCGTCAGCGTCCGGGGAACGGTCGCAGCGGCTGCCGAAGCCAAGGGCGTCCGCACCTGGCATCTCTCGCTGAGCCACGACGGTGACGTTGCCACTGCCATGGTGATCGCCGAGGGTTAGTCTGGACACATGATCAGTGCGTACTCCGGCACCGCTGTGCGGGCCGCGGAAAAGCCGTTGCTCGCCGCCGGGGACGGACCTGCACTGATGCAGCGTGCGGCTTACGGCCTGTATGCCGCGTGCGTCCGGGAACTCCTGGCGGGCCGGGGTTCGCTGTACGGGGCCCGCGTCACCGTGCTGGCCGGCGCGGGCAACAACGGCGGAGACGCCCTGTACGCCGCCGCCAGGCTGGCCCGCCGCGGTGCGGGCATCACGGCTGTTCTCACGGCACCGGCGGCCCATCCCGAAGCCCTGGCGGAATTCCGGCGGCAGGGCGGCCGCGTGCTGGCACTGTCAGACGGAGTGCCGCAGGCCGCCGCCCTGTGCTCCGCGGCAGACCTGCTCATTGACGGAATCCTCGGCACCGGTGGCAGGGGAGGACTGCGCGGGGATGCCGCAGAACTGGCCCAGCACCTGGAGTCCGCGCGGCCGCCGCTGATCATTGCCTGCGACCTGCCCAGCGGAGTGGACGCCGACACCGGCGAAGCAGAGGGGAAAAACATCCCGGCGGATGTCACCGTGACCTTCGGAGCTTTCAAGACCGGGCTGCTGGCCGGCCCCGGGGCGCTGGCCGCCGGCCGCCTTGAATGCGTTGACATCGGCCTGCAGATGCCGCCGGAACCGCACCTGCGGAGGCTCGAAACCGCCGACGTGGCTGCGCTGTTGCCAGTCCCGCGCAAAACCGACCACAAGTACACCCGCGGAGTCCTGGGCATCGCCGCCGGATCCTCGACCTACCCGGGTGCTGCAGTCCTGGCCACGGGGGCAGCACTGGCCACCGGGGTCGGCATGGTCCGCTATCTGGGACCCGAAGCAGTATGCCGGCTGATCAATGCATCGCATCCCGAAGCCGTCTGCGCCACCGATACCGTTCCCGCCACCCATGTCCAGGCATGGCTGGTGGGCCCGGGAGCCGGCGCGGACGAAGAGCAGCGCCAGCGTGCCCAGGATGCCATGGCATCCGGACTTCCCGCCGTCGTCGACGCCGAC